>JBDKFA010000163.1:0-23758 GCA_039798945.1 Pseudomonadota bacterium
GACCGGCGCCGGAGCCGCATCGGGGACGGCAGGAACAGCGGGAACAGCGGGAACAGCGGGAACAGCGGGAACAGCGGGAACAGCGGGGACAGCCTCTGACGGGCGGTCGGTGGCGGGAGGCTCATCGGCACGCATGCGGCGTTTCTACCATCGGCGCGCCGGCCGCTGCAGCCGGGCATGCCCGCCGCGGGACGGCGGCGGGCGCCCCGCGCCCCACCCCGCCCCACCCCGCCGCACTCAGCCCGACGGCGGATCGAGCCGCCCGGCGCGCAGCGACAGCTGGCGGTCGCAGCGCGCAGCCAGCGCCGGGTCGTGCGTCACCATCACGAAGGCGGTGCCGCGCTCGCGCGCCAGCGCCAGCATCAGCTGGAACACCACATCGGCGCTGCCGCGGTCGAGGTTGCCGGTGGGCTCGTCGGCCAGCACGCAGGCCGGCCGCGTGACCAGCGCACGGGCGATGGCCACGCGCTGGCGCTCGCCGCCCGACAGCTCGGCCGGGCGGTGCGCCACGCGCAGGCCCAGACCCACGCGGTCCAGCATCTCGCGCGCCTGGGCCTGGGCCTCGGGCACGGCCTGGCGGCGGATGCGCAAGGGCATGGCCACGTTGTCGAGTGCGCTGAACTCGGGCAGCAGGTGGTGGAACTGGTAGACGAAGCCCAGGTGGCGGTTGCGCCAGCGCCCCTGCTCGGCCGCGTTCATCGACGCCCACGGCCGGCCCATCAACGCCACGCGGCCCGCGCTCGGCGCCTCGAGCCCGCCGAGCACGTGCAACAACGTGCTCTTGCCGGCCCCGGACGGCCCGACGACGGCGAGGGTTTCGCCGGCCTGAACGCGCAGGCTCACGTCGCGCAGCACGCTCACGTCCAGGCGCTGTGCGCCGCAGCCCTCGACGAAGCGCTTGTGCAGCCCCTCTGCGACGAGCACCGCATCGCCTTCAGCCGGGCCTGGCGGGGCGTCGGCCACGGTCACCGACCCCAGTGCGACTGCCGGGCGCGGCGAAGGCGTCGATTCACTCATGCCGAAGTGCCTGGGCCGGGTTCACGCGGCTGGCGCGCCAGCTCGGGTAGAGCGTGGCCGCAAAGGCCAGGCCGAGCGAGACGAGCGCGATGGGCACGACGTCCGAGGCAAGCGGCTGGCTCGGCATCGTGCTGATCAGGTAGATGCTGCCGGGCAGGAAGGCCACGCCGAGCGCACGCTCGATGGCCGGCACGATCACATCGACGTTGAAGGCCACGAGCAGCCCGAGCCCCACGCCCGAGAGCGTGCCCAGGATGCCCGCCAGCGCCCCCTGCACGACGAAGATCGCCATGATCGACGGCGGGCTCGCCCCGAGGGTGCGCAGGATCGCGATGTCGGCCTGCTTGTCGGTCACCGTCATCACGAGCGTGCTCACGAGGTTGAAGGCGGCCACCGCCACGATCAGCGTGAGGATGATGCCCATCATGCGCTTTTCGATCTGCACCGCTTCGTACCAGGTGCGGTTGGTGCGGGTCCAGTCGCGCACCACCACGCCTGGCGGCAGTGCACCCACGAGGTCGGCGGCCACGCGGCGTGCCTGCTGCAGGTCGGCCAGGCGCAGTTGCACCGTGCTCGGCCCTTCCAGGCGGAGCAGCCGCTGCGCGTCGTCCAGGTGCACGAGCGCGAGAGCGCTGTCGTACTCGAAATGCCCGGCCTCGAAGACGCCGGCCACCGTGAAGGGCTTCAGCCGCGGCACCACGCCGGCGGGCGTGACCTGCCCGCCGGGCGAGACGAGCGTCACCTGGTCGCCTGGCTGCACGCCCAGTGCACGCGCCAGCTCGGCGCCGAGCACGATCTGCCAGGCTCCGGGCTGCAGCCTGGCGAGGGTGGTGTCGCGCAGCCGCGCGGCGAGCTCGGTGACGGTGGCTTCCTGCGCGGGCAGGATGCCGCGCACCAGCACGCCGCGCATCGTCTCGCCGCGGGCCACCAGCACCTGTGCGGTGACCGCGGGCGACGCGCCCTGGACCTGCGGGTTCGCGCGAGCGGCCCGCTCGACGGCCCGCCAGTCGGGCAGCGCCTGGCCGTCGGCGCTGAACACCTCGATGTGCGGAATGACGCCCAGCATGCGGTCTCGCACCTCCTTCTGGAAGCCATTCATCACCGAAAGCACGATGATGAGCGCGGCCACGCCGAGCGCGATGCCGAGGATCGAGACGGCGGAGATGAAGGAGATGAACGCGTTGCGCCGCCCGCCGCGGCCGGCTCGCGTGTAGCGCCAGCCGATCTGCAGTTCGAAGGGCCAGGACGCACCGGAGGTCGCCGTGGCCGGAAGGGAAGGGCGGGTGCCGTCCATGGGGGGCCGATGCTACCCGAGGGCGCCCGGGATAATCGGTCGCCATGCACCTGATCGTTCCTTTCGCGTCGGCCATCTCGCCGGGCGCCCGTGCCGTGCTGCCCGCGCTGCGGCTGCCACGCCTGGCGGCACTGGCCGCGCAACTCGAGTGGGGGCAGGCCGAGGACGCGCACGCTGCCTTCGGCGCGGACCGGGTGGAAGGAGATTCCGGGGAGGTGGGCGACCTCGCGCTGGAGACCACGCTCACCCCGCCGCACGAGCGGGCCCTGGGCCGGGCCCTCGGGCTTCGGGCCGCGGATGGCTGCTGGCCGCTGGCGGCCGTGGAGGCTTCGCGCCTCGGCCTGCCCGGCGCGGATGGGGCCTGGGCGTGGCTCAGCCCGGTGCACTGGCAGCTAGGCACCGAGCAGGTGTCGATGGTCGATCCGGCGGCGATCGGCCTGGACGAGGCCACCTCGCGTGCATTCCTGGACAGCCTGCGCCCGATCTTCGAGCCCGAGGGCATGGCGCTGTACTACGCGGCGCCCGACCGCTGGCTTGCCTGCCACCCGGACTTCGACGGGCTGCCCGCGGCCTCGGTGGAGCGCGTGGCTGGACGCAACGTCGACCCCTGGCTGCCGGCCGATGTCCGGGCGCGCTGGTTGCGACGGCTGCAAAGCGAGGCGCAGATGCTGTGGCACGGCCACCCCTTGAACGAGGCGCGCGAGGACCGTGGCGAGCTGGTGGTGAACTCGGTGTGGTGGAGCGGCTGTGGCCGCGCCGGCCCCGTGAGCTGGCCTGCCGGTCTGGAGGTGGATGCCCGGTTGCGCGGGCCTGCGCTTGCCGAAGACTGGGCGGCGTGGGCACAGGCCTGGCTCGCGCTGGACGCCGGGCCGCTGGCCGCCTGCGCGCAGCGGGCGGCGCGGGGCGAGCCCGTGCGGGTGACGCTGTGCGGCGAACGCCGCGCGCGCACGCTCGGCCCGGCCCTGCGCGGTGGCCTCGGCCGCCTCGCCGACCGGCTGGCGCGCCTGCCCCTGGTGGGACACCTCGATGTGCTCGCGCGCGGGACCGGCGTGGGCCGTACCCCGGCCGAGTGGCTGGAGCGGCTGTGAACGCGCCGCGCCTGCTGCGCCGGGACGTGCCCCCGCGGGCGAGCCATGCCCTCGAGCAGGCGGGGCTGCATCCCCTGCTGGCGCGGCTGCTGGCCGCCCGTGGGGTGCGGGCGGCCGAGGAGGTGGACGACTCGCCGGCCCGGCTGCTGCCGCCTGCGCAGCTGCAGGGCTGCGCCGAGGCGGCGCGGCTGCTGGATGACGCGCTGCAGGCCGGGCGGCGCATCGTCGTCGTCGCCGACTACGACTGCGACGGTGCGACCGCCTGCGCGGTGGCACTGCGCGGACTGCGCCTGCTGGGTGCGCAGCCGGGCTCTCTCGGCTACGTGGTGCCCGACCGCAGCGTGCACGGCTACGGGTTGACGCCGGCCATCGTCGAGCTCGCCCGCGCGCAGCGCGCCGAGTTGCTCGTGACCGTGGACAACGGCATCGCAAGCCTGGAGGGCGTGGCGCATGCGCGGTCGCTCGGCATGGCCGTGCTCGTCACCGACCACCACCTGCCTGCGCGACGCGGCGAGTCGGTCGAGCTTCCCGCGGCCGACGTGATCGTCAACCCGAACCAGCCCGGCGATGCCTTCCCGAGCAAGTCCCTGGCCGGGGTGGGCGTGATGTTCTACGTGCTGCTCGCCTTGCGTGCCGAGCAGCGCGCGCGCGGCCGCTACGGCGCCGAGCCGCAGCCGCGCCTGGATGCACTGCTCGACCTGGTGGCGCTGGGCACGGTGGCCGACGTCGTGCGGCTGGATGCGAACAACCGGCGCCTGGTGGCCCAGGGCCTGCGCCGCATCCGTCAGGGGAGAATGCAGCCGGGGGTGGCCGCGCTCTTCGCGGTGGCCGGGCGTGAGCCGGCACGTGCGGCGGCCTTCGATTTCGGCTTCGCGCTCGGCCCGCGGATCAACGCCGCGGGGCGGCTCGCGGACATGACGCTCGGCATCGAGTGCCTGCTCACCGAGGACTCCTCACGCGCGGCGCAACTCGCCGCCGAGCTCGACGCCATCAACCGCCAGCGGCGGGAAGTCGAGGCTGGCATGCGCGAGCAGGCCGAGGCGCTCGTGGCGCCCTGGCTCGCCCGGTCCGGTGCCGATGCCCCGCCGCCGGGGGCAGTCGCGCTGTTCGACGAGCGCTTCCACGAGGGCGTGGTGGGCATCGTCGCCGGACGCCTGAAGGACCGCCTGCACCGGCCCACCTTCGTCTTTGCCCGTGGTGCGGACGGGCTGCTCAAGGGCAGCGGCCGCTCGATCACGGGGTTTCACCTGCGCGACGCCCTCGATCTCGTGAGCAAGCGCGCACCGGGCGTGCTGCGTCGCTTCGGCGGCCACGCGATGGCCGCGGGGGCCACGCTCGAGCCGCAGGGCTTCGAGGCCTTCCGCGAGGCCCTGGACGCGGTGGCACGGGAATGGCTCGATGCGGCCACGCTCGAGCGCACGCTCGTGCACGACGGCCCGCTCGACGCCGCCTGGTTCACGGCCGAGACGGCGCAGATGCTCGACGAACAGGTGTGGGGCCCGGGCTTCGAGGCGCCCCTGTTCTGCGACGAGGTGCGCGTGCTGCACCAGTCGATCGTCAAGGAGCGGCACCTGCGGTTGCGCCTGCGCGTAGGCGAGGACCTGCGCGAGGGCGTCTGGTTCCAGCGCAGCGAGCCACTGCCCGAGGTGGTGCGGCTTGCCTACCGGCTCGCGCGCGACGACTGGAACGGTCGCACGCGCGTGCAGATGATCGTCGAGGCGGCCGATGCCGCGACCGCGGGGCCGGGCGTCAGAACTCCTCCAGCAGGCTCGACAGGCGGAGCATGACCCACTGCGCCTCGGCCGGCGTGACGATCGACTCCTGGCGCAGCAGCCCTGCCTGCACACGGTCGCGCACCGCGTGCGCGGGCACGCCGGTGGTGTGCTGCATGTCCTCGAGCTGGCGGGCCAGTGCCCGGGCCAGGTGCTCGCAGATCTCGTAGCGCTCGCCGATCACGGGCCCGATGTCGCGCGCAGCGCGGTTGTCGGCGGCATACATCTGCACGAAGGCCCGCAGGCCCGGGGTCTGGCTTTGGTCGATCATGGCGACGCTCCCGGCCGGCATGCGCCTGGCGCGAGGCCCTTCCCCGCGCATCCGGCGCCGAACTCCGGCGATGCAGGCAGTGTGTGACGGGTGCCTGCGGGCCGAGCCGCCGAAAACCTCGGCAGAAGCCACGCAGATCGGGCGAGGCCCAGGCGCGCCGTGCGGGTGCCGGCTGCGGGCGGCCTCGCGCTGGCTCAGACCACGCGCCCGAACCAGGCGATCGACAGCCCTGCGCCCAGAGCGACCAGCACCGCCGCGAGGCCCGCCAGCAGCGCGGTGATCTCGGTCTCCTTGCGCTCGACGACAAGCTTGCTCGACAAGGCCTCGTAGACCTTCATCAGGTCGTCGGCCGTGGCGGCATGGAAGTACTCGGCGATCGTCATCGTGGCGACTTGCTTGAGGGTCTCCTCGTCCAGGCGTACGCGCATGCTCCAGCCTTCGAAGCCGATGGTCTCGCCTGCCGTGGTGCCCACGCCCACCGTGTAGACGCGTACGCCGCGCTCGGCGGCCATCTTCGCGGCCTCCACCGGGTCGGGCCCGGTGGTGCGCTGGCCGTCGGTGAGCATGATGATCGCGCCGGCCCGGTAGCTGCCGGGCTCGACCTTGGCGCGTTCCTTCTTCGGCTTCTTCTCGCCCAGTGGCGAGGGCATCGGACGCTGGCCGGTGATCTGCGCGATCTCGATGTCGTCGTCGGGAAAGAGCGTGGCCAGCGAGAGCACGATGCCGCTGCCGGTGGCGGTGCCGCGTTGCAGCTGGAAGCGGTCGATGGCGGCGATCACGTCTTCCCGGCTCGTGGTGGGGGCCTGCACGACTGCGGCCGTGCCCGCGAAGGAGACGATGCCCACCTTGACGTCGCGCGGCAGCTTGCCCACGAAGGCCTTGGCCGCTTCCTGGGAGGCGACGAGGCGGTTCGGCTTGACGTCGGCCGCGCGCATCGAGCCCGAGACGTCCATCGCGAGCATGATCGTGCGCTGCGCGAGCGGCAGGCTCACCACCGCCATCGGCCTGGCGAGTGCGAAGAGCAGCACCGTGAGCGCGGCCAGCAGCAGCGCGGGCGGCACGTGGCGCCGCCAACCCGGGCCGCGGCCCAGGGCCGCGCGCGCCACGGCCAGGCTGCTCAGCCGCACGGTGCTGCGCCGGCGCCGGCGCAGCAGCCACACGTACAGCGCCACCAGCGCGGGCACCGCCAGCAGCGCCCACAGCAGCGAGGGCCATTGGAAGCTCATCGTGCCACCTCCACGTGTCGCAAGGCGGCGGGCAGCCGTGCCGAGGCCCGCAGCCGGGCGCGCTGGCGCCGCATCTGGCTCACGCGCAACAAGGACTCGAGCAGGTCGTCGTCGGTGGCCAGCTCCAGCGTGTCGACGCCGCAGCGGGCAAGCGCCTCGCGCACCTCCTGCTCGCGTCTCAGCGCGAGCTCGGCGTAGCGGGCCCGGAAGGCCGGGTCGCCGCTGTCGATGAAGAGCTGCTCGCCCGTCTCGGCATCTTCCACCGTGACGAGCCCGAGCTCCGGCAGCTCGCGCTCCAGCGGGTCGAACAGGCGCACGGCCACCGCCTCGTGGCGCATGGCCAGGCGCGCGAGCGGTGCCTCCCAGCCCGGTGCGCTGATGAAATCGGAGACGACGAAGACGAGGCCGCGCCTGCGTGCGGCGGCTTCACCTGCGCGCAGCAACTCGGCCAGTGCGGTGCCGCGCGGCGCGTCACGCGCCGCAGGCCGTGGGGCGCGCATCCGCGCCAGCAGGTTCAGCACGTGCAGCCGCGTGGTGCCGGGCGGCAGCACGGTGTCCACGTGCGATCCGTACAAGAGGGCACCCACCCGGTTGCCGTGGCGCGTGAGCACGCGCGCGAGCGCGGCCACGAAACCCGTGGCCACGGCGAGCTTGGTGGTGTCGGCCGAGCCGAAATCCACGCTGCCCGACAGGTCGAGCAGGAACCAGCAGGTGAGGTCACGGTCTTCGTGGAACTGGCGCACGTGCGGCACCTGAAGCCGTGCGGTCACGTTCCAGTCGATGTGGCGCACGTCGTCGTGCAGCTGGTATTCGCGCAGGTCGGCCAGGTCCACGCCGTGGCCGCGGCGCAGCGTGCGCCAGTCGCCCTGCAGCAGGCCGTCCAGCCGCTTGAGCACCGTCCACTCCAGCCGCTGCAGCAAGGCCGCGGTCGTCGCCGGGCCGGCCGAGGCTCCACCCATGGCTCTACCCACCCTGGGACGCGCCAGCAGCGGCGGGGACGGCGTCAGGAGCCCCTGCGCCTACGTCCGCCCCGGGCACGCGCGCCGGGTCGGCGGCTTCGGGCCGCGGCACGCGGGCGACGATGGCGTCCACCAGTGCATCGGCGGACTTACCTTCAGCCAGCGCCTCGTAGCTCAGCACCAGCCGGTGGCGCAGCACGTCGTGCACCAGGTCGTCGACGTCCTCCGGCAGCGCGTAGCGCCGGCCGCGCATCAGCGCGAGGGCTCGTGCGCCCTCGATCAACGAGATCGTGGCGCGCGGGCTTGCGCCGTAGGTCAGGTACTTCGCGAGCTCGGGCAGGCCCACGCGGGCCGGTGCACGCGTGGCCGCGACGATGCGCACCGCGTGGCTGATCAGCGAGGGGTCGACGTAGACCTCGCGGCACGCTTGCTGCAGCGCCGCCAGCTCGGCGG
Source organism: Pseudomonadota bacterium (assembly GCA_039798945.1). Classification (GTDB taxonomy): domain Bacteria; phylum Pseudomonadota; class Gammaproteobacteria; order Burkholderiales; family Burkholderiaceae_C; genus Rubrivivax. The sequence continues at coordinate 8,081 of JBDKFA010000163.1, forward strand.
TGTCGGCCACGGCCTGCACAGTGGCCGCGGGGCCCGTGACGCGCTGCGCGATCACGAACTCCTCCTCCTCGGAGGGATAGTCCACGATCACCTTCATCATGAAACGGTCCACCTGGGCCTCGGGCAGCGGGTAGGTGCCCTCGGTCTCGATCGGGTTCTGGGTGGCCATCACGACGAAAGGCTCGGGCACGTGGTGCGACTGCCCGGCAATCGTCACCTGGCGCTCCTGCATCACTTCCAGCAGCGCGCTTTGCACCTTGGCCGGTGCGCGGTTGATCTCGTCGGCCAGCAGCAGGTTGGCGAAGACCGGGCCGAGCGCGGTGCCGAACTCGCCCGTCTTCTGGTTGTAGATGCGCGTGCCCACCAGGTCTGCCGGCACGAGGTCGGGCGTGAACTGGATGCGCCGGAAGCTGCCTTGCACGGCGCGCGCCAGCGTCTTGACTGTCAGTGTCTTGGCCAGGCCGGGCACGCCCTCCACCAGCAGGTGCCCTTGCGCCAGCATGGCCACGAGCACGCGCTCGAGGAAGCGGTCCTGTCCGACGACCACGCGCTTGACCTCGTAGAGGATGCGCTCCATCAGGGTGGCGGTGGAGGAGGCTTCTGCACTCATCGGGTTCTTCCGGGTGGGGCGATGCGGGGGAGGAATCGCGGGGCGATGCGGGCTCGTGCTCGAGGGCAGGGGGGAGGGGCGGTCCGGACGCGCTCGGGACGGTCGCTCAGAACGGGTGGATACCCACGGCTGAGGCCGCGTTCTCGATGGGCACCGCAAAGCCGATGCCGATGAAGGTGCGCGACTCGGTGGGGTTGAGGATGGCCGTGACGATGCCCACGACGTGGCCGTCCATCGTCACCAGTGGCCCGCCCGAATTGCCCGGGTTGGCGGCGGCATCGAACTGGATCAGGTTGGTCAGCAGCTTCTTGCCCTCGGGGTCGCGGAACTCGCGCTTGAGCCCCGAGACCACGCCGGCGCTCACGCTCGGCCCGATGCCGAAGGGAAAGCCCACCGCTGCGACCTGGTCGCCGGGCTGAAGGTCACCCGTGGAGCGCATCGTGGCGGCCTGCAGGTCGTCGGGCAGGCTGGTGGCCTTCAGCACGGCCAGGTCGTTCTCGGGCGAGACGTTCACGAGCTGGGCCTCCGCCACGTGGCCATTGTGGAAGTGCACGCGGATCTTGCGCGCACCCCACACCACGTGCAGGTTGGTGAGGATGGTGCCGTTGTCGACGATGACCACGCCCGTGCCGAGGCTGCGCTCCAGCGCCCGGCGCTGCGCGTTGTCCTCGCCATCGTCGTCGTCGCTCATGAGCCCTTGCACGCGCACGAGCGAGGGAGCCACGGCCGCTGCGGCGCGCGCGTACGGCGAGGGCAGGGGCTCCTTCTCGAGGGATGCGCGTACCGCGAGATCGATGTCGTCTTGCGTGATCACGCGAGGGCGCTGCGCGCCGAGCAGGCTCAGCGCGAGCAGCGCAAAGCCGGCGGCCACCGCCCAAGGGGCCCAGGCCGCCAGCGCCGGGCGGCGCACCTGCCGCAGCACTTGCTGCCGCACTTGCACACACAGCGCCTGCATGCGGGCTCGCCAGCCAGCTGTCGAGGCGGCTGTCGAGGCGGCCGTCCCGCGCGTGTCAGGGGTGCCGGGGGCACGTGAGGGCGTGGCCGCAGCGGCGGCCCGCGTGTCGCCCGCAGCCGGCACGCCGACGCCGCGCCGTTCGGGGGGCGTGCCGGAAGCGGGCGCGGTCGCCACCGGGCTGGCGGGAGCAGGGCCTGCCTGGGCCGCACGTCGCCCGGCGGCCGAGCGTGGGGAGGGGCTGAGCAGCGGCGCACGCTTCATGGCTGATGGAACCCTAACACGACTGCCCGGGCGATGCATGATGTGAATCCATGTGGATCGACACCCACTGCCACCTCGACGCTCCCGAGTTCGATGCCGACCGCGACGCGGTGTGGGCGCGCGCGGCCGCAGCCGGGGTGTCGATGCTCGTCATCCCGGCGGTTCGTGCGTCGGACTTCGACGCGGTGCGGGCGCTCGCGCACCGCGTCGGTGCATGCTACGCGCTGGGCATCCATCCGCTGTGCACGGACGCGGCCGCGCCGCAGGACCTGCAGCGCCTGGACGCTGCACTGGACGCCGCACGCGACGACCCGCGGCTGGTCGCGGTGGGGGAGATCGGCCTGGACCACCTGGTGGCAGGCGTGCACGACCTGGCCGCCCGCAGCCGGCAGCACCACTTCTACGAGGCGCAACTGGTGCTCGCCCGGGCGCACCGGCTGCCCGTCATCCTGCACGTGCGGCGCTCGGCCGATGCGCTGCTGGCCGGCCTGCGCCGCCACCGCGTCGGCGGCGGCCTCGCCCACGCCTTCAATGGCAGTGCACAGCAAGCCCGTGCCTTCGTCGAAGCGGGTTTCGCGCTCGGCTTCGGCGGCGCGATGACGCACGAGCGGGCGTTGCAGATCCGGCGCCTGGCGGCGACGTTGCCCGACTGCGCGCCGGTGCTCGAGACCGATGCGCCGGACATCCCGCCGCAGTGGCTGTACCGCACCGCGGCCGAGCGCCGCGACGGTGGCCGTCACCTTCGCAACGAGCCCGGCGAGCTGCCGCGCATCGCGCGCACGCTGGCCGAACTGCGCGGCTGGAGCCTGGCGCGGACGGCCGCGCAGACGAGCGCCAATGCCCTGCGCGCCTTGCCCCGGTTGGCTGCGTGGGTGAAGGGGCCGCCGCAGGTGGGCGCCCAGGAGCCATCGCTCCCTGCCCCGGTGCCCGGCAGGGCAGGTCAGCCAACCCTGCAGGACAGCCGATGACCCGGCTCGAGTGCCTGGCGCCGATCATCCCCGCCGAAGCCCGCCTTGCGGTGCTCGGCAGCTTCCCGGGGGAGGCCTCGCTGCGGGCGCAGCAGTACTACGCGCACCCGCGCAACCAGTTCTGGCGGATCCTGTCCGCGTTGTGGGGCGAGGACCTCGTGCACGCCGCGTACCCCCGGCGGGTCGACGCGCTGCACCGGCACGGCCTGGCGGTGTGGGACGTCTACGCGAGCTGCCACCGGCAGGGCAGCCTGGACAGCGCGATCCGCCAGGCCGAGCCGAACGACCTGAACCGGTTGCTCGAGCTCGCACCGGGCTTGCGCGCCGTGGCGCACAACGGGGCGGCCAGCGCGCGCGAGATGTCCCGCACGCGCGCACTCGGCGTGGCGGTGCACCGCCTGCCGTCCACGAGCCCTGCGCACGCGAGCTGGAGCCTCGCGCGCAAGCTCGACGCCTGGCGGGTCGTCTTCGAGGAGGCCGGTGTATGGGCATGAGACGTGTCCCCAGGCTGCCCGAGGTCACGCTCTCGGAGCACAGCGGGGTGCGCTACCTTCACCTGGATTCGCCCTGGGTGCAGGGTGCGATGCGGGTGGGCCGGCCACGGCACATCGAGCTCGAGTACGTGCAGCGGATGCTGGCGGCGCTGCTGTGGCTGGACCTGCCGAGCCTGGAGGACCCGCAGGCCGTGCAGCTGGGGCTCGGCGCTGCGGCCCTCACGCGCTTCGCGCACGGAGAGCTCGGCTGGCGCACCACCGCCATCGAGCTCAACCCGCAGGTGATCCTCGCCTGCCGTGCGCACTTCCGGCTTCCGGCCGACGGGCCGCGCCTGCAGGTGGTGTGCGCCGATGCCGCGCAGTGGGTCGCACGGCCGCCGCGCGGCTACACCGCAGCGGTGCAGCTGCTGCACGTGGACCTGTACGACCACGAGGCCGCCGCACCGGTGCTCGATGACGAGGTTTTCTACGCCCGCTGCCGCGCCCTGCTGGCTCCGGGTGGGGTGATGGCCGTCAACCTCTTCGGCCGTCAGTCGAGCTTCGCGCGCAGCATGGCCCGGCTTGCCGCCGTCTTCGGGGCAGACCAGCTGTGGTCGCTGCGCGCCACGCGCGAGGGCAACACGGTCGTCGTCGCCGGTCGGGGCGTCACGGTGCCGGCCGCGCCTGAGCTGACGGCGCGGGCGGCTACCATCGAAGCCCGGTTCGGCGACCGCGGACTGCCCGCACGCAAGTGGTTGCGGATGGTGCGGCCCTGGCAGCCCCCGCCGGGAGAGCCGTCCACCGAGACCACGGACGTCACCGACGCCGGCGGCCCCGACCCCCGAGGCATGCGATGACCCCGAACCCCGCCGCGAAGCGCACCCGAGCTTCCAGCCCGCCCAAGGGCCGGCTGGATTGGCGCGTGCTGCTCGGCTGGCTGGTGGAAGACGGCCTGATCGACACCGATGCCGCTGCCCGGCTGCAACAGCGATTCGGGGGCGGGCAGTCCTCGCAGCACCCGCTGGTGCGCCTGGGCGGGGCAGGGCTGGCGCGCGCGGACAACGGCCAAGCCCTGGGAACCGATGCCCTGACCGAGTGGCTGGCTCTGCGCCTGGGCCTGGGTTACCTGCGCATCGACCCGCTGCGTGCCGATGTCGGCCGCGTGGCGGAGGTGATGAGCGTCAAGTACGCCGAGAGCCGGCGGGCGCTGCCGGTGCAGGTCAACCTGGCCGAAGTCGTGATCGCCACTGCCGAGCCGCTGGACGACGAGTGGGTGCCCGAGATCGAGAGCCACACCCGCCGCCGCGTGCGGCTCGTGGTCGCACACCCGGACGAAGTCCAGCGCTACACGACCGAGTTCTACTCGCTCGCGCGCAGCGTGCGCGCGGCGCAGAAGACGGGCGAGGCGGCGGCCGGTCCGAACTTCGAGCAGATCGTCGAGCTTGGCCGCGCGAACCGGCAGCTCGATGCCAACGACCAGGGCGTGGTGCAGGTCGTCGAGTGGCTGTGGCAGTACGCCTTCGACCAGCGCGCGAGCGACATCCACCTCGAGCCGCGGCGCGACTTCGGCGCCATCCGCTTTCGCATCGACGGCGTGCTGCACACCGTCTACCAGCTGCCGCTGGCGGTGCTCGGCGCGATGATCGCGCGCATCAAGCTGCTCGGCCGCATGGACGTGGTGGAGCGCCGTCGCCCGCTGGACGGGCGCATCAAGACGCGCCGCGCCGAGGCTGCCGAGGGGGCGGGCAGCGAGGTCGAGATGCGGCTGTCGACCCTGCCCACGGCCTTCGGCGAGAAGATGGTGATGCGCATCTTCGACCCCGACACCGCGGTCAAGCCCTTGTCCGGCCTCGGTTTCGGCGCCCACGACGCGCAGCGCTGGCAGGCGCTCATCGCGCGCCCGTACGGCATCGTGCTCGTGACCGGGCCGACGGGCAGCGGCAAGACGACGACGCTCTACGCCACGCTCAAGAGCCTGGCCTCCGAGGCCGTGAACGTGACGACGATCGAAGACCCGATCGAGATGATCGAGCCGGCGTTCAACCAGACCCAGGTGCAGCCGGCCGTCGAGCTTGGCTTCGCCGAGGGCCTGCGAGCGCTGATGCGCCAGGACCCCGACATCATCATGGTCGGCGAGATCCGCGACCTGCCCACGGCGGAGATGGCGATCCAGGCTGCGCTCACCGGCCACCTCGTCTTCAGCACGCTGCACACCAACGATGCGGTCGGCGCCGTCACGCGCCTGGCCGACCTCGGCGTGCCCCCGTACCTGATTTCGGCCACCGTCATCGGCGTGCTCGCGCAGCGCCTCGTGCGCACGCTGTGCCCGGCTTGCAAGGCGCGCGACGAGCAGACGGCGCGCGCCGACCTCGAGGCCCTGGTGAGCCCGTGGCGCCTGGGGGGCAGCGTGCGTCCGTACCGTCCGGTGGGGTGCCTCGAGTGCCGCCACACCGGCTACCGCGGCCGCGTGGGGCTGTACGAGCTGCTCGCGATGAGCGAGTCGGCGCGCGCGCACGTGCACCCGAGCCTGGACGCGCAGGCGCTGCGGCGCGTGGCCATCAAGGAGGGCATGCACCCGCTGCGCCTGGCCGGGCTGATGAAGGTGGCCGAAGGGCTCACGACCGTGGCGGAGGTGCTGGGCAGCACGCCCGAGCACGGCTGATGCCCGCGTGAAGAACCTTTGCCGCCATTAGGGTTTGCGCGAACGGAAATGCCCCCGTCGCACGCAAGGCGTCTGCCTAGAATCGATGTGGGGAGCAGGCGGCAGGTGCCGCGTATCTGCGAAGGAGCACACGGCGTGAAAGTCAAGAGCCAGAAGGACTTCTGGTCCGGTCTGATGTTCATCGTCTCAGGCATCGCGTTTGCCTGGGGGGCCACGGCCTACAGTTTCGGGTCCGCCGCGCGGCCCGGCCCCGGGTACTTTCCGTTCGGGCTGGGCATCCTGCTGGCGATCCTCGGGGCGATCGTGCTCGTGAAGTCCCTGACCGTGGACACGCCTGACGGCGACCCGATCGAGAAGTTCGCGTGGCGGCCGATCATCGTGCTCACGCTGGCCCTGGTGGTCTTCGGCTTCGCGCTGCCTAAGCTCGGCATGGTCATCGCGCTGCCCTTGCTGGTGCTGATGGCGAGCTTTGCCGGCGACGAGTTCCATCCCGGCGAGGTGGCCATCAATGCCGCGATCCTGACGGTGGGCTCATGGGCGATCTTCGTCAAGGGCCTGGGGCTCACGATCCCGGTCTGGCCGACCATCTTCGGCCTGGCGGCGAACTGAGGGTCGCGACATGGAACTGCTGAACAATCTCGCGCTCGGCTTCGGCGTGGCCTTCACGCTGCAGAACCTCCTCTATGCGTTCTTCGGCGCCCTGCTGGGCACGCTCATCGGAGTGTTGCCTGGCCTCGGGCCCGTGGCCACGATCGCGATGCTGCTGCCGTCGATCTACGCCCTGGACGCCACGCCGGCGCTGATCATGCTGGCGGGCATCTACTACGGTGCACAGTACGGCGGCTCGACCACGGCCATCCTGATCAACGTGCCGGGCGAGTCGAGCTCGGTGGTGACGGCCATCGACGGCTACAAGATGGCACGGGCGGGCCGTGCCGGCCCGGCACTCGCGGCGGCGGGCCTGGGGTCCTTCTTCGCCGGCACCGTGGCGACGATGATCGTGGCGGCCTTCGCACCGCCGCTGACGGAACTGGCCTTCAAGTTCGGCCCCGCCGAGTACTTCTCGCTGATGGTGCTCGGCCTGATCGGTGCTGTGGTGCTCGCCTCGGGCTCGCTCGTCAAGGCGATCGCGATGATCATCCTCGGGCTGCTGCTCGGGCAGATCAACACCGACGTGATCTCGGGCGTGCCGCGCTACAGCTTCGATATTCCGGAGCTCACCGACGGCATCGGCTTCGTCGCCATCGCGATGGGCGTGTTCGGCTTCGGCGAGATCATGCTCAACCTGAGCCGCCCGTCCGAGCACCGCGAGGTGTTCACGAAGGACGTGAAGGGCCTGTGGCCGACGGCACAGGACTTCCGTGACGCGGCGCCGGCCGTGCTGCGCGGTACCGCGCTGGGCTCGATCCTCGGCGTGCTGCCCGTAGGCGGGGCGCTGCTGGCGGCGTTCGCGGCCTACACGCTGGAGAAGAAGTCCAAGGGCCGGCCCGGTGAGGTGCCTTTCGGCCAGGGCAACATCCGCGGTGTCGCCGGCCCCGAGAGCGCGAACAACGCCGGCGCCCAGACCTCCTTCATCCCCATGCTCACGCTGGGCATCCCGCCCACCGCGGTGATGGCGCTGATGGTGGGCGCGATGACGATCAAGGGCATCCAGCCCGGCCCGCAGGTGATGACGAGCAACCCGCAGCTGTTCTGGGGCCTGATCGCGTCGATGTGGGTGGGCAACCTGATGCTGATCATCCTGAACCTGCCCCTCATCGGCATCTGGATCAAGCTGCTGACGGTGCCCTATCGCTTCTTGTTCCCTGCGATCGTGGTGTTCTGCGGCATCGGCCTGTACACGCTGAACAACAACAACTTCGACGTGTTCATCGCTGCCGGCTTCGGCATCGTCGGCTACGTCTTCTACCGTCTGGGCTGCGAGCCGGCGCCGCTGCTGCTCGGCTTCATCCTCGGGCCGATGATGGAGGAGAACCTTCGCCGCGCGCTGCTGTTGTCGCGAGGCGACTGGACCACCTTCATCTCGAGGCCTCTGTCGGCGTCGTTGCTGCTGGCCGCACTCGCGATGGTGGTGATCGTGTCGCTGCCCTCGATCAAGAAGAAGCGCGAGGAAGCGTTCCAGGAAGAGTAGGCGGCGTGCCGGGGGTGACTGCCGTCAGCAGGTCCCCGGTTTCCCTCGGCGACAATGTGGGCGCGCGGGCTGCCGTACAGGCACCTCGCGTTCCTGCATGGAGACCCCCGCTGCCCTTGCCCCCCTGAAGGGCCCCGTCTTCCGGGGCCTGTGGCTGGCGTGGCTGGCCGCCAACCTGACGATGTGGATGAACGACGTCGCGGCCGCCTGGCTGATGACGTCGCTGACCACGAGCCCCGTGATGGTCGCGCTCGTGCAGACCGCCTCCACGCTGCCGGTGTTCCTGCTCGGCCTGCCCAGCGGGGCCATGGCCGACATCGTCGACCGGCGTCGCTACTTCGCCGCCACGCAGCTGTGGGTGAGCGTGAACGCGCTCGTGCTGGCGGGCTGCTCCCTGGCGGGGGCCCTCACGGCCGAGCTCCTGCTGTTTCTCACCTTCACCAACGGGGTCGGGCTCGCGCTGCGGTGGCCGGTGTTTTCGGCCATCGTGCCCCAGGTGGTGACGCGCCAGGAGATGCCGCAGGCCCTGGCGCTGAACGGCGTGTCGATGAACCTCTCACGCGTGGTGGGCCCGATCCTGGCGGGTGCGCTCATCTCGGCCGTGAGCCCGGCGCTCGTGTTCGTGCTCAATGCGTTGCTGTCGGGCGTGGCCTTCGCGCTCGTGCTGCGCTGGCGCAGCGAGCCGCGCACGAGCGCGTTGCCCGGCGAGCGCTTCGTGGGGGCGATGCGGGTCGGCCTGAACTACGCGATGCAGTCGCTGCGGCTGCGCGCGGTGCTGCTGCGGGTGTTCCTCTTCTTCTTCCAGACGGTCGCTCTCACGGCGCTGCTGCCGCTGGTGGCCAAGGGGCTGCACGGCGGCGGCCCGGGCACCTTCACCCTGATGCTGGCGGCCATGGGGTTGGGGGCCATCTGCGCGGCGATGCTGTTCCCGCGCTGGCGAGCCCGCCACGACCGCGACGACTTCGTGCGGATCGGCACCGTGGCGCATGCCGCGCTTTCGGTGGTGATCGTGGCCGTGCCGGAGATCTGGGTGGCGTTGCCCGCGATGTTCGTCATCGGCATGGCGTGGATCTCGGTGGCCAACTCGCTGGCGGTGGCGGCGCAGGATGCGTTGCCGGACTGGGTCCGTGCGCGGGGGATGTCGATGTACCAGATGGCGCTCATGGGCGGCGCCGCCGCGGGTTCGCTGGCCTGGGGAAAGGTGGCGAGCCTGAGCTCGGTCAGCGTGGCGGTGGTCGCGGGGGCGGCCTTCGGCGTGCTGGTGCTGGTGCTGACGCGGCGCGTCGTGCTCGAGGGAGCCGGGCCGATCGATCTCTCGCCCGCCGAGCCGCCAGCGTGGTCCCCGCCTGCGGTGGACATCGGCCCCGAGGACGGCCCGGTGATGGTCACCATCGAGTACCGCATCGACCCCGCGCACATGGCCGCGTTCACCAAGGTGATGGAGCGCACGCGCCGGGCACGGTTGCGCCAGGGGGCGCTGTCGTGGGGGCTCTTCCGTGACACAGGCGAACCGGGTCGCCTGGTCGAGTACTTCGTCGACGAGAACTGGATCGAGCACCAGCGCCGCCTGGAGCGCTTCACGGCCTTCGACGCCGAACTGCGCGCCGAGCGGCTGGCCTTCCACCTCGGGCCCGAGCCTCCGGTGATGCGGCGCTACGTGGGCGAACCGCTGGAGCAGCGACCCGAGGCGCCCGTCTGAGCGGCGCGGCCGCCGCCGCGACAGCCGGTTGCGGCACGGGGCCCGCCGACGCCGAAGTCGCACTGCGCCGGTGGCCGGCCTCGAGCCGCGACAATGTCGGGTTTCGACCTCCGATGAGCACCCCCGCCATGTCCCACGCCTTCGACTGGACCGCCGCCTACCCGAGCCAGCGCTCGCCGGTGTTCGCCCGCAACGTCGTCTCCACTTCGCACCCGCTGGCGGTGCAGGCGGGGCTGAGGATGCTGCAGCGTGGCGGCAACGCGGTGGACGCCGCCATCGCCGCCGCAGCGGTCATGATGGTGGCCGAGCCCTGCAGCAACGGCCTGGGCTCGGACATGTTCTGCATCGTCTGGGACGGCTCCCGGCTGCATGGCCTGAACGCCTCGGGCCGCGCGCCGGCCGCGTGGACGCCCGGCTACTTCCGCAGCCGCTACGGGGCCGACGCGAAGACGCCGCCCAAGCGCGGTTGGGATTCGGTGACGGTGCCCGGCGCCGTGGCCGGATGGGTCGCGATGCACGGCAAGCTCGGCAAGCTGCCCTTCGGCGACCTGATCGAGCCGGCCATCGAGGTGGCCGAGCGCGGGTACGCCGTGCCGCCGATCATCCAGCACAAGTGGACAGCCGCGGCCTCGCTGCCCGAGCTCACCACGCAGCCGGGTTTCGCCGAGGCCTTCCTGCCGCACGGGCGCCAGCCGCACGTGGGCGAGCGCTTCGTGTTCCCGCAGGCGGCACGCACGTTGCGGCTCATCGCCCAGACGCGCGGCGAGGCCTTCTACCGGGGCGAGGTAGCCGCGGCCATCGCCGCGCATGCGAAGGCCCACGGCGGCGCCATGACGGAAGCGGACCTGGCGGGCTACGTGCCGGAGTGGGTCCAGCCCATCGAGCAGGCCTACCGTGGCCACACCCTGCACGAGATCCCGCCGAACGGGCAAGGCATCGCGGCGCTGATCGCGCTCGGCATCCTGCAGCACTTCGACATCGGCGCGATGAAGGTGGACGGCGTGGCCTCCCAGCACCTGCAGATCGAGGCCATGAAGCTGGCGTTCGCCGACATCTACCGGCATGTGGGTGAGCCCACCGCGATGACGCTCACGCCCGCGCAGATGCTCGACCCCGCCTACCTCGCCAGCCGCGCGCGGCTCATCGACCCGAAGCGTGCCCAGGACTTCGGCCCCGGCCACCTGCCGCAGGGCGGCACGATCTACCTGACGGCCGCCGACGAGGGCGGGATGATGGTGAGCTTCATCCAGAGCAACTACATGGGCTTCGGCTCGGGCGTGGTCGTGCCGGGATATGGCGTGAGCCTGCAGAACCGCGGCCACGGCTTCACGCTCGACGAGAGCCGTGCCAACGCGGTGGGCCCGGGCAAGCGCCCCTTCCACACGATCATTCCGGCCTTCCTGACGAAGGACGGGCAGCCCGTGATGAGCTTCGGCGTGATGGGAGGCGACATGCAGCCGCAGGGCCACCTGCAGACGCTCGTGCGCATGCTCGACTACCGCCAGCAGCCGCAGACCGCGTGCGATGCGCCCCGCTGGCGCGTGGCGGCCGGCATCGTCAACGCGGAGCATGGCTTCGATGCCGCCACGGCGCAGGGGCTGCGCGAGCTGGGCCACCGCGTCGAGCCCTTCGCCGACAGTTACCAGGACTACGGCGCAGGCCAGTTCATCTGGCGCCTGGGCGACCCCGCCGTGGAAGGGTACGCTGCCGCCAGCGACTCGCGGCGCGACGGGCAGGCGGCAGGGTTCTGAGGCCGGATTCGGTGGCCGCAGCGCCGCTGCCGACGGTGAAGGATCCGCCCGCGGCCGGCGCGGTGGCGGGGTGGCGAACCGGTGTCGTGCTCGCGGCCGCGGGAGCGGTGCTGTTCTCGGGCAAGGCGATCATCGTCAAGCTCGCCTACCGGCACGGCGTGGACCCGGTCACGCTGATCATGCTGCGCATGGCCATGGCGCTGCCGTTCTTCCTGGTGCTCGCCGCATGGGCCGGGCGCGGGCGGGACGCGCTGGCGGGACGCGACTGGGCCGCCGTGGTCGGCCTGGGCTTCACCGGCTACTACCTCTCGAGCTTCCTGGACTTCATCGGCCTGCAGTACATCACCGCGAGCCTGGAGCGGCTCATCCTGTACCTCTCGCCCACGATGGTGCTGCTGCTCGGACGTGTGCTGTACGGGCGCCGCGTGGGCCGCACCCAGCTCGCCGCACTGGCGCTGAGTTACGTGGGTGTGCTGCTGGTGTTCGGACACGAGCTCAGCCTGGAGGGCCGAGACGTGCTGTTCGGCTCGGGCCTGGTGTTCGCCTCCACCGTCACCTATGCCCTGTACCTGGTGTACAGCGGGCAGGTGGTGGCGCGGATCGGCGCGGCACGGCTCACGGGCCTGGCGACTTCGGTGGCCTGCGTGCTGTGCATCGGGCAATTCCTGCTCCTGCGCCCGCTGCAGGTGCTGGAGGCGCTGCCGGCCGAGGTGTGGTGGCTGAGCCTGGTCAACGGCACGCTGTGCACCTTTGCACCGGTGCTGATGCTGATGCTCGCCATCGCGCGCATCGGGCCGGGGCTCACGTCGCAAGTGGGCCTCGTGGGGCCGGTGAGCACGGTGATGCTGGGGGTGGGCATCCTGGGCGAGCCCTTCACGGTGTGGACGGCCGCCGGCAGCGCACTCGTGGTCGCAGGGGTGCTGTGGTTGTCGCGTGTGCGATGAGCGGCTTGCGTGCAGAGGTGCACCATGACCCCGCCTAGCGGTGGGGGCGGGGTGACGCACGGGCGCGCCTGGCGCTTGCGCACGGAGTGTCGTGTGCGGCTGGCCTGTGTCGGCCTGGCCCTGCTCTGCCTCGCGTGGCTCGCGCCGGCTTCGGTCCTGGGGCAGGGGCTGCCCACGCCCGCCTGGCAGCCCCGCTTCCTGGGCGTGGAGACGGCACGCATCGAGCTCCACGAGCCGCGCCGGCTCGTGCTGCACGTGGCCAGGGTGGACCTGCGCGCGCGCGGCGTGCGCTGGCTGGCCACGCCCCCCGCGCTGCCCGGCGCGGCGCCGCTGGCGCCGCCGGGTCGCCATGCTGGCGAGACGGTGGGCCAGTTCACGAGCAGCTTCCTGCGCGAGCACGGCCTGCAGCTGGCGATCAACGCGGCACCCTTCGGCCCCGTGGTGGACGAGGAAGGCACGTTGCTGGACGTCGCCGGGCTGCAGGTGAGCATGGGGCGCTTCGTGTCCGGACAGGCGCGTCAGTACCCGGCGCTGCAGATCATGGCCGATGGGCGGGCCCGGCTCGCACGCCCGCCTTTCGAGCTGAACGGCGTGGTCAACGCGGTGGGGGGCTTCGACATCGTGCTCGAGGGCGGGCTGGCGCTGTTCCACCCGCCCCTGGAGGGCACTCGCTCGCCCGCGCTGCACCCCCGTACCGCGGTGGGCCTGGCGGAGGATGGCTGGCGGGCGTGGCTCGTGGTGGTGGACGGCCGCCAACCCGGCTACAGCGAGGGCGTGGCCTTGCACGAACTGGCCGCGCTGTTGCGGGCACTCGGCGCCACCGAGGGTATCAACCTCGACGGCGGGGGCACGAGCACGCTCGTGGTGCAGGGGCCCGACACCGAACCCCTGGTGCTGAACCGGCCGATCCACCGTGGCGAGCCGGGCCGCGAGCGTGTGTCGGCCAGCCATCTGGGCGTGTGGGCCTTGCCGCTGCCGCGCAGCGCGGCTTCGGCCCCGCGCTGACAATTCCCGCCTGCCTCACAGGAGTCTTCGTTCACATGGATCTCGGCATTGCAGGAAAGTGGGCGCTCGTGTGCGCCGCGAGCAAGGGCCTCGGCAAGGGCTGTGCGCAGGCGCTGGTGCGCGAGGGGGTGAACGTCGTCGTCACCGCGCGCGGGCGCGAGGCGCTGGAGGCGACGGCGGCCGAGCTGCGTGCGCTGAACCCGGGCGTCACGGTGGTGGCCGTGGCCGGGGACATCACGACCCCCGAGGGGCGCGCCGCGGCGCTGGCCGCCTGCCCGCAGGTGGACATCCTCGTGAACAACGCTGGCGGGCCGCCGGCGGGCGACTTCCGGGAGTGGGATCGCGACACCTGGATCCGCGCACTGGACGCGAACATGCTCACACCGATCGAGCTCATCAAGGCCACCGTGGACGGTATGGCCGAGCGCGGATTCGGGCGCATCGTGAACATCACCTCCGCCGCGGTGAAGGCTCCCTACGAATCGCTCGGGTTGAGCAACGGGGCGCGCACCGGCCTCACGGGCTTCGTTGCCGGCCTGGCGCGGCAGCCCAAGCTCGCCTCGCGCAACGTGACCCTCAACAACCTGCTGCCTGGGCCCTTCGACACCGAGCGGCTGCGGGCGAATACCACGGCGGTGGCGCAGCGTGCAGGCCGCACCTTCGATGCGTTGTGGGAGGAGCGGCGGCTGTCCAACCCGACACGGCGCTTCGGGGACGCGGCCGAGTTCGGGGCGATGTGCGCCTTCCTGTGCAGCGCGCACACCAGCTACATGACCGGGCAGAACGTGATGCTCGACGGCGGGGCGTATCCGGGGACGTTCTGAGTGCCCGAGGGCCGGGCACGCCCGGCCTACCCTGAAGTGGCCGCTCAGCGGATGAACTGGTCGACGTAGCCCTCGCCGAGCCCGATGGCCGCGTAGTGGCGGCGGCACTTGTCGATGCGCGTGAACACGTCGTCGTAGCCCGTGCAGCGGCCGTCGGGGTCGACGTAGATCATCGCGCCGTTGACCTGGAAGAAGGTGATCATCTCCTCGACGTCGGGGTCGACGACGAGGGTGTGGGTCTCGCCCGGGGCCTCGTACACGTAGGCGCCCTCGGTGGCCACCCAGTCGTGCTCGAGGTAGCGCCAGCGCCCCTTGAGCACGAGGCCGTGCACCGGCTGCGGGTGGCGGTGGCGCGAGAGCACGCCTGCGCGGCGCACCCGCAGCAGGTTCATCCAGTAGCCGCGGCTGGCGGCGAGGCACAGCGGCCGGAACCAGACGTTGTCGTCCACCGGCACCCAGATGCGCTCGTCCTGCGGAATGGCGTGCGGCACCACGAGCTCGGGCGGGGATTCGGCGGGCATCGGGTGGCGGTAGGGCTGCCACTTGTCAGCGTCGGTGGGCAGGGGCTGGGTCATCGCGTCGGGTTCCGGGTTCAGGTGATGAGGTAGCCGCCGTCTACCGGCAACACCACACCGGTGACGAAGGCCGCCGCCGGGCTGCACAGGAAGAGCACGGGGCCGGCCACGTCCTCGGGGGTGCCCCAGCGGCCCATTGGCGTGCGGGCGAGGATCTGTGCCGAGCGCGCGGGGTCGTCCTGCAGCGCCTGCGTGAGCGGGGTGGCGATCCAGCCCGGGGCGACGGCGTTCACGCGGATACCGTCGGCCGCCCAGGCGATGGCCAGGCTCTTGGTGAGCTGGGCCACGCCGCCTTTGCTGGCGCTGTAGCCGGGCACCAGGCCGCCGCCGAAGAAGCTGAGCATCGAGGCGGTGTTCACGACGCAGCCGCGGCGCGCCTTCAGGCCCTCGCGTGCCGCTGCGCAGACCCGCATCGTGCCGGTGAGGTTGATGGCCACCGTGTCGGCGAAGACGGCGGGGTCATGCTCGGCCCCGCGACGGATCACACCGGCGCAGTTCACGACCACGTCGAGTTCGCCCAGGCCGCCCACGAGGGCCTGCACGGCGGGCTCGTCGCGCACGTCGAGTACGCGCAGGTCGAGCACAGCCGCAAGCGTCTCGTCGACGCGGGCACGCTCGACCTCGCCCGCAGTGGCGCCGGTGGCCGTGACCTGCGCGCCCTCGGCCGCGAAGGCGCGTGCGATGCCGGCACCGATGCCGCTCGTGCCGCCGGTGACGAGCACGCGGCGCGTCGGAAGAGGGGAGGTGGGGTTCATCGCAATGGGTGAGGCAGGGGGGTCAGGCTGTACCCGCGCCCGAGGCGGCCAGGGCTGCGCGCACG
>JBDKFA010000164.1:0-2769 GCA_039798945.1 Pseudomonadota bacterium
CGGAAACTACCTCGACCATGCTCGGACTCTGGTATGCCGCGTCTATCGGCAACAGTCCGCTGTGGAACCAGTGCTCTTTCTGCAGCCCTAGCTACCCAACCGAAAACAATTCATGGTGTTGCAGTGGCGTTGACCGAGGAATCGATGGCAACCCGAATGGCCTGTTTGCCGTTGCCAAGAAGCCAGTACGGTTCGAGCATGTGACAGACGGTCTCTCCAAGACCATCATGCTTGGCGAGACTCTTCCTCGGGAAAGCATGCACATCGGTGCCTACACAGGCCACTTTCCGGTGACAGCCACGAATATCCCGGTCAACAGCTTCGTGCCGCAGCAGAACTGGCCTCAATTTGGCCATCTGACGAATTACGGCGAGGCCGGGGGTATCAAAAGCATGCACCCAACCGGCGCCTTCATCGCAGCAGCGGACGGTTCGTTGTCTTTTTTGCGGGAAACGATCGACTTCGGAGTCTTGCTGGCCCTTGGATCCAAGGCCTCGGGCAACGTCGAAAGAAACCCCTGAGCCGATACGCAAATGAGATCGATTCCTGTTGATGGCGTTCCACTACCCGTAATCGGAGGAGCATGAGAATGCTTCTGAGGCGCTCGACACGCCGCGTGGCCCTTTCGGTGATTGCTTCTGGTCTCGGCACGCTCCGCGCAAGCCGATCGCTTCAGGCGGCCCCGCCCCCGGTAAGTCGGGATGCGTTTGCGAAGGCGGTACCCCGTGGCTTTCCAAAGGAGAAACTGCTGAAGCTCCTGGGGAAGCCGGACCGCGAGCAGAAGAACAAGGCGGAAGGGCTCTCGTCGCTCTTTTACAACGGTCTGGTTTTGGCGCCTAAATCCGGCAGGATCGAGTCGGTGACCGTGTTGATTTTCGACGAGTACGAAACAGTACATTCGGTCCGCTGGGCAGACGGAACCGTAGCGGAGTAACGCGATTCTTTGCTGTTGGTCATGCTGTGACTCTTCATGGCTTGGGAACCAAGATCTTCAACGGAGCGTCGCCGGTTTCAATTCGCAGGGTCGTTTTATTGACATCTCCATAGTCTGCACTGGCGACTCCTTCTGGGAGCGGCTGCTCGTCAGGGGCGTGAAGCGTTACTTTGTGGGTTCCCGCTAGCACTCCATCACCGGGGAAAAAAGTTGTTGCCGATGCAAATCGACCACTGGAGCGATCGACGACTGCTTGCCCAACTGCAGGCAGGGTCTTGGCCCCACGTGCCCGAACAAGCGAGTGGAACCGCAAGGTCATGCCTTCTATGGGTATCGGCGTGCCGTCCGTATAGGTGATATGGCCGGAGATCTTGTGGTAAGCGAGCCTGTTGCGTGGTATCCACACCCAGCCTGCGGCAAGCAGAAGCGATGCCAAGAGCACCCACAAGACCTGATGCTTAGACCAACGCTTTCGAGCTGCACTGGCTGGGCGATTGGCATTGGCCACCACATTGGCGGAGAGCAGTCCATCCACATCCAGGGCTGACACCCAATCGGCCATCCCATCACGCCAAACGAACGCGGTCGGTGGTATTTTTCCTGATGCTACGAGACTGCAAAGCTCAGTCGCATCGACCGGCCCATGCTTTGAACCGTCGTGCTTGTAGAACCATCGCTCAGCATGCGTTGTGGCTGATTTTTCGACCATTTCTGCAGCAACTCCTTCGGGCCTTAATACCTCCTGGCGGGTTATAGACTACCCTCTAGTGAGGGTTTTTCCATGCCCGCCGCCCGCTGCGCCTGCCTACCACCGGGCCTCGAGGCCGGTGGTGACGCCGTGGAGGCAATCGCTGCCGTTGCTATTCACGACCGACGTGCTGGTCGTGACGCCGGTGAGGCCAAGTTGCCCTGTGGACGTGGCCACGCCGCCGAACCAGAAGAACGTGTAGCCCGCCCGCCAGGAGAGCCAGTTGGTGAGCGCGAACGACGCAATCAGGCCGGTCTCTCCGACGAACGACACGGTTTCTTCGCCGTCGCGGACGAACACGTCGGGGTTGACGAAGTCGGTGTAGGACGTGCTCTGCGCGGCACTGGTCATGGTTGTAGTTGATCGCATACCGCGGCGCGATGGCGGCCTTGCTCTGCAGCTGGTTGGCGTCGAGGGCCGTCGCGCTGGTGGCCGAGTCGATGTAGAGTGGCCGGCTCAGCAGGTAGCCGTGCCAGAAGAAGAGGGCGTCAACCTGGGCCTCCCACTTCGGGCAGCAGCAGTCGCCGATAAGGACGGTGTGGCCGTACCCGCCCGCGGCGCCGGAAGCGTAGCTCGACAACCAGCAGACCAGACTCACCTCCTCGTCGGTGACAACGGCCGACTGCATCGGCTCGTCGTCGGTCGGGATCGGTGAGGCGATCGGCCGCGGCACGGCGGCGACCCGCGGAATGCCTCCGAACTGGTCATCGGCGGCGGTCGTCTGGGCCAGCCGCTGATCGACGTCGGAGACGAAGTGGCCGGCGAGCCCGACAGAGGGATCGAACGACGACGCATCGAAGCTGCCGCCGGTCGCGGCCCTGGGTGCCGCAGATCGCCCGAATCCTCTCGACGCTCGTGGACGTGGGCCTGGGCTACATCACGCTCGGCCAGCCGGCCCCGCAGCTTTCGGGCGGCGAAGCGCAGCGGGTAAAGCTTTCCCGTGAGCTGGCGAAGCCCGGCACGGGCAGCACGCTCTACATCCTCGACGAGCCGACGACGGGCCTCCACTTCGCCGATATCGAGAAGCTGCTCCACGTGCTCGAGCGGCTGGTCGATTCAGGCAACACGGTGCTCGTCGTGGAGCACA
>JBDKFA010000165.1:0-12084 GCA_039798945.1 Pseudomonadota bacterium
TCACCTGCAGCACACGGCCCAGGCCAGGCCCGGGCTCACCATCGATGTGCGCCACCGACAGCTGCGCGCCCCACACGCAGCCCGTGTCCAGCGCCAGCAGGTCGGGCCGCTGCACGAGGCCGAGCGTGCTCCAGTGGCCGAAGGCCACCGGCGTGCCGGCGGTGCGGCGGCCGGGCAGGTCGAACCAGGGCAGGCAGCCGGGCGGGGCGGCGCCCGCGCCTTCCTTGGTCTTGAGCTCGAGCGTGCCGTCCGCGCGCGCGAAGCGCATGCGGGTGAGGGCGTTGACGATGAAGCGCAGCCGCTCGGCGCCTGGCAGGGCGTCGTCCCAGCGCGCGGGCTCGTCGCCGTACATCTGCGGCAGGAAAGCGGCGAGCGACTCGCTGCGCAGCAGCGCCTCGACCTCGCCGGCGCGCTCGAGTGTCTGCGCGGCGTCCCACGCCACCGGCACGCCCGCGTGCACGCACAGCCAACCGCACTCCACGTGCGCGAGTGGCCGGCCGCGCAGCCACGCCAGCCAGCCTTCGCGCCCGGGGTCGTCCAGGATGTCGCCGAAGGTGTCGCCGCGATGCAGCCGGCGCACGCCCGCGGCGACCGCGAGCAGGTGCAGGTCGTGGTTGCCGAGCAGGCAGGTGGCGCTGCCCTCGAGCGCGCGCAACCGGCGCAGCACGGCCAGCGACCCAGGGCCGCGGTTGACGAGGTCGCCGAGCAGCACGAGGCGGTCGCGCGAGGGCGAGAAGCCGCATTCGGCCAGCAGCCGCGACAGGGCGGTGTCGCAGCCCTGGACATCGCCGATGAGGAAGTTCATGCGGTGCGATTTTGCTACCCTCGCCGGCCTTGCTGAACGAACATCCGCCCGTGCAGGACGCCGACGTGCTGGTCATCGGCGGCGGCATCGCCGCCGCCTCGGTGGGCTTCTTTCTCGCGCCGTTCGTGCGCACCGTGCTGCTCGAGCGCGAGGCCCAGCCCGGCTACCACGCCACCGGCCGCTCGGCCGCGCTCTTCATGGAGAGCTACGGCACGCCGCAGGTGCGCGCGCTGACGCTGGCCAGCCGGGCCTTCTTCGAGCGCCCGCCCGAGGGCTTTGCCGAGCACCCGCTCCTGGCCCCGCGCGGCGCGCTCGTGGTGGCGCGCCCTGGCGAGGAAGGGCTGCTGGAGGCGCAGTGGGAGGTGCTGCGTGCCCTCAGCCCGCGCGGCGAGCGCCTGGATGCCGCCGACACCTGCGCGCGGCTGCCGGTGCTGCGGCCCGGGTGCGTGGCCGGGGGCGTGTACGAGCCCGACGCCTCCGACATGGACGTGCATGCGATCCACCAGGGCTATCTGCGCGGCCTGCGCCGGGCGGGCGGGCAGCTCGTGTGCCACGCCGACGCGACGAGCATCGAGCGCGAGGGTGCGCACTGGCTCGTGCATGCCGGCGGCCGGTGCTGGCGTGCCCCGTGGCTGGTGAACGCGGCGGGTGCCTGGTGCGACGCCGTGGCGGCACTGGCCGGCGTGCCGCCCATCGGCCTGATGCCCAAGCGTCGCGCGGCGTTTCTCTTCGCGCCGCCCGAGGTCCCCGGGTGGCAGCGCTGGCCGATGAGCATCGGGGCCGACCATGGTTGGTACATGAAGCCCGACGCCGGCATGATGCTCGGCTCGCCCGCCAACGAAGACCCGATGGCCCCGCAGGACGTGCAGCCCGAGGAGCTGGACATCGCCCTCGGCGCCTACCGCATCGAGGAGATGACCACGCTGCAGGTGCGGCCGACACGGCGCTGGGCCGGGCTGCGTTCCTTCGTCGCCGACGGCGACCTCGTGGGCGGCGAAGACCCGCTCGCGCCGGGCTTCTTCTGGCTCGCCGCCCAAGGCGGCTACGGCATCCAGACCTCCGCCGCGATGGGCGAGGCCTGCGCCGCGCTGCTGCGCGGCCTGCCTCTGCCCGCGCGCATCGCCGATGCCGGGCTCACGGCGGACATGCTCGGCCCGCGGCGGCTGGCGCGCGCTGCGGGCGCGAGGTGATTCTGCTACCCTGACCGGCTCGCCACAGACGGCAGCCCCGCGCCCGGGCTGCGCCCATGGACGTCCCGTTACTCGTATTCCTGATCCTGCTCAACGGCCTCTTCGCGATGTCGGAGATGGCGCTCACCGCCAGCCGCAAGGCGCGGCTGCAGGTGATGGTGGAAGCCGGCGAGCCCGGCGCGCGTGCGGCGATGGACCTGCACGAGCACCCGACGAAGTTCCTCTCCACGGTGCAGATCGGCATCACCTCGATCGGCGTGCTCAACGGCATCGTCGGCGAGGCGGCCTTCGCCGCGCCGCTGGCCGGCTGGCTGCAGCAAACCTTCGGCTGGCCGCTGCGCAGCGCGCAGATGGTGGCCACCGGCCTCGTGGTGGCCCTCATCACCTTCCTGACGATCATCTTCGGCGAGCTCGTGCCCAAGCGCATCGGGCAGATGTACCCGGAGAAGGTGGCGCGCCTGGTGGCGCGGCCGATGAACTGGCTGTCCACGGCCACACGGCCCTTCGTCTTCGTGCTCGGGGCCTCCACCGACGGCATGCTCAGGCTGCTGGGCATCCGCAACGGCCCGAGCCGCAGCGTGACGGAAGAGGAGATTGCCGCACAGCTCGAGGAGGGGCTCGATGCGGGCGTGATCGAGAAGCAGGAACACCAGATGGTGCGCAACGTGTTCCGGCTCGACGAGCGCCAGATCGGCTCGATGATGATCCCGCGCACCGAGATCGTCTGGCTCGACGCCCACGCCCCGATGCCCGAACTGCTGGCCAGGGTCGCCGCCGAGCCCCATGCCCGCTATCCGGTGTGCCGCGGCGGGCTGGACGAGGTGATCGGCGTGCTGCACGCGCACCGGCTGCTCGCCCCTCTGGCGGCGGGGCAGGAAGTGCAGCTCGCCACGTTGCTGCAGCCGCCCGTCTTCGTGCCCGAGACGCTGTCGGGCATGGAGCTGCTCGAGCACCTGCGGCAGTCGGTGTCCGACCTCGTCTTCGTGGTCGACGAGTACGGCGCGGTGCAGGGCGTGATCACCGAACGCGACGTGCTGGAGGCCATCACCGGCGAGTTCTCGACGCCCGCCGGCGACGAGAGCTGGGCCGTGCAGCGCGAGGACGGCAGCTGGCTCATCGACGGCCTGATCCCCGTCACCGAGCTCAAGGACCGCCTCGAACTGGCCGAGCTGCCCGACGAGGACCGCGGCCGCTACAACACGCTGGCTGGCATGATCATGCTCCTGCTCGGGCGCCTGCCCCGCACCGCCGACCACGTCGAATGGGGTGGCTGGCGCTTCGAGGTCGTCGACCTGGACGGCAAGCGCGTCGACAAGGTGCTTGCGTACCCTTCACCCGCTGAACCCGAAACCCCGCCATGATCCACCCGAACCTGTACCGCAAGCCCGTGCTGCTCGACTCGGCTGCCCACCGCGAGCTGAAGGTGGCGCGCACCGCCGACGACTGGTCGGTGGCCGCGGGCGTGAACGCGATCGCGATCGCCGCGCTCGAGTTCGCCGATGTCGCGGGGGAGTTCCCGATCGTGTTCGTGCGGACAGGGAACGCACAAGGCGAGGACGACCTCATCCCGGTGGCGATCTTCGGGCTGACCGCGGGCGAGAACCTGTACGTGCAGGGCAGCGCCTGGCGTGCGCGCTACGTGCCGGCGCTGCTGCGCATGTACCCCTTCGGCGTCGCCGGCATCGAGGCCGAGCGCGTGCTGATCGCCATCGACGAGGAGTGGCCCGGCTGGTCGCGCACGGAGGGCGAGCCGGTGTTCGACGCGGCCGGCCAGCCGACGGACCGTACGCGCGGACTCATCGACCACATCGGCGAGGTGGCCGGCGAGCTGCAGCGCGGCCCGGCGCTGGGCAAGCTGCTTGCCGACGCGGGGCTGTTGATGGACACCCGCTTCGAGGCCACGCAGCCCGATGGCGAGAAGCTGACCGTGGACGGCTTCTACTCGGTGGATGCCGAGAAGCTCGCCGGCCTGAGCGACGCCAAGGCCCTCGAGTTCTTCCGCAATGGCGCGATGGCGCTGATCCATGCGCACCAGGTGTCGATGCGCCACATGCCCAAGCTCGTGCAGTGGCGAGGCGAGCGCACGGCCGCATGATCGTGTGACCGTGCTGCCGCTTGCCCACGTGACCCTGTAGCCGCCTTGCTGCGCAGCCGAACGGCCGCGCAGGCTAAGCCACCCGCGGCTCGTTCAGCGTCGCGCAGTGCGGGCCGCCGCCCACCCAGTTCGCGCCGATCGCGTCGATGAAGCCGATGGTGCGGCCCGGGAAGGCCTGCTCGAGCACGCGCAGCATGCGTTCGTGCAGCGCGCGCGGCGTGCCGTGCTCGAGGTAGCCGGGCACCAGCACGAGCGAGTTGGCCACCACGAAGTTCAGCGTGCTCGTGATGGCCACCTGCATCACGGGGTCGCCCTCGCGCCGGCCCTCGCGGGCCGGGAACCACGCCGCCGACCACTGCTGCGACCAGCCGGGGTCCGAGGCGGCGGAGAGGAACACGCGCCGCTCCACGATGCGCGGCAAGGGCAGCTTGAGCACCCGCAAGGGGCGGCCCTCGAGGTCGGTGGCGCGCGAGAGGATCTCGAAGTTGCGCTGCATGCGCACGCGGTTCAGCCGCGCCACGGGGTGGCGGGCCGCCTCGTCGTCCTCGGGCCAGGCCAGCAGCACCGTGCGCGCGTCGGCGAAGCGCACGAACTCGTCGGTGTGGCCGCCCGTGCCCCATGCGACGTGCTGGCCGACGATGGTGGCGCGAAGCGGTGGGTCCTGTGCGAGCCCGGCCGGCAGCCAGATGACCTTGCGCACGCCGGGCAGCTGCAGATACAGGCGCTGGAGTTCGGCGAAGTCCGCATCCGGGTGCCGTTGCCGCACCAGCGCCTCGTTGGCGATCATCAGCCCCTGCCCGTTGGACTCGACGCCGCCCCCCTCGGCCACGAGCGGGGAGCGGAACACGCGCGCGCCGAGCTGGCGCGCGAGCGCCAAGTCGAAGTGCTGCTGCGCGCGCGCCGAGTCGCCCTCGCAGGCACGTGCTGCCTCGGCTTCAGCGGGGCCTGGGTGGCGCACGCGGCACCAGCCCGGGCGCCCGTAGTCGTTCCACGCGAAGTCCACCACGCCAAGCTCGCGCTGCGGCCCGGTGGTGAAGACCACCCCGTCGCGCACGAAGTACAGGGCTTCGGGGATCAGGTGAAAGCCGATGCCCGGGCGTGGAGCTCCTGTCGGCGCAGCAGGTGCCGTGACAGCCGGCCCACCCCCTGCAGGTGAGCCGGCCAAGGGCGCCAGCGCCTGCCGCGCCGCCTCAAGCGCTTGCGGGTCCCGCGCCACCACCTCCACGCGGGCGTGCGGGGCGATTGACCGCGCCAGCGCCATGCTGAAGTCGCGGTGGCCTTCGTCCCACCCGATCCAGATCGCGCGGGCCGGCTCGAAGTCCGCCGGGACGCGCCAGCCCGCGGCCTCGGCCACCGGTGTGGCCCGCGAGGCCAGCGTGCGCGAGCCGGTGGTGCCGGGCGCCGCCTCAGCTGCGGCGGCAGGCGTGGCGCCACCGCTCGCGGGCGATGCGTCGTTCGGCGTCACGCCCGTGCAGCCGGCGGCCCAGGCCGCAGCCCCCCACGCCAACCATCGTCGGCGGCTTGGCACCGGCACTGCAGAGGGCTCGGGCGCGGGTACGGCCGGTGCGGGGGATTCCGCGCGGCCCGTCTCGGCCTCGGGTATGGGGAATGGCACGGCGCAACGGGCAGAATCCGCAGACATCATCCAAGCCTAGCCCAAACCCACCATGACGGTATCCCTGCGCCAGCCCGACCCTTCCTGCATCCCCG
The DNA here is from genome assembly GCA_039798945.1 of Pseudomonadota bacterium. GTDB lineage: Bacteria > Pseudomonadota > Gammaproteobacteria > Burkholderiales > Burkholderiaceae_C > Rubrivivax. The sequence continues at coordinate 5,801 of JBDKFA010000165.1, forward strand.
TGCACGCGGTGGACCGCGCCGGCCTCGAGGCCGCGCTCGCGCACCAGAGCGAGCCCGTGCGCCGGTGGCTGGCGAGCACCGGCTTCACCGCCGCGCCCGACACACACGCCCTCGTGCCCGATTCCCGCGGCGGCCTGCTCGAGGTGTGGGCCGGCGTGCGCGAGGGCGGCGACCCCTATGCGTGGGCGGCGCTGCCGCGCGCCCTGCCGGCCGGCCGCTACCGGCTCGGTGACGCCCCCGGCACGGTCGAGGTCGACCCCTACGCCGCCGCGCTGTCGTGGGAACTCGGCAGCTACGCCTTCGATCTCTACAAGGCGCCCAAGCGTGCCAGCGCCGAGCTCGTGCTGCCGACCTCGGAGGCTGCCAGCCGCGCCCTCGTGGAAGCCACCACGATGTGTGCCGTGCGCGACCTCGTCAACACCCCGGCCGAGCACATGGGCCCGGCCGAGCTGGCCGAGGCGGTGCGTGCCACCGCCCGCCCGCACGGCGCCACCTTCCGGCAGATCGTGGGCGACAAGCTGCTGGCGGCGGGCTTCCCGGCCATCCATGCGGTGGGCCGAGCCGCCACGCGCGAGCCGCGCCTGATCGAGCTCAAGTGGGGCCGCCCGCAGGACCCGCTGCTCGTGCTCGTGGGCAAGGGCGTGTGCTTCGACACCGGGGGGCTGGACCTCAAGGGCGCCGACGGCATGCGCCTGATGAAGAAGGACATGGGCGGCGCCGCGCACGCAATCGGCCTGGCTACGCTCGTGATGGCCCTCGGCCTGCCGGTGCGGCTGCAGCTGCTGATCCCGGCGGTGGAGAACGCGGTGGCCGGCAACGCCTACCGACCGGGTGACGTGATCCGCACGCGGGCCGGCGTGCACATCGAGATCGGCAACACCGACGCCGAGGGCCGCGTGATCCTGTGCGACGCACTCGCCTATGGTGCCGAAGGCAAGCCCGCGCTGATGGTCGACATGGCCACGCTGACGGGCGCCGCGCGCGTGGCGCTCGGCCCGCAGCTGCCCGCGCTCTTCTGCCGCGACATGGCCCTTGCGCGCGAACTGGTGGACCGCGGCCTCGCGCTGCACGACCCCGTGTGGCACCTGCCGCTGTGGGACGACTACCACCGCAACATCGAGAGCGACATCGCCGACATCGTCAACACCGGCAAGAACGCCATGGCCGGTGCGATCACCGCCGCGCTCTTCCTGCAGGACTTCGTGCCCGCGAGCCTGCCCTGGCTGCACCTGGACCTCTTCGCCTGGAACGACACCGCGCGCCCGGGCCGCCCGGTGGGCGGCGAGGCGCAGTCGCTGCGCACGCTGATGGCGTGGCTGCAGGAGCGCTTCGGCGGCTGAGCGCGAGCGCCTGGGCCACCACCCGGGCCCGAAACCGGGCCTGCACCCGTTCGCCGGCCGGGCCCTTGCGCTCACGGCGGCCTCGGGCGTGAACTGCCTCACGCTCGGCCCGACTTCCTGCCGGCTGCGAGCCCCCGCAAACGGGGGTGTTACGCCATCATCGCTCTCAAGGCCATCGCTGGGGAACCCGGCATGGCGGGATGGCGGCTGCGGCTTCGTGCGCACCCGCCCGCGCAACGGCAAGAGAGCAGACGAGGGCATCATGAAGGCAGGTCACGGTTCCACGAGATCGACGCATCGGCTCGGTGCGTTGGGGGCGGCTGCACTCGTGGCCGGCGCGTTGCTCGTGCCGAGTGCGGTCTGGGCGCAGGCGAAGAAGGGCGGGACGCCCGTACCGGCGGCACCGCTTGATGCACAGGAGCAGATCCTGTCCCCGGACCTGCGTGCATTCTTGGGGAAGGGCCCGCTGTCCGCGACGTTGAGCGACGCCGTCGACCAGACCTTCACGGCCGATGTGCAGGGCCAGAAGTACGTGAAGCTCATCGTGTCCGCCCACCTGCCCAATGACCCGGAGTTGACCGCCTTGCGGGCGTGGGTCACCAAGTGGGGCAACGGCGGTAAGGGCTCGGTGCACTACCGGTATGTGAGCTTCCAGGGGCTGGCGGTGGCGATACCGCTGAACCGCGTGAAGCAGCTCGCGCAGCAGCCCGGCGTCAAGTACATCGCGCCGAACCGGTTCGTGGGCCGCACGGCTCTGAGATACGGGTCGCTGGCGAACACCACCGGGCGTTCGGAAGCTGGGTCGATGAACACGGGGCTGACTGGCGCGGGGGTGGGGATCGCCGTGCTCGATTCGGGGATCGACTTCCGCCACGACAGCCTGCCCGACTTCTCCAACACCACCGCCGGGCGCAAGGTGGCGGGGCGCGTGGACTTCGTGGCCTTGCGCAACTCGCGGCCTTCCGGCGGTTGGGCTTTGCAGGTGGACTATTCGACGACAGCCAGGTCCCAGATCGACGTTGGCTCCGACTTTGCGACGCCGACGCGTCTGGCTCCCCAGAACGCTGCGGCGGCCGACCAGCCGGTCAACCCGGATCCGCAAGGGCACGGTACCCACGTGGCGGCCGCAGCAGCCGGTTCGGAGGTCGTGGCGGGCGTGAATACCGGCGGCCTCGCGCCTAAGGCGAAGCTGTACGACGTGCGCGTGCTCGACGAGAACGGCCGTGGCGAACTGGCGGACGTGCTGGCGGGCATCGATTGGGTGGTGCTGCGGGCACGTCATCCGTCCTTCAACATCCGAGTGATGAACCTCAGCCTGGGGATGAACTCGCTCGACTCCTTCCTGGTCGACCCCCTGGCACGTGCCGCTCGGGGCGCGGTGGCGGCTGGCATCACGGTGGTGACCTCGGCGGGAAACGTCGGCAAAGACCTGCTCGACAACCCCTTGTACGGCACGATCAGTTCGCCTGGACATGAACCGTCGGTGATCACGGTCGGTGCCGCTAACCTGCGCAACAGCCCTCAGCGTGGCGACGACGTCGTGGCCGGCTTCAGCTCCAAGGGGCCCACGCGCGGCCGGGTCTACACCACGCTGAACAAGCCGTGGGTCGACAACCTGCTCAAGCCCGATCTTGTGGCTCCTGGCAACCGCGTCGTGGCGGCTCTCGGCTCCGACTCGTCCCATCTGGTCACGGGCTGGAACCGGCTGGCGCGGAACTACCCGATCCTCCCGACGGAAGCCGTCGAGCAGGGTGCGACGCAGGCCACCGAGAAGGAGCTGATGGCGCTCAGCGGCACTTCGGTGGCTGCTCCGGTGGTGGCTGGCGCGGTGGCACTGATGCTCGAAGCGAACCCGGGCCTGACGCCGCCGCTGATCAAGGCGATCCTGCAGTACACGGCTACGCCGATCGCGGGAGCGAACGTGCTGCAACAGGGCACAGGGCAGCTCAACGTGCAAGGTGCACTGGCGCTGGCCCGAGCGCTTCGCACCGATCTGCGCACCGTCATCGAGGCCGGCACGATCTGGGCAGGAGACTCGATGCTGGCAGCCGGCGCCACGATGCCGGCCCTGGCAACCGCGACCGTCGCGGGTGTCACTCAGCCGACGGCGCGCATGGCCATGGTGGGCGGCTCGCACCTGGCGCGCGGTGACTCTCTGTTCACGAGGTATCAGCCCGTCTGGGACCACCGTCTGACCTGGGTGCGCGGGCTGTTGATCAAGAATACCGTGACTTGGCGTCCCGCCAATGCGCGCTCCAGTATTCCTGCTAACACCATTCCCTCTTCGACCGTTGGTGCACGTGGCACGAACGTGACCATGATCGGCGCAAGCGTGAGGGTGCTCGACAAGCTGGCGGTGAGCGCCGGCGGGGTGGCGAGGATGCTGTTCACGCCGGTATCGACGCTGGTGAGCTGGGCCGATTCGGGCGTGGGCGTCTCCCTCTCCACCGGCATGGGCTTCCGGTCTGACGGTGCCCACTTCGTCGATGCCTTCACGCTGTCCAATGGCGTGGTCCTGAGCGAGGGTGTGGTGCTCAGCGAGGGCGTGGTCCTCAGCGAGGGTGTGGTGCTCAGCGAAGGCGTGGTGCTCAGCGAGGGTGTGGTCCTCAGCGAGGGCGTGGTGCTCAGCGAGGGCGTGGTCCTCAGCCAGGGTGTGGTGCTCAGCGAAGGCGTGGTCCTCAGCGAGTCGGTGATCGGCGAGCGCTGAGTGCGCGGCCGGGGCCGCCTGGGAAGGCGGGCGCTCGGCGAATCCCCACAGCGTTCTTCAGGCGGGCCTTGCGCCCGCCTGGTCGTTTCCTGTAGAGTTCTCCGACCGCGCGGTCGGGTAATTCTGGCCCCTGCAAGTGGCTACCCTGTAAACGTGCACGCGCACGCATGCGGGCGCCGCATCCGGCCCGCGATCAGGAGACGCACACGATGTCCGAAGCCCCCATCCTCGTCTCGGGCGAAGCGCCCGTGCGGGTCCTCACGCTGAACCGCCCGCCTTCGCTGAACGCCTTCACGGCCGAGATGCACGGCGTGCTGCTGGCCGCACTGGAGGCCGCGGCGGCTGACCCTCAGGTGCGGGCAGTCGTTCTCACCGGTGCGGGGCGCGGCTTTTGTGCCGGGCAGGATCTCGCGGACCCGGCCATGGTGGGCAGCGGCGGGCCGCCGGATGTGGCCGCGGTCGTCGACCGCTACTACCGGCCGCTGGCCACCCGCGTGCGTACGATGCCGGTGCCGGTGATCGCAGCGGTGAACGGCGTGGCTGCCGGCGCGGGTGCGAACCTCGCGCTGTGCTGCGACTTCGTGCTCGCCGCGCGCAGCGCCAGCTTCATCCAGGCCTTCAGCAAGATCGGCCTCGTGCCCGACTGCGGCGGCACCTGGCTGCTGCCGCGCCTGGTGGGGCGCGCCCGCGCGATCGGCCTGGCCATGACGGGCGACAAGCTGCCTGCCGAGGAGGCCGAGCGCATCGGCATGATCTGGCGCTGCGTGGACGACGCCGCGCTGATGGACGAGGCGACGAAGCTCGCCACGCGGCTGGCGGCCATGCCCAGCCGGGCGCTGGCCGAGACGCGCCGTGCCATCGACACCTCGATGGCCATGGAGTTCGGCGAGGCGCTGCGCCTGGAGGCGCGCACCCAGGGCGAGCTCGGCGCCGCGCACGACTTTGCCGAAGGCGTGGGCGCCTTCCTCGCCAAGCGTGCCCCCGTCTTCAAGGACCGCTGAGATGGACGCCCAGATGGACGCCCAGACCATCGCCCAGGCGGTGCGCGACACGATGTGGCGCGACGACCACGTGCTGCATTGGCTCGGCATCGAGGTGGTGGCCGTCGGCCCCGGCTCGGCCACCACGCGCATGACGATCCGCCGCGAGATGCTCAACGGTCACGCGATCGCGCACGGCGGGCTCATCACGACACTGGCCGACACGGCCTTCGCCTACGCCTGCAACGCGTACAACGAGCTCACCGTGGCCTCGGGTTTCGACGTGAACCTGATGGCCGCCGCGCGGCTGGGCGACGTGCTCAGCGCCGACGCGGTAGAGGTGAGCAAGTCCGGCCGCACGGGCGTCTACGACATCACCGTGCGCAACCAGCACGGCGAGGCCGTGGCCGCCTTCCGCGGGCGCTCCTACACGATGAAGGGCAAGCCCGTGGTGCAAGGGCTGCCGATGGGCAAGCAGCGGGCGGCTGCGGCCTGAGCGCGACTGAGCCCGACGAAGCAAGACGAAGCAAGACGAAGAAGAACGGCACCCGGAGACACCCATGCCCGTGAAGCAACCCGCCCCCGGCGACCTGGAACCGATCGAGCGCGCGAGCCGCGACGAACTGCAAGCACTGCAGTTGAAACGCCTGCAGTGGACGCTGCAGCACGCCTACGACCACGTGCCGCACTACCGCCGCGCCTTCGATGCGAAGGGCGTGCACCCCTCGGACTGCAAGACGCTGGCCGACCTGGCGAAGTTTCCCTTCACGGCGAAGTCGGACCTGCGGGACCACTACCCCTTCGGCCTGTTCGCCGTGCCGCGCGACAAGGTGGTGCGCGTGCACGCCTCTTCCGGCACCACGGGCAAGCCGACCGTGGTGGGCTACACCCAAGGCGACATCGACCGCTGGGCTGACCTCGTCGCACGCAGCATCCGTGCCGCGGGCGGGCGTGCCGGCGACATGGTCCACGTGGCCTACGGCTACGGGCTTTTCACGGGCGGGCTCGGTGCCCACTACGGCGCCGAGCGGCTGGGCTGCACGGTGGTGCCGATGAGCGGCGGCCAGACCGAGAAGCAGGTGCAGCTGATCGAGGACTTCCGGCCCGACATCATCATGGTCACGCCGAGCTACATGCAGGTGATCGTCGAGGAGATGCTGCGCCAGGGCCTCGACCCGAAAACCTCGTCTTTGAAGGTCGGCATCTTCGGCGCCGAGCCATGGACCGAGGCGATGCGGCTTGCGATCGAGGCCAGCG
>JBDKFA010000166.1:0-14863 GCA_039798945.1 Pseudomonadota bacterium
CCAGGGCCAGCGCCTCGTCGGCCGACGCCCGCGAGCGGCTGTAGCCGACGATGCGCCGCACCTGCCCTGCCGCGCGCAGCGCGAGCGCGAAGCTGCCCCCCATCAGGCCGCAGCCGATGATCGCGAGTTGCTCGACCATCGGCGGCCTCAGGCCGTGTCGACGGGGTAGGCCCCCAGCACCTTGAAGAAGGCGCAGGTGGTGCGCAGCTCCGTCAGCGCCGCGGCCAGGCGCGGATCGTCCGGGTGCCCTTCGAGGTCGATGTAGAAGTAGTACTCCCAATGGCCGGAGCGAGCCGGGCGGGATTCGAAGCGCGTCATCGATACGCCATGCGCCTTCAGCGGCACCAGCATGTCGTGCACGGCACCGGGCCGGTTGGGCACCGACACCACGAGGCTCGTGCAGTCGCGGCCGCTGGCGCGCGGAGCCGGGTGCTGCCCGGCCAGCGCCACGATGGCAAAGCGCGTGCGGTTGTGGGCATCGTCCTGGATGCCCGGGGCCACCACGTGCAGCCCGAACTCGCGCGCCGCACGCTCGCCGGCGATCCCGGCCAGCGACGGGTCAAGCGCGGCGAGCCGCGCGCCTTCGGCATTGCTCGCCACCGGCCGGCGCTCGGCTTGCGGCAGGTTCTGCGAAAGCCAGGCGTGGCACTGCGCGAGCGCCTGCGGATGGGCCAGCACGGCCTTCACGTCGGCGAGGGAATCGTGCGCGCGCAGCAGGTTGTGGCGCACCAGCAGGCTCGTTTCGCCAACAATGGTGAGCGGTGCCTGCAGCAGCAGGTCCAGCGAGCGCGCCACGACGCCTTCGGTGGAGTTCTCCACCGGCACGACGCCGAAGTCGGCCGCCCCCGAGCTGGCTGCCCGGAACACCTCGTCGATGCTGGCACACGGCACGCACACCACCGACGAGCCGAAGTAGCCGAGCGCAGCCTGCTCGCTGAAGGTTCCGGCCGGACCCAGGTAGGCCACGCGCAGCGCGCTTTCCAGTGCCCGGCAGGCCGACATGATCTCGCGCCAGATCGGCGCGAGGCTGGCGCTGGCGATCGGTCCGGGGTTCGCGGCCTGCAGTGCCGCGATCACCTGCGCCTCGCGTTCCGGCCGGAACACGGGCGAGCCCTCGTGCTTCTTGATCTCGCCGACTTCCTGCGCCAAGGCGGCGCGCCGGTTCAGCAGCGCCAGGAGTTCCCGGTCGAGGGCATCGATCTGCTCGCGCAGCGGCTGCAGCGCCGTGCTCATCCGTTGTCCCCGCCCGGGGCGCTGCCTTCCGTCCCTTCGGCCGACCCGACATCGCCCGGGCTGTCGGCACCGGCATCGTTCTCGACGATGCGCTGCAGCCCGCTGAGCTTGGTGCCGTCGTCGAGCGCGATCAGCTTCACGCCCTGGGTGGCGCGGCCAAGTTCGCGCATCTCGGCCACTCGCGTGCGCACGAGCACGCCGCGGTCGGTGATGAGCATGATCTCGTCGGCTGGGCGAACGAGGGTGGCCGCGACGACGCGGCCGTTGCGTTCACTCTGCTGGATCGCGATCATCCCCTTCGTGCCGCGGCCGTGGCGCGTGTACTCGACGATACTCGTGCGCTTGCCGAAGCCGTTCTCGGTGGCGGTGAGCACGCTTTGCGTCTCGTCCTCGGCCACGAGCATCGCGATCACGTTCTGCCCTTCCTCGAGCATCATGCCGCGCACGCCGCGCGCCGTGCGGCCCATCGGGCGCACGTCGTCCTCGTCGAAGCGCACGGCCTTGCCGCCGTCGGAGAACAGCATCACGTCGTGCTTGCCGTCGGTCAGCGCGGCGCCGATCAGGTAGTCGCCCTCGTCGAGGTCCACCGCGATGATGCCGGCCTTGCGCGGGTTGCTGAACTCGTCGAGCGCCGTCTTCTTCACGGTGCCGAGCGCGGTGGCCATGAACACGTAGTGATCGGCCGGGAAGCTGCGGAACTCGCCCGTGAGCGGCAGCACCACGGTGACCTTCTCCTCGGGCTGCAGCGGGAACATGTTGACGATGGGCTTGCCGCGGCTCGCGCGCCCGCCCTGGGGCACCTCCCAGACCTTGAGCCAGTACACCCGGCCCCGGTTGGAGAAGCACAGGATCCAGTCGTGCGTGTTGGCGATGAAGAGCTGGTCGATCCAGTCGTCTTCCTTCGTCTGCGCCGCCTGCTTGCCGCGGCCGCCGCGGCGCTGCGCGCGGTATTCGGCCAGCGGCTGGCTCTTGATGTAGCCGGTGTGGCTGAGCGTGACCACCATGTCGGTGGGCGTGATCAGGTCCTCGGTGCCGAGTTCCTGCACGTTGTGCTCGATGTGGCTGCGCCGAGCGCCGAGCTTGGTTTGCCCGAACTCCTGGCGCAGCGCGGTGAGCTCCTCGCGGATGATGGCCGTCACGCGCTCGGGGCGGGCCAGCACGTCGAGCAGGTCGGCGATCTGCGCCATCACCTCCTTGTACTCGCCGACGATCTTGTCCTGCTCCAGGCCCGTCAGGCGCTGCAGCCGCATCTGCAGGATCTCCTGCGCCTGGTCGTCGGAGAGGCGGTACAGGCCATCGGGCTGCAGCCCGTAGTGGGCGGGCAGGCCCTCGGGGCGGTAGGCCGCGAGCCCGCCCGGTGTGTCGGCCTCGGCGCGCGTGAGCATCTCGCGCACGAGCGAGGAGTCCCAGCTGCGGCTCATCAGCGCCGCCTTGGCCATCGGCGGGGTGGGGGAGGTCTTGATCGTCTCGATGAACTCGTCGATGTTGGCCAGTGCCACCGCCAGGCCCTCGAGCACGTGGCCGCGCTCGCGCGCCTTGCGCAGCTCGAACACCGTGCGCCGCGTCACCACCTCGCGCCGGTGCTCGAGGAAGATCTCCAGCAGTTGCTTGAGGTTGCACAGCTTGGGCTGGCCGTCCACCAGCGCCACCATGTTGATGCCGAAGGTGTCCTGCAGCTGCGTCTGCTTGTACAGGTTGTTGAGGACGACCTCGGGCACCTCGCCGCGCTTGAGCTCGATGACCACGCGCATCCCGGACTTGTCGCTCTCGTCCTGGATGTGGCTGATGCCTTCGAGCTTCTTCTCGTGGACGAGCTCGGCCATGCGCTCGAGCAGCGTCTTCTTGTTCACCTGGTACGGGATCTCGTCGACGATGATCGCCTGGCGCTGGCCGCGGTCGATCTCCTCGAAGTGGCACTTCGCGCGCATCACCACCTTGCCGCGCCCGGTGCGGTAGCCCTCGCGCACGCCGTTCAGGCCGTAGATGATCCCGGCGGTGGGGAAGTCGGGCGCCGGGACGATCTCCATCAGCTCGTCGATGCTGGCCTCGGGCGACTTCAGCAGGTGCAGGCAGGCGTCCACCACTTCGTTCAGGTTGTGCGGCGGAATGTTCGTGGCCATGCCCACCGCGATGCCCGCCGAGCCGTTGACGAGCAGGTTCGGCAGCCGCGCCGGCAGCACGAGCGGCTCCTTCTCCGAGCCGTCGTAGTTCGGGCCGAAGTCCACCGTCTCCTTGTCGATGTCGGCCAGCATCTCGTGGGCGATCTTCGACAGGCGGATCTCGGTGTAACGCATCGCGGCAGCGTTGTCGCCGTCGACCGAGCCGAAGTTGCCCTGGCCGTCCACCAGCATGTGGCGCAGCGAGAAGTCCTGCGCCATGCGCACGATCGTGTCGTACACCGCCGTGTCGCCGTGCGGGTGGTACTTGCCGATGACGTCGCCGACGATGCGCGCACTCTTCTTGTACGGCCGGTTCCAGTCGTTGTTCAGCTCGTGCATCGCGTACAGCACGCGCCGGTGCACGGGCTTCAGGCCGTCGCGCGCGTCGGGCAGCGCGCGCCCGACGATCACGCTCATCGCGTAATCGAGGTACGACCTGCGCATCTCCTCCTCGAGGCTGATGGGCAGGGTTTCCTTGGCGAACTGGGTCATGGAGGGCGTGCGCCGACGCGCGAGCGTGGCGGGCGGTGGGCGGTAGGTGGTGGCCGGACGGCTGAAATCCGGCCCAGCCCGAGATTCTAGGCGCGGCCCCCAGCCCGCGAGGCTGTCGCACCCGCGCAACATACGGGGGAGGCAGCCGGAGCCGGCTGCGCAAAATGAGGCTGCTCGTAAGGCCTATGGCACAATGTTTCGGTCGGTGGTGAATGCTCGTGCGAGCGCGCGTTTGCCCGCCCACGTCGAACGGTTTCAAGACGTTCGCAGGCAACTGCGGCTTTCCTCGAGAGGAGAAATATGAAGAAACTCAACAAGGTGGCAGCGCTCTTCGCCACGGTGGCGCTGGCCGGGCCGCTTGCCGCCCAGGCCCAGACGGCCAGCGGCGCTGACCAGTGGAAGTCCGCCAACGGCATCGTCGTGCGCAACGGCACGAACGAACTGTGCTGGCGTGATGCATTCTGGACGCCCGCCACCGCGGCGCCCGAGTGCGATGGCGCGCTGAAGCCGCCCGCCCCGGCCCCGGCCCCGGCGCCTCGCGTGGCTCCCCCGCCGCCGCCGCCTCCCCCGCCGCCTGCTCGTCCGGCTCCGCCTCCGCCGGCGCCTGCCGCCCGCCCCGCTCCTCCGCCTGCTCCGGCTCCCGCTCCGGCTGCCCCGATCAGCGAGAAGGTCACCTTCGCGGCCGATGCCTTCTTCGACTTCAACAAGTCGAACCTGAAGCCCGAAGCCCAGGCCAAGCTGACCGACCTGGTCGACAAGACCAAGGGCATCGCGCTGGAGGTCATCATCGCCGTCGGTCACACCGACTCGGTGGGCGACGATGCCTACAACCAGAAGCTCTCGATCGCCCGTGCCGAGGCGGTCAAGAAGTTCCTGACCGACAAGGGCGTCGAGAAGAACCGCGTGTACACCGAAGGCAAGGGCGAGAAGTCGCCTGTGGCCGACAACAAGACCTCCGAAGGCCGCGCGAAGAACCGCCGCGTGGAAGTCGAGGTCGTGGGCACCCGCACGCGCCGTTGAGTCCAGGCCCCTCGGGGCCTTTGACTGTGCAACCCCGCCCGCGTGGCGGGGTTTTTCTTGCTGCAAGCCCCCTTCGCGGGGCTTTCTCGTTTGTCGCGCCACAATGGCACGGCGAGGTATTCCCGATGTCCGTTTCTGCTGAAGCTTCCGGTTCACCGTCCGCCTCGGCGCCGAACGCCGACGCGCAGGAGTTGGCCAAGTTCGGTGAACTGGCCCACCGGTGGTGGGACCCCGACAGCGAGTTCCGTCCGCTGCACCAGATCAACCCGTTGCGACTGGAGTGGATCGACGGGCTGGCGCGGCTGGCCGGCAAGCAGGTGCTGGACGTCGGCTGCGGCGGGGGCATCCTGTCCGAGGCGATGGCGCGGCGGGCTGCCCATGTGACGGGTATCGACCTGTCGACCAAGCCGCTGGGCGTGGCCCGGTTGCACGCGCTGGAAGCGGGCGTGGCCAACGTGGCCTACCGCGAGGTCTCGGCCGAGGCGCTGGCCGCCGAGAGCCCGGGTACGTTCGATGTCGTCACCTGCATGGAGATGCTCGAGCACGTGCCCGACCCCTCGTCGGTGGTCCGCGCCGTGGCCACGCTGGTGCGTCCGGACGGCTGGGTGTTCTTCTCCACCCTCAACCGCAACCCCAAGTCCTTCCTCTTCGCGATCTTCGGGGCGGAATACGTGCTCAACCTGCTGCCGCGCGGCACGCACGAGTACGCGAAGTTCATCCGCCCGAGCGAGCTCGCGCGCTGGTGCCGGGAATCGGGCCTGGCGCTTCAGGGCACGCGCGGCATGGGCTACAACCCGCTGACGCGTCGCTACGCGCTGACCGACGACACGAGCGTGAACTACCTGTTCGCCTGCCGGCGGGCGGGCTGAGCGGACCGTCTGGCGGGGCCTCCCGAGCTTTCCCGCGGCTTCCCTGACCCCCGATTCGCCATGACCCGCCGCCCAGGCACTCGCGTGGTGCTCTTCGACCTCGATGGCACCCTGATCGACAGCGCTCCCGACCTGGCCGGCGCAGCCAACGAACTGCTGCGCCTGCACGGGCGGCCCGAGCGCGGCGTCGAGGAGTTCCGGCCGGTGGGCGGCTCGGGCGCTCGGGGCATGCTGCGCGTGGGCTTCGGGCTGCAGCCCGGTGACCCTCAGTACGAGCCGCTGCGCGCAGCCTTCATCGAGATCTACGCGCAGCGCCTGCTGCGCGAGACGCGGGTGTTCGAGGAAGTGGTGCCTGTACTCGACGCTCTCGAAGGGGCGGGGGTGCGGTGGGGCATCGTGACGAACAAGGCGATCCGGCTGGCCGAGCCGATCGTCCAGGGGCTCGGGCTGGCGGGGCGGGCGGCGGTGCTGATCGGGGGCGATTCCACTGCGCACGCCAAGCCGCACCCGGCGCCGCTGCTCGAGGCTGCGCGGCGAATCGGCGTGGCGCCTCCGGACTGTGTGTACGTGGGCGACGACCTGCGCGACATGCAGGCCGGCCGCGCGGCGGGCATGGCGACGGTGGCAGCCGGCTGGGGCTACCTGGGTCAGGGTGAACCCGTCCACGCCTGGGGCGCCGATCATGTATCGGCCGCGCCCGCGGGCCTCTTGCATTGGCTCGGAATGCCCTAAACTGCGGTGCATGGGGCCGACCTGGCTTCGACGTGGGTTCGGAGTGGGTTCAGGGCATGCCGAGCACCAGTACGCTCGTAAATCCACTGGAAACAAAGTAACTGCGAACGACGAACGTTTCGCCCTCGCCGCTTAACACCGGTGAGCCTCTCAACGGCAGGCCGATGGGCCGGGCCTGAGCCGCAAGGCAAGGGCTGAGAGGTCATTCACATCGGCTGGCTTGCCCCCGGGTCACTCGGGGGTGGGCGAGATCAAGTGACTGGCACTTCCCGCAGCGTGCCGCTGCGCGGCGGGAAGGGCGAGATCCAAATCAGACGGCTACGCATGTAGAACTGGCCTGCAAAGGCTTGCGGACGGGGGTTCGATTCCCCCCGGCTCCACCAGTACCAAGGGCCCAGAGACCTCTCTGGGTCCTTTCTTTTTGGGCGTTCCCCGAGGGAAACGGCGACGACGTCCGGGCGCGCTGAGCGCGGAATCTGCCCGGGCATGAACATCGCTTCGAGCCGAGCTGCTACGGGAGCCTCCGTGTCGCTGGCCAACTGGCCAGCGGCCGCGAAGCGCCCCTCGGGCAGGCGCACCGATGGTCGGTTGATTTCGCGCTTCCAGGCCTCAGGCAGTCTGTCTTCGTCCACCAGGCGGACGCTGACGCAGGCGGCCAACGCCGTGCACAGGATCGTGGCGCCCAGAAGGAAGGCGATGCGACGAGGGGCCATCGTTGGAGCCTTGCTCAGGTTGCGGGCTTGTGGGTCTTCATGATGGTGCCTGAGGTGTCGTGCGTCGCCGAAAGTTCCCGAACGGGTGCGGCAGTACCATCGCGCCGCTTTGTCAGTCTTGAATTCCGTCCCCTGGAGATCCCATGCTTTTCGACCCGACCCATATCCGCTCGATGACACTCGCCAACCGCTGCGTGATGTCGCCCATGACGCGCAGCCGCGCCATCGGCAACCTGCCCAATGCGCTGATGGCGACCTATTACGGGCAGCGGGCTGGTGCCGGACTGATCGTCACCGAAGGGGTGTCGCCGTCGCCCAACGGCCTGGGCTACGCGCGCATCCCGGGCCTGTTCAACGAGGCTCAGGCCGCCGCGTGGAAGCCCGTCACGGAGGCGGTGCACCAGCGTGGCGGACGCATCGTCGTGCAGTTGATGCACACCGGGCGAGTGACCCATGTGGCCAATCTTCCCGCCGGAGCCGATGTGCTGGGGCCGGTGGCCGGCGTGTGCCCGGGCCAGATGTGGACCGACAGCCAGCAGATGCAGCCGCACTCCCCGGCGCGGGCGATGACGGCCGAGGACATCGGCCGAACGATCGAGGAATTCGCCCAGGCCTGCCGCCTTTCGGTGCAGGCGGGTTTCGACGGCGTGGAACTGCACGCGGCCAACGGCTACCTGATCGAGCAGTTCCTCAACGCCAACGTCAATACACGCAGCGATGAGTGGGGCGGCAGCGCGGCGGCGCGCAACCGCCTTGCGCTGGAGATCGCCCGCGCCTGCGCAAAGGCCATCGGCGCCGAGCGCATCGGCATTCGGCTCTCCCCGCACGGCGCCTTCAACGCCACGGGTGGCTATCCCGATGTCGATGCTCAGTACGAAGCGCTCGTGACCGAGCTCTCGGCCATGGGGCTCCTGTACGTGCACCTGCTGGACCACTCGGCCATGGGTGCACCGGCTGTCCCGGCCGAACTGAAGCAGCGCCTGCGCGCCATCTTCAAGGGGCCGTTCATCCTGGCCGGTGGCTTCGACGCGCAAACGGCCGAAGCGGCGCTGCAGGCGGGCCACGCGGATCTGATCGCCTTCGGTCGTCCGTTCCTGGCCAACCCGGATCTTGTGCAGCGCATGAAGGCGGGTGCTGCCCTGAATGCCGCGGACATGGCCACCTTCTACACGGCCGATGCCCAGGGCTACACGGATTACCCGGCCTTGGCGGGTTGACCCACGCGAGAGGCTGGAGGCCGCGAGGCGCGTGAACGAGGTACTGGGTCTGGCCCGGGGCCTGTTGGCGGCGCAGGGGCAGAAGCCTTGACCGGGCTTGACATGGCACCATGGTGCCGGCCTTATCGTCCGCGCCCATGTCCCGGTCCTCCTCACCACCCTCCCCAGTCATCTCGTTCAGCAGCGGACAGCTGTGCCGCGAGGCGGGCGTCACGCGCGGCATGCTGCGCCTGTACGAGCGCGAAGCGCTGCTGGGACCGCCGCCCCGCAGCGCCAGTGGCTACCGCCAGTACCCCGCTGAGGCGCTGCAACGGCTGCAGGCCATTCGCCAGCTCAAGGCCGTGGGCTTCACGCTGCGCGAGATTGCCTGGCTGATGTCTGAACGCGACCAGGGCGCCATCGGGCCTGCGGCCCTGCGCCGCCTGGCCCGCGAGCAGGTGCTGGCCATCGACCAGCGCATCGCCCAGCTGCAGGTGGTGCGGGAACTGGCCGAGGCCGTGGCTGCCGGCGACACCGCCTTGCTGGACGACCCGGAATGCGGCTTCCTGCTGCGCTTCCTGGCGGCGGGCAGCCAGGGGGCAGGCGCCGTAGCCGCCAAGCCCCATCCGCGCGCACGCCGCGCTCCCCACACCGTCAGCCGAGAGACCGCATGACCCGCCGTCGCACATTCATCCTGGGCACCCTGGCAACCGGCTCCGCGCTCGTGGTCGGCTGGGGCTTCATGCCGCCTCGCCAGCGGCTCACCGGCAGCCAGCCGCTGCCGCTGCAAGCGGGCCAGAGCGCCTTCAATGGCTGGTTGAAGATGGGTGCCGACGGCAGTGTCGTCGTCCAGACGCCCAAGTCGGAAATGGGCCAGGGCGTGCATACCGCGCTGGCCATGGTGCTGGCCGACGAGCTGGACGCCGACTGGGCCACGGTGCGCGTGGAGCACCCGCCACTGGACGCCATCTACAACAACCAGGCTACGGTGGTGGACGGGCTGCCCTTCCACCCGGACAGCACCAGCGTCGTCAAGCAGCTGGCTGGCTGGATGACGGCCAAGTCCATGCGCGAGTTCGGCCTGCAGATGACGGGCGGCTCCTCCAGCCTGAAGGACCTGTGGCTGCCGATGCGCGAGGCCGGCGCCTCGGCACGGGCCATGCTGGTGGCCGCTGCCGCCGCACAGTGGGGCGTGAAGGCCGAGGAGTGCGTGGTGAAGGCGGGCGTGGTCAGCCACCCCTCGGGCAGGAAGGCCGCGTTCGGCGAGCTGGTCGCTGCTGCGGCACAGCAGCCGCTGCCCAAGGCCGTGGCGTTGAAGAAGCCCGAACAGTTCACCTTCATCGGCAAGCCCATGCCGCGCCTCGAGGCGGCTGCCAAGGGCGAAGGCCGTGCCGCCTTCGGCCTGGATGTGCTGCTGCCCGGCATGCTGTACGCCACGGTGAAGATGTGCCCCACCCTGGGTGGCAGCGTGGCCTCGTTCGACGCCGCGGCGGCCCTGAAGCGACCGGGCGTGAAGAAGGTGGTGCAGGTGGCCGGCCACCACGGCGGCACGCCAGGCGTGGCGGTGGTGGCCGACACGCCCTGGCACGCGCTGAAGGCGCTGGGCGAGGTGCAGGTGACGTGGAACGAGGCCGTGGGCGCCGCGGAAGTCAGCAGCCCCGCCGTCATGGACGAGCTGGCCAACGTGCTGGACCGCGATGAAGGCATCGCCTACTTCAAGGAAGGTCGCGTGGACGACGCTTTCCACAGCGCCGCACGCACGGTCAAGGCCGAGTACCGCGCGCCCTGGCTGGCGCACACGCCCCTGGAGCCCATCAACTGCACGGTGCAGTTCAGCGAAGGCAAGGCCACGCTCTGGGCGCCCACGCAGGTGCCGGGCCTCGCTCGCCGTGCTGCGGCCAAGGCCCTGGGCCTGGCGAGCGACGCCGTGGACGTGAACGTGCAGTTCCTGGGTGGCGGCTTCGGCCGCCGCCTGGACGTGGATTTCGTCGGCCAGGCGGCCGAGATCGCGAAGCACCTGCCCGGTGTTCCGGTGCAGACCTTCTGGAGTCGCGCCGAGGACACGCAGCACGACTTCTACCGCCCGGCCTGCGTGTCGCGCTGGGAGGCCGCGGTGGACGCGCAGGGTCGGCTCACGGGGGTGCGCAACGTATCCGCCGGCCAGGCCGTCGTGCCGGCGGTGGTGTCGCGGCTCTTTGGCGTGTACGGCGGCCCGCTGGACAAGACCACCTCCGAAGGCGCGTTTGACCAGCCCTACGAGTGGCCCTCGGCGCGCATCGCCCACGCCAATGTGGAACTGCCCGTGCCCGTGGGCTTCTGGCGCAGCGTGGGCCATTCGCACCACGCCTTCTTCAAGGAAAGCTTCGTGGACGAGTGTGCCGCCGCGCTGGGCCAGGACCCGGTGGCCTTCCGCCTGAGCCTGTTGAAGAGGCATCCGCGTCACGCCGCGGTGCTGAAACTCGCGGCCGACAAGGCCGGCTGGGGAACGCCGCTGGCGCCCGCGGCCGACGGCGCGAAGAGGGCCCGCGGCGTGGCCCTGCACCAGAGCTTTGGCAGCATCGTGGCGCAGGTGATCGAGGCCTCGGTGGCCGCCGACAAGACCATCCGCGTGTACCGCGTGGTGGCCGCGGTGGACTGCGGCACGCCGGTCAACCCCAATCACATCGCACAGCAGATGGACAGCGCCGTGGTGTATGGCCTGAGCGCGGCGCTGTACGGGGAAATCACGTTCAACACAGGCAAGGTGCAGCAGAGCAACTTCCACGATTACGCGGCCCTGCGCATGGACGCCTGCCCCGTGATCGAAACCCACATCGTGCCCAGCGCCGACCACCCGGAAGGCATGGGCGAGCCCGGCACGCCGCCCGTCGCCCCTGCGCTGGCGTCGGCACTGTTTGCACTGACGGGGCAGAGGCTTCGCTCGCTGCCTTTGAAACTGGCTTGAGGACTTCCAGATGACCACCTTGAACATCAACGGCAAGCCCACCCAGACCCAGGCCGAGGCCGATACCCCGCTGCTGTGGTTGCTACGGGGCGAGTTGAAACTCACCGGCACCAAGTTCGGCTGCGGCATGGCGCTGTGCGGGGCGTGCACCGTGCATGTGGACGGCCAGCCCGTGCGGGGTTGCGTCACACCCTTGGCCAGCGCCGAGGGCAAGTCCGTCACCACCATCGAAGGCCTCAGCGGCGCCGAGGCCAAGGCCGTGCAGGCCGCGTGGCTTGAGCTGGATGTGGTGCAGTGCGGGTATTGCCAAAGCGGCCAGATCATGTCGGCCGTGGCCTTGCTGGCGAAGAACCGCAAGCCCACCGATGCCGACATCGACGCCGCCATGAGCGGCAACCTGTGCCGCTGTGGTACCTACCCGCGCGTTCGCGCCGCCATCCACGAAGCTGCCAGGTCGCTTTCCAACCACGAGTAGTCTGCCCTGATCCTCGAAGAGGGGGTTTCAGGGAGCTGGCACCCGCTTGGCACCCGTGCTTTCCTCGTCGAGGAGCGCCCGCTTGCGCGCATCCCCGCACTTGTAGCCGGAAGCCTCTCCGGAAGCGTGGATGACGCGGTGGCACGGCACGGCCACCGCCAGCCCGTTGCGCGCGCACGGCTGGGCGACGGCCCGCCCGGCGGTGGGGTGGCCGATACGCGCGGCGAGCTTCGCGTACCTCACCGTCTGCCCGGCCGGGGTCTCGGCCAGGGCCCGCCAGACCCGCTGCTGGAAGGCGGTGCCCCGAATGTCCAGTGGCAGGTCGCTGGCCTGCGAAGGCGAGTGGATGAGGCTCACGACTTGCTCGATCATGCACACCCCGCGCTCGGTGGTGGCCACCGGCACGGTGCCCAGGCTGCAGGGCGCCGAGGCGCAACGGATGCCTTCCCCGGCGGCGCCGCGGCGGTAGGCGCTGGGCGTCATGCCGAGGGCGCTGGAGGTCGCATAGGCCTGCGGGCTGGCGCCGTAGCCGGCCTGGTAGAGCGCGTCGGTGACCGAGCGTTCGGCACGCAACGCTTCGCCCAGGCGCCCTCTGCGGTGCGCCATGGCGTACTGCTTGGGCGAGAGTCCGACGATCGCCTTGAAGAGTCGCTGGAGGTGGCTGGGGCTGTAGCCAGCCTCGTGGGCCAATACGCTGAGAGCATGGGCCACGTCGGCTGCCTGGGTGCTTCGGCAGGCGCGGTCAATCAGATGCTGGGTGCGTGCGCGGCGCACGTGGGCGGCATCGCGGGCCGCGGCTGCTTCGTTGAAGGGGATGGCGGCAGGCTGCTGGCTTTGGCACGCGCCGAAGCGTGCGACGCAGTGTGATCTCTTCCCGTAAGCGCGGCTTCCTGATTCCTGCGATGGACTGCGTGAGCGGTCGCTTTCTGCAGCCGTGAGCCTGACGCGCCAGTCCTTCAGCCCGGCACCTTGACCAAGCCCTTGAGCAGCTTGCGCGTGTTGAGCACGTAGGCTTGCTGATCGTGCCGCAGGGCGGCGACGTTCACGTCGCGCGCCGCGGCGATCATGTCCACCGCGTAGACGACGACCTCTACATCCGCCCCTGCGGCGAGTTCGCCGCGGGCCTTCGCCGCCTCGACCATCTGGGTGAGCTTGGCCAGGAACTGTTTGCGGTGTGCCTTGTGCACCTTGGCGATGGCAGGGTTTCGCCCGACCTCGGCCAGGATGTCCAGCACGAAGGCCATGTGCCTCGCGGCCTCTTCGGGGCGCTCCAACTCCGGTGGCGGTGCGATCAGATCGAGGTAGACCGACAGGCCGTGCGGGGTGTCCACCAGAGCGTCCAGATAGCCACGGCCCACAACCCAGGAGCGGGAGAAGACGGCCTGGATCAGCGCCTCGCGGTTCTCGAAGTAGTAGTACAGGTGGCCCGGACTGATGCCCGCCTCCTTGCAGATGACGCTGTTGCTCGCGCCGTGCAGGCCCAGGCGATCGAAGCAGCGCACGGCGGCCTCCACGATCTGCCGCCGCCGCTCGTCCGTGTTGGCTTCATCGGTCCGTCTCATGGGCTGGTCCGTGGGTTGTCGCCTGGGTTGCCGGCAATGTTAGATCAATCGATCAAATAACTGTTGACAGCCTCGGTCGGGTGCGGCAATCTAAATTTAGATCGAATGATCTAAGTATGTGATCGAATCACTTCCGACCCATCCCAGCGAGGTCTCGAGATGAAGCCAGCGCACGTTGCTCTCCAACACTCCGCCATCATGGCTGCCATCGCCGTGCTGGCGCCTGCTGGCGTGGCGGCCCAGACGCCGTCTTCCACGGAGGGTGGAGCGGGCGATGAAGCGTCCAGGCTGGGCGTCGTCGTCGTCACCGCCGAGCGTCGTTCGGAGAACGTCAAGCAGGTGCCGTCGTCGGTCACCGCCGTGGGCGGCGCAAGGCTCGAGGAACTGGGGGCGGCGCGCATCGACGACTTCGTCAGCCTGATCCCCG
The DNA here is from genome assembly GCA_039798945.1 of Pseudomonadota bacterium. Lineage (GTDB taxonomy): Bacteria > Pseudomonadota > Gammaproteobacteria > Burkholderiales > Burkholderiaceae_C > Rubrivivax. The sequence continues at coordinate 13,823 of JBDKFA010000166.1, forward strand.
GCCTCAACTACGTGGGGGGCCGGCCCGGTGCCCGGCAGCTGATCCTGCGCGGCATCTCCAGCGGCGGGGACCAGCAAAGCGCCACCGTCGGCACCTACATCGACGAGGTGCCCATCGGCTCGAGCACCGCACTCAATGCCGGTTCGAGGATCAAGCCCGACATCGATGCGTTTGACCTCGAGCGCCTGGAAGTGCTGCGCGGCCCGCAGGGCACGCTGTACGGCGCCAACAGCCTGGGAGGGCTGCTCAAGTACGTGACGGCTGCGCCCGACCCGAAGCGCTTCTCGGGCTTTGGACGCGCCGAAGTCATGAGCGTCTCCCACGGGGGAAGCGGCTACGGCGTCAACGTCGGCTTGAACGCTCCGCTGGGCAAGACCTCCGCTATGCGCGTGAGCGCCTTTTCCCGCACGGAGCCCGGCTACGTGGACAACATCGACGCCGACATCGGCCGCAAGGACGTCAACGAGCTCAAGACCCGCGGCGTGCGCCTCTCCTACGCGACCCGGCCGACTGCGAATTTCGGCATCCGGCTGTCGGCCTTGACGCAAACGTTCAGCACGGGTGGCGAGCCGACGGAAGACGTCGCGATCGCCACCGGGCAGCCGGTCCATGGGCGCTACCAGCAAAGCCGCTACACGCCCGAGCCGTCGCGCCAGGACTTCGATCTGTTTTCCGTCACGCTCGACTGGAACGTCGCGGGTGGCAAGCTGCTGTCCGTCACATCGCACAACAAGACGAACTATGTGCGCGACCAGGACTGGACGCCCTACGATGGGCTGGGCCAGGTGGATCCCAAGGTGCCATTGGCCAGCGAGACCGACCGCTTCGGCACGCGCAAGACGACGCAGGAGTTCCGCTACTCCTCCGCCCGATCCAGCAGCTTCGAGTGGATGCTGGGCGCCTTCTGGACCCGCGAGGAGAGCACGCTGCTGCTGGTGGAGAGAGGCCTCAGCCGACAGGGGGTCGTGGCGCCTGCCCCCTTCGACCTGTTGTTCCTGGATGACCTGCGTGGCACCTACACGCAGAAGGCTGTCTACGGCA
>JBDKFA010000167.1:0-9479 GCA_039798945.1 Pseudomonadota bacterium
GCAGCTACTACAACCGAACTGCCACGCTTGCGACTCTGAGCAGGTTCGAACTCCAGCACGCCACGAAGGTCCAGAACATCGACGGTCTGCTTGCGCTGGCCAGTGCCGAGCGTCGCTGGAATATTGACGACGTTGCCCGGCTGCAGGCATGGGAGCGCTACAACGCGATCGCCGATGGAGACGCGCTGCTGCTGCGCTGCCTGAAGGAACCGAAGTGCGAGCCAATGGCGTGCGCCGACATTGCACGGCTCAGCGACCTGCACCGAGAAGTCGTTCTGCGCCGGCCGGCGAGCAACCTCGGTCAAGTCAACCAGGCGGTCGGCGACATCAGCGAGCAGGTGATGGTTCGCCATTTCGAAAGCACAGGCTGGACGCAGATTCAGGGGCAGGTCGGTCGAAGCGGAATCGACGGTCTCTTCGTCAAGCGAAACGCCGAAGGTGCCGTGCGCGAGGTTCTGGCGGTCGAGAGCAAGTACAACACCAGCGCCCTCCAGCCGACGAACCACGGCCAGCAGATGAGCCGCGAGTGGATGGAGAAGAAGCTGCGCAACCTGCGTGACCAGCAGCCCGACGAGGACACCTACCGGAGGGTGGAGGAACTGGTCGGAAGGGGCTACTACCGGGCGAGGCTGTGGACGATGCGGGTGGAAAAGGGGGAGATCCAGATATCCCTGCAGCGTATTCGCAGCGCCTCGGACAAAGTGGATGAACTCATTGAGGATCCTGGAACGCGAGTCTCCGTACCCCCTTCCGCTATCCGCATATCGACACCAGGCAACAGTTTCGAAAAGACCATCGTCGACGCGTACCAGCAGGCGCTGCGCAGCCTGGGTACCGCCCCCTGACCAGCGGGGAATCCGAAACGTCGCCCCCGCCGCAGACTGCCCCGACCTGCCGTCGACTGAGCGATGCTTGCTGGCGCTGTGGACACCCGCCGCCCAGGTTACATCTCGACCCGCAGCAAGCCTTCCAACACCCGAAGGGTCTTCACCACCTTGCCAACGAGCTTCGGAGCGTTGTAGACGACTACCCCCTCCAAGAGGCTCGGTAAGGTGGCGTTGAGGACCTTCAACACCATTGGCGGGACGGCCTGGTCGGTGCCCAGGGTCAGGCTTCGAATCCGAACCGAAGTCAGCGATACCGACGCCGCATCCCGGTCCCACTTCAACCCGGACTCGGCACAGAACCGCCCTTCAGGGGAGCGATCGGTGACGCGCTCCAGGACTTTGGGCTGGTACTGCCAGCGACCGCACAGCACAGCCACCGACGTAGTGCCTTCGAGCGTGATCACGGGTTGCGAGATCTCGATCCCGGCCTTTTCCTTCGGGAACGCCTTCGCAACCTGAGCCTGTACGGTACTCTGGCTCACGTCGATCGAGGCACAAAGACCTGCGGCTGGCAAGAGACCCAGCATGGCAAGAGTGGTGGCACCTGCTGCTGCCAGGCCGCGCCACGTGTTGTGTCTCATATCGTCTCTCTGTTGTTGGACCGTTTCGAGTCGGGTCTTCGTAAGGTCAGCGCCGCGCTTCAACACCAGGCCCACGCCGCCAGCGAGCATGTGACACCCTTAACCTCGCCCAGGGTCGGCAGTCGAACCTCCGGGAACTGCACGCCGGTTTGGGCTACTCGCGCTTGCTCCCGGGCCTGCTCCATGCTGTTCTTCCAGTTGGTCTTGAGCGATGCCATCACTTCTTCTCGGGTGGGCAACTTCTTTCCGCAGACATCAGGGTTCTCCTCTCCCTGGCCGAGCATCCTGAGCAAGCCGTTGATGTCCTTCATGGTTGAGCAAGCGTCGTGGATGTCGAGTGCCGTCATGCTGAGGATCACACCGATCCCCACATAGGGGATCGACTCGGCAGGGATCGATGCCGTGTTCCTGGCTACTCCCTTGGCGAGACGGTTTCCCACCGTTCCGGCGACCTCCTTCAAGGCCTTCGCGTTTGCCTGGCCCCTGAGCTTGAACTCATCGAACTCAGCCGTGATCCGCTTGGTCTTGACCCTCTCCACATCGAGATCTGCGTTGGCCCTAGCGTGTGCGGCTTCGGCCTTGATCGTCCGGTCTCGCAAGCTTGCCGTCTGGGCCTTTACCTTTGTGTCTACATCCACCGCCTTGCTTCGCCGGGTGAGCGCGTCGGCCACGGGCTCGCCAGCGATCAGCAGCATGCTTCGCAGTCCCGAGTAGAGGAAGTCGTGGACTCCCGCGTGAAGCAGGGATGCGACGTTCGTCACAAGCAGTCCTGCCAGCGACAGGATCAGAAGCACCTTCTTCAGGCGAATGAGCCGGCCAAACAGTCCGGGCTTGGGTGCCGGGTCGCGAGAGTCGGTCATCGATTCTTCCTTGGTCTTTCGAGAAAACATCAAAGCTCTGGCATCTCAGGATCGCGAGGGCCACTCATCAGCAGGGCGTTGACGTTCCAACTAGGTGGCGACGCCACCCTTTCCCAGGTACCCCCGCACCCCGTCCTCCAGCTCTGCCTGCATCTCCACCGGCGACACGATCCGCAAGTGCGGTATCCAATACCGCACGATCGGCAGCACCTGGTTGGCGTGACCCACGCGGGCCGAGACGATGAGGCCGCCGTCGGCAAGCTCCTTGACGATTACCTGGTTGGCGATCAGCCTGCGGCGCTTGAAGTACGGCGCGGCCTGCGCGTCCACCGTGATCACGACCTCGAGCGTGCGCTCGCTCAGCCAGACGCCCTCCTCGGTCCGGATGCGCTCGAGCATCTGCGCATCGGGCTCGAAGGTCTCGTCGGTGGCTATGAGCGCGTCGATGCGGGCAAAAGAGAAGGTCTTGAGCTTGTCGTCGTGGCGGGCGGCGAGGTACCACACGCCCTTGAGGTTCACGAGCTTGTAGGGGTCGACGGCATAGTCCTTGGTGCCTGGCGTACCCGTGCTCGCCTCGTAGCTGAAGCGCACCCGGCGGCGCCCGACGATGGCCTGCTCCAGCGCCTTGAAGGCACCCTCCTTGCCCCGAAGGTCTTCGTAGTGGTGGCCCTTGACGAGGAGAGCGGACTCCATGCGTGCATCGAAGATGTCGCGCAGGAAGTCCATCGACAGCGACGGGAAGAGGCCCGCCACCCCGGCGAGCGACGCAAAGCGCTCCACGTCCTTGAGCGACAACCTTCCGAGGAAGGCGGGGCTCATCCGGTAGGTGCCGTCCACCTTCTCCAGAGGCAGGTAGCCGAAGCGCTCGTTGAGGTCGCGCTGGATCGTGCGCAGGTTCACGCCGAACTCTTCGGCCAGGCGCTTGGGGTCGAGCCCCTCGCCCTGATTGAGCTTGACGAGCATCATCGCCAGGCGCTGCACGAGCGTGTCGTGGCCGGCGCTGCTCACTCGCCGCTCCTCACGCTGCGCTCCTGAGAGTTGCGGGCTGCAACGTCAGCACGGTGCGCAGCAGCACGCCCTTGGCCCGGCCCTGAACTTCGACCGTGTCGCCCGTGCGCAGGGCTTCGATGCGCTGCCGGTCGCTGTCGGAGCGCGGGTGCACGATGGCGACCACCCGAAGCAAGGCGGTGGCGTCGGCATCCCGGATGGGCGGAGGCTCGGAGACGATCTTGTAGACGCCCTCTTCGAGCATCACCTCGTGCACGACGATGCGCCAGCGGACGACGGCCTCGCGAAGTTGCTGCTCGAGGCGCTCGCGCTGGACCGAGGTGGCGCGGGTGTTCAGGGCGAAGGCTTCGGCGATCTCGCGCAGATCGAGCGAGAGGGGATCGGCTTCGGCGACGGCCTGAACCTGGGCAGCGACTTCGCGTGCGGAGGCTTGCGGGTCGCTGGGATTGCCGCAGCCGCCTAGCAGCGCAAGGGAGAAGACGAGCGCCACGGGAAGCCGGGCAAGCGAAGCCTGCCGGGAAACGACGCTTCCTATGCGGGGGATGCCTGCGATTCGATGGCGCCACATGCCGGGCTGCCTCTCCCTGAGCGGTTCTCCCGCTTTGCACGGAACATATCGCCGGCCCGCCGACGGGTCAAGGTTCGGCATGGCCGGGCCCACCACTCTCGTCACCTCTTGCTCCGCTCGGGCTCGAGCGGCTCGCCGCGGGCGGCCTTGCCACGAATCTGCGCGCCGATGCTCTCCAGCGCCAGGAAGCGCTCGGTCGTGGGCGGGTGTGTGGCCGAGTGGTTCGTGCGGATGCTGCTCGGGTGCTCGGTGGCCATGCGGCGCCAGAAGTCGGCCACGCCCTCGGTCGGGTAGCCGGCGCGGGCCAGGTAGTACATCCCCACGTGGTCGGCCTCGCGCTCGAAGTCCTGGGAGAAGGCCTGCGCCCCGATGTCGGAGAACACGCCGCCCGTGTTGACACCGGCAGCAGCCCCGAGCAGGTCGAAGATCAAGCCCACCGTTGCGTTCACGGTCTTCTTGCCACGGTGTCCCATCGTGTTGTGCGCCAGCTCGTGGGCGATCACGAGCGCGAGCTCCCGGTCGTCCGCCGCAAAGCGCAGCATCCCGCGAGTCAGGTAGATCGCACCCCCGTCGGCGAAGGCGTTGACCTGGCTGTTGGCCCGGTAGTTGAGCGGGTAGTCGCACACCAGGTCCGGCAACACCTCCACCGTCACGGTCGCGCCCTGCCGCAGCAGGTCGAGCCGAACCGGGGTGCCAGGCGGCATGCGGCGAATCGCTTCCGCACGGGGCTCGTTCTGCGGCCCGAAGCCGGCGCTGCTGGCGACGATCACGTCGCCTTCCCGGACCCCCGCAGCCTCCGCCGCCCCACCCCGGTAGACCGCCAGCACGCGCCGGGCCTCTCCCAGGCCCAGCACGTCGGCCAGCGAAACCCGGCCCGTGGAGGGCACCTGGGCGCGCCCGATGGCCAGCATCCCCAGGCTTGGCCGTAGGGTGTCCTGGCAATCGAACGCGGCGCCCTTGAGCACGGGGTAGCCCACGCGCCACAGGCGAGCGGTCATCTCGAACTCCGAGCGCATGGCCATGCGCTGCTGCGCGAGCTCTTCCTCGAGCCTGGCCCGGTCGTCCACGCTGACGCGCTGGGTCACGGGCGCGGCGCAGCCGATGACGAGGAACGCGAGTGCACAGGCTGCGAGGGCGCGTGCCGCACGGGCCGCTGGGTGGCTCTGCGCGAAGGTGTAGAGGTTGTCCTTCATGGGCTGCTCCTGGTCTTCACCGCCCACGTCAGTGCCCTTGCCGGGCGAGCTGGCGACGCCTGGTCAGCACACGCCTGAGCAGCCAGAGTCCGCCTGCCCCCAGCGCGACGAAGCCCAGCAGGTTCACCGTCTTGAGCAACGAGCCTGCCTGAATGGCCAGGTGTGCCATCCACACCAGCACCACGAATACGAAAGCCCAGAACATCTGCATCTCCTTCACGGATACGACCGTGTGGAGGGAGTCTGAGCAGGGGGTGCGACAGGGTGTGTCGCGTCGATCCACGGTGAGGCGCGTGCGGGCGGGGTTTCCCGAATCCGCCGTGTCGTCGCGGATGTTCCAATTCCGAAAACTACAAAGGGAGAGCAGCAGCGTGCTGAGCCGTCAACAGTGGTCGCGCGCCTGGGTGGCGCTGGTAGTAATAGCCATCCTCGCAGCCTCCTGGCTGCCAGCCATTCAGGACATGGCGTCGCACGTTGTCGATGCCAGCTTGAAGAAGGCTCTCATCGTTTTCGCAGCCTTGAGAGGACTGAACGGCTTGGTCTCGGTCGCGCAAGGGACAGAGGTACAGGGAGGCGTGTTGGTAGAGGTGAGCGTTGCTGTCGGGCAGGTTCTGGACCCGATCAACGACCTGCTAGAGCAGGCCTCCACGGTGATGATGTGGGCCACCGTCTCCCTAGGCATCCAGAAGGCGATACTGGTCTTGTCTGGCCACTGGTTCATATCCGCGCTGATCAGCGCGGTGGCAGTCGGCTGGGCGGCAGCCCACTACTTCGGCAAGTCGCTGCCGTGGTTGACCCGACTGATGCTCCTGATGTTCATCGTCAGGTTTCTTTTCCCCGTGATGGCCATCGGCAGCCACGTCGCGTTCGACACGTTCCTCTCGCGTGAGTTCGGCCAGGCAGAGCAGGTCATCACCAAGGCGGCGGGCTCTGCAAGCCAGGAAGCGTCTGCCGGCCTTGGAGGCATTACGAACGCTGCCTCGATCCTTGACAGGGTCAAGAAGGTTGTCGAGAACCTCCCAGAGGCTATTGTGCGTGCCACTGCCAGCTTCATCATCCAGACGATCCTGCTTCCCCTGGCCATACTCTGGGCGCTCGTCTATGTTGGGCGCGGATTTCTAATTGCCCCCAGGTCTGTCAGGCCGTCGATGATCAGCGCCGCTCAAGAGAGTCGATGATCAGTGCAAGTACTGCTGCCCGCGGTCCCAGGGCCTAGTCTCCGATTACAGCGCTTCCTGCCCTTGTACGGGTACCCTCGAGCATTGAATTGCGTTACTGATGAAGGGCCTAGACCGACATGACCCGTATCACCGAGCGACAGGCCCTGGAAGTTTGCATGCTTCGGAGCCTTGAGCAATCGGCAGGCCATCGCGCCATCTGGACAGCCGACGATGCAAAGGAGGCGACACGTGAGGCGCGAGACTTGGTGAGCAAGCGGGGAAGCTACACCGACTTTCTTGCGCGCCGCGCACGTTGGGCGCTTGAACGCCTCGCTGAACGCTCACCTGACCGCGTCATTGTTCTGAGGAACTTGAGATGGGGCGCCGCGTTTACGCTGTGCTTTCTGCTCACCGGGCTTCTTGGCCTTCTCGCCGACCATTTGACGACAAGAATGTCGGTGGGCTTTATTGAGACTGGCCTGCTTGCCCTGATTGTCTGGAACGTGATCTTTATGGCTTATGACTTGCTTAAGCTGGCGCTTGGGGTATTTGCACGCCAAAGTCGCAGAGCCAGCCCGATTGGGGAGTTGTTGTCTAGTCTGTACTTCAGGTTCACCGTACAAGCCCCTCATAAGTCACTTCGGCATTGGATGTCTGGCTGTCAATTCGATTGGTCACGACTGGCTAGTGGACTAAATCGGTACCGCCTTTCGATGGTGCTCCATTCATTGGCTATCGCATTTGCTTTAGGTGTGGTGCTTAGCCTTCACGTCACGGCAACGCGAGACTTTCTTATCCCGGCAGTGCTGGCCGGCACCATTGATGTCCGACCAGCTTTACAGCAGCTGTACTCGTGGTTCATGGCTCCGGGAGCATCGCTATTCGGGCTTAGTATTCCATCGATGCTAGGAGCACCGGTTCCGCAGGCCAGAGACGACATACAAGGACTTGCGCGGCAGATCATTGATCTTCATGCGGCGTCCCTTGTGGCGTGGGTCATTCTTCCCAGGCTCATCTTGCTACTGGCTAATGTGTGGAATGTCTGGCGATTGAGTGTCAACTTCCCGCTGCCGATGAAGTCCGCATACTTTTCGACGCTGCGGGCTATCTGGAAGAATGAAGCGGTGGCCGTTTTGGTCATTCCTGTTCGAAACGAGATGTCAAGCGTTGAAGAGGCATCCCTGAGATCAATATTGGAGCGAACGTACGGTCTCGGGGTTGAGGTTTCTTTCGCGAAATCCCTTCAAATTGGAGACGACCCTGCTGAGTTGACGAAGCTCCTGCGTAAGCGGGACTACGTAGCAGTCGTGCCGGTTTTCAACATCGTTGCTACTGCAGAGGAAGACACTCACGGCGTACTCCTGAGGAGCATTGCATCTGCGGGTGTCACTCAAAGCCCAATCGTTCCAATAGTCGATATCTCAGCACTTCCTGCCGGTAACGAAGAACGTCTTCGGTCGCGCCAGAGGCAATGGAAGCAAGTTTTGGAGGCTGCGCGCCTGCGGCCCCTGTTCGTAAACTTGGCACGTAGCCTCGAAGCGGACGTAGCTCAATTTCAAAGCAGGCTGGAACGTGATGCGTAGCCAAGACGCCTTCGGGGAAGTGCTGGCCTCAGGGGATGTGAACATCTTTGTCGCGGCACATACGAATGTTGGGAAGACCGCGTTACTGCGGACGCTGATTGGCAAAGACGTTGGGGAGGTTGAAGACGCGCCCAATGTCACGACTGCCATGGAGGCATATGACATTGTCTCTGGGGGGACCGAGGGATCTTTGCTTTTGTGGGACACACCGGGCTTTCAGGACAGCTTCCGACTCGCAAGACGACTGAGGATTCGGTACAGATGGGTTGCATGGCTGGTTCGTGAGGCATGGGATCGATATCGCAACCCGCGCCTCTGGAAAGCACAGCGGCTCGTTCATCACATGAGGGCGTATGCAGATGTGATCCTCTATCCGGTCAACGTGCTCGAGCGGCCGGTCGATGCTGCATACGTAAGGCCAGAGCTGGACGCACTCAGCTGGGTAGGCAAACCCGTCTTGGCGGTTCTGAATCAAGGGGGCACCCTGACCGAAAACGGTGAGATGCATTCAAGGATCAACGAATGGCGCAACGTCCTTGTTGCACACCCGGCAGTCCGCGCCGTGTTCGAACTGGACGCCTTCACTCGGTGCTGGATTCAAGAAGTGATGCTGTTCTCAGAAATCACAAATCTGCTCCCGGAAGGGGTGCGCGCCAGGTATGAGCACCTCAGGACGCAGCTGACGTCATCGCATGTGTCCCGCTTTCATGAGTCTGTCGCCTGCGTCGCGGATGCTTTGGTACGAACTGCGGCGGACAAGAGTGAGGTGGAGAGCGGCCTGATGGCAGACATATCCTCCTTCTTTGATCGTCTGATACGGTCACCCACAGGCAGAGAGGCTTTGAAGACAGCGGGTCAGCCGCTTGCACAACGGCTGGCAGAGCGCACGAGGGATCTCGCGCAGAAGCTGGTCGAAGTCAACAGGCTTGAGGGCGCCAGTTCGGATGAAGTGTTGAGTCTGGTCGCTTCTCGCTGGGTCGTTAACGGGCCGATCAACACTCCAACGCCGACACTGGTCGGAGGACTAGTGAGCGGTTTGCTAACGGGTCTTGCCGCCGATCTGATGGCTGGTGGTCTAACACTAGGCACCGGCGCGCTGGTGGGCGGGGTCCTAGGTGCGCTCGGTGGAGCAGGTATTGCCGGCGCGTACAACGCCTCCCAGAGTGATGGGGGGCGATTCATCCGTTGGAGCAGGGTCTCGCTGGAGGAATCATTTAAAAGATTCCTGCGCCTGTACCTGAGCGTGGCGCACTTTGGACGAGGCCAGGGCGCCTGGAGCGAGACTGAGGAACCTCAGCGATGGGAAGACGCTGTTTGCGCGGCGATCGAGTCTCGAAAGCGAGATCTCGATCGGCTCTGGGGCACCGAGAAGCGACAGGGGCAACTGCTTCATGAGCGAGACCAATACGTTGACCTAGTCTCTGCTGTTTTGATAGATGTACTGCGCCGCATCCACCCTCAAGCCGGAGGTGTACTTGTCGACCTGCAGAGGTATCGTCCTGGTAGTTTCCTGACTCAGCGGGGCGAGTCGGGATTGTTGCGACTCGTGAACTCTGGTGAGTTGAACGGCTGAAGAGTCGATGGGGATGCCAAGGGGCCTTCGTACACTCCTTATCAGCGATTGCTCAAGCAAAAGCGC
>JBDKFA010000168.1:0-4313 GCA_039798945.1 Pseudomonadota bacterium
GTCGTCTTCGACAAGACGGGCACGCTCACCGAGGACCGACCGCGTGCACGGTTGCTCCAGGCCTGCGATGAGGCCAGCGATGTGCCCAGAGCCTCATCGCTGGCGGCGCTGTCGAGCCACCCCCTGGCCCGCGCAGTGGCCAGCCTGGAGCAGGTGCCTGGCCGCGCGGGGGCACCGGCACAGGCGCATGACTGGCACGACGTATCCGAAACACCTGGGCTTGGCGTGCAGGCCCGCGACGCGCAGGGTCGGTGCTGGCGCCTGGGCTCGGCGCAGTGGGTGGGCATGGCCTGTACGGACCCGCAGGCCCGGGTCTGGTTGGGTTGCGAGGGTCTGCCTCGGGCCTCGTTCGCGATGCGCGAGGTGCTGCGGCCGGACGCCCGTGCCACCGTCGATGCCTTGCAAGAGGCAGGGCTGCAGGGGTGGATGCTCACGGGAGACGCGCACGAACGTGCCGAGGATGTCGCACGGTCTGCCGGTATCGCACGTGTGCAGGCGGGCGTGTCGCCCGAGGGCAAGCTCGCGCTGGTGCGGCAGGCCCGCGAACGCGGCCGTGTGGTGGCCGCCGTGGGCGACGGCATCAACGACGCCCCGTTGCTGGCCGCTGCCGATGTCTCCTTCGCCCTCGGGCACGGCGCGCTGGCCGCACGAGAGGGTGCCGATGCGTTGATCGTCGGAGGGCGCCTGGCCAGCGTGGCCGATGCGCGCCTGACGGCGCACCGCACCTTAGGCATCGTGCGCCAGAACATGATCTGGTCGGCCACCTATAACGCCGTGTGCATCCCGATGGCGCTGGCAGGCTGGCTGCCCCCCTGGGCAGCCGGGCTGGGCATGGCGGCGAGTTCCCTCTTCGTGATCCTGAACGCGCAGCGCGCGGCGAGGCCACCCGCTGCAGCGCATCCACAGGCCGCAACCACGCCCCTTGCGTTCGCGAGCACCTGAAGCCCCCGCCACCCGCGTGCCCTGGAGACCTGCCATGGACATCCTATACCTGCTCATTCCGCTATCCGCCGTGCTTGTGCTGGCCATCGTAGGCCTGTTCGGCTGGGCCGTGCATGCAGGCCAGTTCGAGGAACTCGAGGGGGAGGGCGCACGTGCGCTTGCGGACGATGTCGCTGTACTTGATGAGCATCAAGCGGCGCTCGGGACTGCCCCACAACAATCCTGAGGTGCGCGAGCTGTGCAGGCGCACGCTGGAGGAAACGCATGAAACAAGAGAATTCCGGAGCCGTCTACAGCGACGGCGTGGTGCGATGGTTCGCACTGGCTGCCGTGCTGTGGGGCGTGGTGGGCATGCTGGTGGGGGTGGTGATCGCCGCGCAACTCACCTGGCCGCAACTGAACTTCGGCATCCCGTGGCTGAGCTACGGGCGCCTGCGGCCTTTGCACACCAACGCCGTGATCTTCGCCTTCGGTGGCTGTGTGCTCTTTGCCACGGCCTACCATGTGGTGCAGCGCACCTGCCAGACGCGGCTCTTCGCTCCGGGCCTTGCGATGTTCACCTTCGTGGGCTGGCAGGTGGTGATCCTGCTGGCGGCGCTGTCGCTGCCTCTGGGGTTCACCAGCGGCAAGGAGTACGCCGAACTCGAGTGGCCGATCGACATCCTGATCGCCGTGGTGTGGGTGGCCTTCGCGGTCGTCTTCTTCGGCACCGTGGGCACGCGCAAGGTGCGCCACATCTACGTGGCCAACTGGTTCTTCGGCGCCTTCATCATCGCCGTGGCGCTGCTGCACATCGTCAACAGCGCGGCCATTCCCGTCTCGTTCACCAAGAGCTACTCGGCCTACGCGGGCGTGCAGGACGCGATGGTGCAGTGGTGGTACGGCCACAACGCGGTGGGCTTCTTCCTCACCGCGGGCTTCCTCGGGATGATGTACTACTACATCCCCAAGCAGGCCGAGCGGCCGGTCTACAGCTACCGGCTGTCGATCGTCCACTTCTGGGCCCTCATCTTCACCTACATGTGGGCGGGCCCTCACCACCTGCACTACACGGCGCTGCCGGACTGGGCCCAGTCCATCGGCATGCTGTTCTCGCTCGTGCTGCTGGCCCCGAGCTGGGGCGGGATGATCAACGGCATCATGACCCTCTCGGGGGCCTGGCACAAGCTGCGTGACGACCCGATCCTGAAGTTCCTGATCGTCTCGCTGTCGTTCTACGGCATGTCGACCTTCGAAGGGCCGATGATGTCCATCAAGACCGTGAACGCGCTGAGCCACTACACCGACTGGACGGTGGGCCACGTGCACAGCGGTGCGCTGGGTTGGGTGGGGCTGATCTCGATGGGTGCGCTCTACCACCTGATCCCGCGCATGTACGGCCGCAAGGCGATGTACAGCACCCGCGCGATCGAGGTGCACTTCTGGATCGCAACCATCGGCATCGTGCTCTACATCGCCGCGATGTGGATCGCCGGTGTGATGCAGGGTCTGATGTGGCGGGCGGTCAACGCCGACGGCACCCTCGTCTACAGCTTCGTCGAGAGTGTGAAGGCCACCTTCCCGTTCTACGTGATCCGCCTGGCCGGAGGCCTGCTGTACCTGCTGGGCATGCTGATCATGGCCTGGAACGTGGTGATGACCGTTCGCGTCGGCCGCAGCGTCGAGGTACGCGTGCCTCCTGTCGCGCTGGCCCACGCCTGACGAGAAGGGAGGGACGACATGGCTTCGCATTCGCAACCCGCCGGTCACGAGAAGATCGAGACCAGCAACTTCCTGATGATCGTGCTGATCCTGGTGGCCGTGGCCATCGGTGGCCTGGTCGAGATCGTGCCGCTGTTCTACCAGCGCTCCACCACCCAACCGGTCGCGGGGCTGAAGCCCTATGCGGCGCTGGAGCTGGCGGGGCGGGACGTCTACATCCGCGAGGGCTGCTACAACTGCCACTCGCAGATGGTGCGCCCCTTCCGTTCGGAGACGCTGCGCTATGGCCCGTACTCGCAGGCCGGCGAGTTCGTCTACGACCACCCGTTCCAGTGGGGCAGCAAACGCACCGGGCCCGACCTCCACCGGGTGGGTGGCAAGTACAGCGACGAGTGGCACCGCCTGCACCTGATCGCACCGCGCTCGCTCGTGCCCGAGTCGAACATGCCGGCCTACCCATGGCTGGAGAAGGCGGCGATCGACCCCGCCTCGATGGCGCCGCGCATGCGTGCGCTGCGCACGGTGGGCGTGCCTTACACCGATGCCGAGGTGGCCCAGGCCGCCGAGGCCGTGAAGGGCAAGACCGAGCTCGATGCGCTGGTGGCGTATCTGCAGGTGCTGGGCACCGCGGTCAAGTGAAGGAGGCTGGCGATGGACGTCAATGATCTGCGCAGCGCGGTGACGGTGCTCAGCCTCGTGCTGTTCCTCAGCCTCGTCGCCTGGACCTGGCGGCGCGCGCGCCGGGCGGAGTTCGAGGCTGCCGCACACCTGCCCTTCATCGAAGAACAAGCTGAACCGGGAGAACGGTCATGAGCGATTTCGTATCGGGAGGATGGTCGCTGTACATCGCGATCGTCACGATCGTGAGCCTGCTGGCCTGCCTCGTGCTGCTGCTGATCGCCAGCCGGCGCAAGGTGATGGCCGAGGACAACACCACCGGCCATGTCTGGGACGAGGATCTGCGCGAGCTGAACAATCCGTTGCCCCGCTGGTGGATGGGGCTGTTCGTGATCACGGTGGTGTTCTCGGCGATTTACCTCGTGTTCTACCCGGGCCTGGGGAGCCACCCCGGTTCGCTCAAGTGGTCGAGCACGGGCCAACTCGCCGTCGAGTCCGCACGCGCCGAGGCGGCGCTCAAGCCGGTCTACGCACGCTACGCCGCGATGCGGCCCGAGGACCTCATCAAGGACCCGCAAGCCATGGGCATCGGAGAGCGGTTGTACCTGAACAACTGTGCCGCCTGCCACGGCTCGGACGCACGTGGGAGCCGCGGCTTTCCCAACTTGACGGACGGCGACTGGCTCTACGGGGGCTCGCACGAGTCGATCAAGGAGACGATCGCCAAGGGCCGCGTGGGGGTGATGCCGGCGATGGCCGCCACCCTCGGCGGGCCCGAAGACGTGCGCAATGTCGCGCAGTACGTGCTGAGTCTGTCTGGCAGTGCCCACGACTCGGTTGCGGCGAGCCTGGGCAAGCCGAAGTTCGGTGCGTGCGCGGGCTGCCACGGGCCGGAAGGCCGGGGCAACCTCGCGCTCGGTGCGCCGAACCTGACCGACAAGGTGTGGCTGCACGGCTGGGGAGAGGCCGCGATCGTGACGATGATCACCGCTGGCAAGCAGAACGTGATGCCAGCCTTCGGGCAGCGCCTGTCGCCCGAGCAGGTGCATGTG
>JBDKFA010000169.1:0-61153 GCA_039798945.1 Pseudomonadota bacterium
GTCCTGAGCTCGGATGGACGGTGCCAGCACCATCAGGGCCGCGGCGGCGGCGGCGAGCACCGCGGCGCGGCGCGGTGCGGGGTCAATCTTGAACACCGTAGTTCTCATGGCTCAACGCGGCAGGGAGTTGACGTCCTTCTCCCACTTGGCGATCAGGCGCCGCCGCTCGGCCGAGGCACCGTACTTCGCGTAGTCGTAGTTGATGAACTTGATCTTCTTGAAGTCGGGCACGCGCGGGTCGACCTTGGCGGCCTTGTTGGACGGCAGCTGGAACTGCTTGGCGGCCGCCCCCATCTCCTGCGCCGAGGCCGTCAGCGCCCACTCGTAGAAGCGCTTGGCCGCCTCCAGGTTGCGTGCGCCCTTGATGATGCTCATCGAACCGATCTCGGCACCCGTGCCGTCTGCGGGGGTGATGGTCTCCACCGGGAAGCCCTGCATCTTCTCGCCCGGGCCGTCGTGCACGAAGCTGATCGATACCGACGTCTCTCCGCGGGCCACCGCCTTGATCGGCGCCGTGCCCGAACGGGTGTACTGGCTGATGTTCTTGTGCAGGCCCTTCATGTATTCGAAGGCCTTGTCCTCGCCCATCAGCTGCACGAGCGTGGCCACCATCGTGTAGGCCGTGCCGCTGGAGGCGGGGTTGGCCACCTGGATCTCGCCCTTGTACTCGGGCTTGAGCAGGTCGGCCCAGGTCTTGGGCACAGGCAGCTTCTTCTTGGCCAGCAGCTCCGGGTTGTAGCCGAAGCCCAGCGGCCCGGAGTAGATGCCCACCGTCTTCCATCCGCTTTGCTGAGCCTGCTGCTGCGCCCACGTGTGCAGCTGCGGCAGCGAGGCGCTCTTGTACTCGAGCGTGAGCCCCTGCTCGGCGGCCTGCAGGTGGGGGTCGCCCGTGCCGCCGAACCAGACGTCCGTCTTCGGGTTCGCGCGCTCGGCGATCAGCTGGGCGAGCGCCTCGCCCGAGCCCTTGAGCGACATGTTGACCTTGATCCCCGTCGTGCGCGCGAACACGGTCTGGATCATGTTGCACCACTCGGCCTGCACCGAGCAGATCACGTTGAGTTGCGCGCCCTCCTGGGCGTGGACAGCGGTGGCGCCGACGGCCAGCACGACCACGGCGGCACGTCGGGAGACTGAGCGGGAGAGATTCATGGGCACTCCGGTTTTCACAAAGGTGTCACGGTTGCGAGTGTCGCACCGGGCAAGGGTGCCGCGAGACGGGGGATTCACCGCCCTGGGATCGAAACGGCTGAGACCGATGAGGGGACGCCCGCAAGCGGAGGAGTCGCGACCAGTGAGGCGCAACGCGCCAGGCGGACCATCGTGACGCCCGGTCGCAGCTGACGCGTCGAGGGCATCACCAGCACGCAGTCGTCATAAGGGCTGCACACCGGGCCATCGTCATCGGTTGCGATCAGGGTGCCACGCCGGGCTACCCGCTCGAGGTTGCCCCAAGGCTGGGCAAAGCGAAAACGGGTGCTGCGCGCAACGATCGCTTGGGTCACTGTCAGCGCCCAGCTGGCGGGCGGCCCAGCCAGCCGCCAATGAGACGGCAGCTGGGCCGGATCGATGCACCCGCTCAACTGCATCAGCCGAAACACTGCGTCCTCGGCGACCCGGCGGCTGTAGGGGTCACCGTGCCAGCCACACTCGATGAGCAGCGCGCACGCCTCGGCAGCCGGGTCTCCGAAGGGCCCGAAGTCGCGCAGGCGCGCGCCATCGGCGTGGCCGGCATCGATGACGACATGTCCGCCGATGCCCAGCGCGCGGGCGAAGTCGACGTGGCGGGCCAACGTGCCGGTCAGCAGCAGCGGGCTGCCGGGCTCGTGCATCGAGTGCAGGTCCATCAGCCAGTCGGCGTCGCACAGCCAGGGCCACAGCTGGGCCGCGCGCCGCCGCTCCAGCGTGCTGGCATCGGCCAGTCTCGGGACACTCCACTGGCGGTTCAAGTCCTCCTCGACAAAGCGCGAGGCGTCCGGCCGTCCTGCGTCGAAGTGCTCGAAGGCTGCCAGATTGCACAGGGCCAGTGTCAGCCGGCCGCGCTGCAGCGCCACGCCGCTGACGAGCTTGTCCAGCAGGCCCGAAACGGCCCAGGCTCCGCAGAGCTCGTTGCCGTGCACGAGCGCGGTGACGGCCACGTGCGGACCCGGCTGACCCGCTTCGAAGCGCCAGACCCCCTCGACGCCCGTGTTTCCGGCGCGCCAGCGACTCAGGTCGGGCAATGGCAGCAGGAAGGCGCTCATTGACGCGTCAGGGTTCGATCCTGGCCACCTCGGCCATGCGCTTGAACTTGGCCGACTCCGCTGCCATGAAGGCCGGCAGGTCGGGCTGCGACGTCACGACTGTCGATCCCGAAGCCTCGAGCTTTTGCCTCAGCGTCGGTGACTTCATGGCCTCGTCGATTGCCTTGCGAAGAGGCTGCACCACGGGCTGCGGCATCCCCTTGGGGCCCACCAGCATGAACCACGTGCCGACGTCGATGTCGCGCATGGCCGGGTGCTCGGCCAGGGCCGGAAGGTCTGGCGTGAGAGGCGAGCGCCGTGCCTCGGTGGTGCCCAGGGCGACCAGCTTGCCGGAGCGGATGTGTGGCAACGCGGAAGACAGCACGAAGACGCCGTACTCGATGGTGCTGCCCAGCAGGTCATTGATCAGCGGCGACACGCCTCGGTAGGGGACGTGCACCATGTCCAGCCCCGCCTTCTCCTTGACCAGCTCGCCTGCCAGGTGCAGCGAGGTGCCCACACCCGAGCTGCCGTAGCTGACCTGTCCCGGCTGTCGCCGCACCTTGTCGACGAACTCCTGCAGGTTGGACACGCCAGCCTTGCCCGAAGCCACCAGCACCAGCGGCTGCGAGGCCACCAGGCCCAAGGGCGTGAAGTCCTTGAGGCCGTCGTACCGGACCTGCCGGTTGATGTGCTGGTTGATCACCAACTCGTTGTTGGCTCCGACCATCAGCGTGCATCCGTCCGGCGCCGCTGCGATCAACTTCTGTGCTGCCAGCGCCCCTCCGGCGCCGCCGAGATTCTCGACGACCACGGGGGTCTTGAGCACCCGGGAAAGCTCCTCGGCCACGGTGCGGCCAGTCAGGTCAGTGCTGCCCCCAGGGGGGTAGCCGATCAGCAGCGTGAGGGTACGGCCAGGACAGGGAGCGGACCATGCCCAAATGGGCAGGAGCCCCAGCGCAGCAGCGAGCAGGGGTAGGACGCGACGAGCGAGTGGCATGGGCGATCACCTCCGGGTTGGGTTCGCGCCACTGTCTCGCGCCGACGGGCGGCGATGTGTGCCGTTTCGGCACTGCCAGATGCCGTTTCAGCACACCCCCCCTTCCGGATCAGGCTTCCGCCGTTCGCGCGGTGTTCGCCCACATCGTCTCGACCCAGCCTGGCAGCGGCTGTCGCGGCCGGTACAGGCGCACTTCCAGCCGGATCTCGTCGGCGCGGTCACCCAGCTTGAGCAGCCGACCGCTGCGGCAGTCCGCCGCCACCAGCGAGCGCGGGAGCCACGCGATCCCGAAGCCGCGCAGCGCGTACTCATGCGCGGCATCGGCCGAGTCGCAGGAAATGACCGGCCGCAACCGAGGTGGCTTCAGCTGACCGTGCAGGTGGTCATTGAGGAGCCGCCCCAAGGCCAGTCCGCTGCCATACGGCAGCCAGGGCGCGGCGCGCCGGCGCGACAGCGCATGCCGCGCCCGGCCATCAGCGTCGGGTGCGCTCACGGGCCACAGCGCCTCGTCCGCCAGCCGTACATACGTGAAGCGGCGCGGGTCCAGGCGAAGCGCCAGCACCGGGTGGAAGTAGGTGAGCATGAAGTCGGCCGAGGCAGCCTCCAGCAGCTTGACGGTCTCCTGTACCGAGCCCGTGGTCACCTGCAGCAGGCGCTCCCCCATCAGCGGCGATAGGCGGTCATACCAGGTGGCCAGCAGCGTGCGCGCCAGCGTGCGCCCGGTGGCGATGCGCAAGGGCTGGGCATCGCTGTCCGCGGACGACCGGCCCCGTGCTCCTTCCAGCGCCGCGAGCGACTCGCGTGCGGCCTCGAGCATCGCCTGGCCACGCGCCGTCAGGCGCAGCACCGGCCCGCTGCGGTCGATCAATGGCGCGCCCGCCCAGTGCTCCAACGCACGAATGCGGCGGCCGAAGGCCGGATGCGTGACGTGCCGTTGCCGTGCCGCGCCGGCCAACGTGCCGGCTTCGGCCAGCGCCACCAGGTCTTCCAGCCACTTGATCTGCATCGCGACGTGTGACGGCTTCGATGAAGTCCGGATCGTAGTCGGCTCGGTCCGAGGGGGCCGCACGTTGACCCCCACCTGAAACTCATGCATGATTTTGTTGTAACTTTGTTTCATCTTGGGGCCCCATCCGGATGGCTTTCGATCTCGTCCTCTTCGGCGGCACCGGCGACCTGGCGTGGCGCAAGCTGATGCCGGCCCTGTTCCAGGCCTTCCGCCACGGCAAGCTGCCGCCGGGCGGGCGCCTCATCGCGGTGGCTCGCGACGCGCGCAGCCACGAGGCGTACCGCGCGTTCATCCGGGAGAAGTTCGCGGAGGTCGAGCAGGCCAAGCAGCCCAGCGCCGAGGAATTCGCGCGCTTTGCCGGCCTGCTGCACTACCAGCGCATGGACCTCTCCCGGCCCGAGGACTACCTCGCGCTGAAAGCCACGCTCGACGAACGCGCCGCCGACACCACGGTGCTGTACCTCGCCACGAGCCCGCACCTGTTCCCGGTCATCTGCGAGCAGCTCGGCCGCTGTGGCCTGAACGGCCCCCAGGTGCGCGTGGTGCTGGAAAAGCCCCTCGGTCACGACCTGGCCAGCGCACGCGCGATCAACCTCGCCGTGCGCGCCGCCTTCAGCGAGCAGCAGGCGCTGCGCATCGACCATTACCTGGGCAAGCCCGCGGTGCAGAACCTGATGGCCCTGCGCTTCGGCAATGCGCTCTTCGAGCCGCTGTGGCGGCGCGAGAGCATCGCCAACATCCAGATCACGCTGGCCGAGAGCCTGGGCGTGGGCACCCGCGGCGACTACTACGACCAGACTGGTGCGCTGCGCGACATGGTGCAGAACCACGCGCTGCAGCTGCTGACGATGCTGGCGATGGAGCCCCCCTCCACGAGCGACGCCGACGCGATCCGCGACGAAAAGCTCAAGGTGCTCAAGTCGCTGCGACCCTTCACGCCCGAGAGCGTGGCGCGCGACGTGGTGCGCGGGCAGTACCGCGCCGGGGTCGTCGAGGGCCGGCGCGTGCCGGGCTACCTGGAGGAACAGAAGGTACCCGCGGACAGCCGCTGCGACACCTTCGTGGCGCTGCGCGCCGAGGTGCAGAACTGGCGCTGGGCAGGGGTGCCCTTCTACCTGCGCACGGGCAAGCGGCTGGCCGCGCGCGAGGCGCAGATCGTCGTGAACTTCCGCCCCGTGCCGCATCCGATCCTGCCCGGTACGAACCGCGCCAACAAGCTCGTGATCAAGCTGCAGCCCGAGGACGGCCTGGAGCTGCACCTGCTCGCCGCGCAGGGCGGCCGCAGCAGCGACCAGCTCGCCCCCGTCAAGCTCGACCTCGACTTCGACAAGGCCTTCCCCACCGAGCGCGTGGGCGCCTACGAGCGGCTGCTGATGGATGCGCTGGCCGGCAGGCTGAACCTGTTCGTGCGCAGCGACGAACAGGAGCAGGCCTGGGCCTGGGTGATGCCCGTGCTCGAAGCCTGGTCGCGCGACCCCGATGGCCCGCGGCCCTACGCAGCAGGCAGCTGGGGGCCACCCGCAGCCAGCGCGCTTGTGGCTCGCGACGGCTTCGTCTGGGACGAGGAAACGTGAGCGCTCCCGCAGCTCAGTCGGCCGCGCGAGCGGCCGTCCACGGAGAGGGCGCAGAGGCCACGCACGAGTCGTTGATGCTCGAGCGCATCCGGGCTGCGACTCCGGCACTGCCGCCTGCCGAGCAGCGCGTGGCTGCGCTGGTGCTGCAGGATGCGCGCAGCTTCGCCTCGCTGCCCATCGGCGAGCTCGCCACGCGCGCGGCCGTCAGCAAGCCCACCGTCGTGCGCTTCTGCCGCAGCATGGGCTACGACGGGCTCGCAGACTTCAAGCTCAAGCTCGCCGGCAGCGTCAGTGAAGGCGTGCCCTTCGTGCACCGCGCCGTCGACGAGGACGACGGCGCCGGCGAGCTCGTGGTGAAGGTGGTGGACAACGCCGTGAGCGCGCTGCTGCACTACCGCAACGCGGCTGCGGCGGGTGCGCTCGAGCGCGCGATCGAGCTGCTCGCGCAGGCGGGCCGCAGCGGGCGGCGCATCGAGTTCTACGGCGTCGGAAACTCCGGCATCGTCGCGCAGGACGCCCAGCACAAGTTCTTCCGCCTGGGTGTGAGCGCGCACGCCGTGCAGGACGGCCACGTGCAGGTGATGAGCGCGACGATGCTCGGGCCGGGCGACTGCGCGGTCGTCATCAGCAACTCCGGGCGCAGCCGCGATCTCATCGACGTGGCCGACATCGCCCACCGCCAGGGTGCGAGCGTGGTTGTGATCACGGCCAGCGGCTCGCCCCTGGCCACACGCGCCCAGCGCCCCGGGCACCTGCTGCTCGCCGCCGACCATCCCGAGGACCATGACCGCTACAGCCCGATGGTGAGCCGGCTGCTGCACCTGATGATCATCGACGTGCTGACCACCGGTGTGGCCTTGCGCCTGGGCAGTGCCCAGCTGCGCCCGCTGCTCGGGCGCATCAAGCAGGCGCTGCGCGAGCGCCGCTACGCCGAGGGCTGAAGCCCGAGCAGCGCGCCCACGCCGTAGAGCGCCGCCAGCTGGCCCAATTGCTCGGGGGCGGATGCGACCTGCAGCGTGCAGCCCCGGGCCTGCGCCGCACGCCGCAACTCCAGCAGCACCGCCAACGCCGAGGTGTCGAATTCCTGCAGCGCGCGCGCGTCCACCGTCCACGCGGCGCCCGCCGGCAGCCGCTCGAGTTCCGCGCGCAAGGCTGTGACCGTCCCGCGCGCATGCGCGAGCGTCAGGGTGGCGGGCAGTGCAGCAGCCATCGGTGAAGGGCAGAGATGAATGGGGGCGAAGAGCGACTGGGGTGACGGTCAGCGCTTCGCGTTGCCCGAGGACCCCGCAGCAGCCCTGCGGTTCAGATCAGCCAGGTTCGAGATCAGCCCGTCGATGCCCGAGTTCGTGACGATTGGGGCGAACTGCGACTTGAAGCTCGTGTCGGCCAGCCACACGCCGAGCACGTTCACGTCGTAGATCTTCCAGCCCTTGTCCGTCTTCTCGAGCCGGTAGTCGAGCTGGATAGGGTCGCCCTTGCCACGCACTTCGGTGCGCACGACCACCTCGGGATCGTCCGCGCCCGCGCGCATCGGGCGGATCTGCACGGTCTGGTCCTTCACCTGTGTCAGGGCACCCGAATAGGTGCGCACGAGCAGCGTCTTGAACTCCTCGAGCAGGCGCTTTTGCTGCTCGGGCGTGGCTGTGCGCCACGGGCGCCCGACGGCAATCGCCGTCATGCGCGTGAAGTTCACGTGCGGCATCACCTTCGCATCGACCAGGGCCATGATCTTCGGCAGGCTGCCGGCCTGGATCTCCTTGTCGGTCTTGACCGTCTCGATCACTTCCTCGGAGATCTGGCGCACCAAGGTGTCGGGGCCCGGGTTGGCCTGAGCCTGCACGGGAGTGAACGCGGCGGCGGCACACGCCAGGGCACCGGCCCACATCACGAATCGTCTTGACACTCGCATCACGGCAATCTTCCTGTTCGCCGGTTCGGTGTACCCGGCCTGTTTCCGATGATCCTTAACGCACACGCAGGGCTGGCGGTTCACCGGCGCCCCACCGGCTCCGCCCGACCCTGTGGCTCGCCATCCTCGGGCTCGGGCGGCGGGTTGCCGTCGTACACGAGGCTGCGGCGGCGGGCGAGGTAGGCGTCGCGCACGAAGGTGTACTTGTCCAGCGCCACCTGGTTGAGCAGTGCACCCGTGGCGAGCAACTCGCTGCGCGTGTGCACCACGTCCACCGCGCTGAGCGCCCAGCTGCGCGACCCCTCGGCGGCCACGTTCGGCAGGGCGGCCGCACGGTCCAGGGGCCGCGCCACGCCGTCGCGCACCGAGCTCGGCCCGAGCAGCGGCAGCACCACATACGGCCCGGCTGGCAGGCCCCAGCGCCCGAGCGTCTGTCCGAAATCCTCGCTGCGGCGTTCCAGCCCCATCTCGCCGGCCACGTCGAGCAGGCCGCCGAGGCCGAACGTGGTGTTGGTGACGAAGCGCACCATCATCTCGTAGCCGGCCTGCCCCTTGCCCTGCAGCACGTGGTTGATGGCAGACCACCCGTCCTCGACGTTGCCGAAGACGTTGCGCACGCCCTGACGCACCAGGGCCGGTACCGCATCGCGGTAAGCGCGCGCCACCGGCTCCAGCAGCGCGGCATCGACCGCGTCGTTGAAGGAGAACACCGCCCGGTTGAAGGACTCCAGGGGATCCTGGCGGGACGCGGGCCGCCGCGCTGCGGGCGCGGGCGCCGCCGCCGCCGATTCGCCCTCCGGCTCGGCAGCCACCGAGGGTTGCGCCTCGCCCGCCCACGAGGTGGCGGGCCCCATCATGGCCGCACCCAGCCACAGCACTGTCCCCGCCATGGCCAGCCGAGCGGCCAGGAGGCTTGGGGACGCCCGCTTGATCGGCGAACGCTTCATTTTTTCGGCCCTGCCTCGGTGCCGGCCTCGGCCGCCTTGCCGGCCACGAACTGGCCGATCAGGTTTTCCAGCACGACGGCCGACTGCGTCTGCCGGATCATGTCGCCGGCAGCCAGGTTCTTGTCGTCCACGCCGGCCTCGATGCCGATGTACTGGTCCCCCAGCAGCCCCGCGGTGAGGATCTTGGCCGAGGAGTCCTTCGGGAACTGCACGGCGCTGTCGATCTGCATCGTGACCACGCCCTGGAAGCTCTTGGCGTCCAGCGCGATCGAGGTCACGCGGCCGACGACCACACCGGCACTGCGCACGGGAGACCGCGGCTTGAGGCCGCCAATGTTGTCGAAGCGAGCCTTCACTTCGTAGCCGGCACCGCCGCCGAAGCTGGCGAGGTTGGCCGCCTTGAGCGCGAGGAACAGCAGCGCGCCCATGCCCATCAGCACGAACACGCCCACCATCGTCTCGATGCCACGTTTGTTCATCGGATCCTCTCGCTCGCCCGTTCAAGGCGTGGAAAACATCAGCGCCGTGAGCACGAAGTCCATCGCCAGCACGCCCAGCGAGGAAATGACCACCGTGCGCGTGGTCGCATACGCCACGCCCTCGGGGGTGGCTTCGGTCTCGTGGCCCTGGTACAGCGCCACCACGGTGCAGATCACGCCGAAGACGAAGCTCTTGACGACGCCGTTGCCGACGTCGCGCCACACATCCACCTTCGTCTGCATGATGCTCCAGAAGTTCCCGGCGTCCACCCCGATGAGCAGCACCGCCACCACGTAGGCGCCCAGGATGCCCACCGCGGAGAAGAGCACCGCCAGCAGCGGCATCGAGATGATGCCGGCCAGCAGCCGCGGCGCCAGGATGCGGCTCTTCGGGTCCACCGCCATCATCTCCATGGCGGCGAGCTGCTCGCCCGCCTTCATCAGCCCGATCTCGGCGGTGAGCGAGGTGCCCGCGCGCCCGGCGAACAGCAGCGCCGTCACCACCGGCCCGAGCTCGCGCACGAGCGCCAGGTTCACGATCAGCCCGAGCGATTCGGTGGCGCCGTAGGTCACGAGCGCGTAGTACATCTGCAGCGCCAGCACAAAGCCCACCGCCGTGCCTGAGGCCATGATGATCAGCAGCGACAGGTTGCCCACCGCGTGGATCTGCCGCACCACGAGCCCGAAGCGCGCGAGGGCAGCCGGCACCGCCCGCAGCAGCTCCCAGGTGAACAAGGCCGCATGGCCGAAGCCTCGCAGCAGGCGCAGCGTGGCGGCACCCAGGCGGGCGATCGCGTTCACGCGCGTGCCCCCGGGCGGCCAGCCGCCTGGGCCGGCCCGAAATCCTGTTCCAGCGAGGCGGCCGGGTAGTGGAACTTCACCGGCCCGTCGGGCTCGCCGCGCACGAACTGCCGCACCTCGGGGTCGGTGGAACCCATCAGCTCGGCCGGCGTGCCCTGCGCGACGATGCGCCCGCCAGTGGCCATCAGCACGACGAAGTCGCTGATGGCCATGCACTCGGGCACGTCGTGCGAGACGACCAGCGAGGTTGCGCCGGTCACGTCGTTGAGCGTGCGGATCAGCTTGGCTGCCACGCCCATCGAGATCAGGTCGAGCCCGGCGAAGGGCTCGTCGTACATGATGAGTTCCGGGTCGAGCGCGATCGCGCGTGCCAGCGCGATGCGCCGAGCCATGCCACCGGAAACCTCCGAGATGCGCAAGCCGGCAGCCCCGCGCAGCCCCACCGCGTTGAGCTTCATCAATACGATGTCGCGCACCATCGCCTCGGGCAGGTCGGTGTGCTCGCGCAACGGGAAGGCCACGTTGTCGAACACCGTGAGGTCGGTGAAGAGCGCGCCGAACTGGAACAGCATGCCCATGCGCCGGCGCAGCCGGTACATCTGAGCGCGGTCGCTCGCGACCACCGTCTCGCCATCGAAGCGCACCTGCCCGGAGGCCGGCGCATGGCTGCCGCCGATCAACCGCAGCAGCGTCGTCTTGCCGCAGCCCGAGCCGCCCAGCAGCGCCGTGACCCGCCCGCGCGGGAAGCGCAGCGTCACGTCGCCCAGGATCAGCCGGCTCGCGTCGTAGCCGAAGCTGACATGGTCGATCTCGATCAGGTCACGGGACTTCAAGGGGCGCGGCCCGCCTCAGCAGCAGGCAGACATCGGGACAAACCCCGATTGTCCCATGTCCGCCGACTCAACGTGGCAACGTGCTCTTTCCCATCAGGAACTCATCGACCGCGCGCGCCGCCTGGCGGCCCTCGCGGATCGCCCAGACCACCAGGCTCTGGCCTCGGCGCATGTCACCCGCGGCGAACACCTTGTCCACGTTGGTGCGGTAGCCGCCCGCGGCTTCGGTGCCCGCGCGCGCATTGCCGCGCGCATCACGCTCCACGCCGAAGGCCTCGAGCACGCTCGCCACGGGGGCCACGAAGCCCATCGCCAGCAGCACGAGGTCGGCCCGGTACTCCTTCTCGGTGCCCGGCACCTCGACCATCTTGCCGCCCTTCCACTCCACGTGCACGGTCCTCAGGCCCGTCACGCGGCCGCCCTGGCCAGTGAACTCCTTCGTCGCGATCGCGAACTCTCGCGCGCAGCCCTCCTCGTGGCTCGAGCTCGTGCGCAACTTGTAGGGCCAGTAGGGCCAGGTGAGCGGCTTGTCCTCGGTCTCGGGGGGCATGGGCATCAGTTCGAACTGCGTGACGCTGGCCGCACCGTGGCGGTTGCTCGTGCCCACGCAGTCGCTGCCCGTGTCGCCGCCGCCGATCACGATCACGTGCTTGCCGTCGGCGCGGATCTGGCCCGCCACCTGGTCGCCGGCCACGACCTTGTTCTGCTGCGGCAGGAACTCCATCGCGAAGTGCACGCCGTCGAGCTCCCGCCCGGGCACAGGCAGGTCACGCGAGGTCTCCGAACCGCCGGCCAGCAGCACGGCATCGAACTGCGCGCGCAGCTCCTCGGGCGAGACCACCACCTGGGCGTCGTTGGTCACCTTCGCGCCCGGCCCGTCCTGGGGCATGGACCCCACCAGCACCCCCGTGCGGAAGCTCACGCCCTCGGCCTGCATCTGCGCGACGCGGCGGTCGATGTGCGACTTCTCCATCTTGAAGTCCGGGATGCCGTAGCGCAACAGCCCGCCAATACGGCTGTTCTTCTCGAAGACCGTCACCTCATGGCCGGCTCGCGCGAGCTGCTGCGCCGCCGCCAGGCCCGCCGGGCCGCTGCCCACGACAGCCACCTTCTTGCCGCTCTTGGCCGCGGGCGGCTGCGGCGCCACCCAGCCTTCGGCCCAGCCACGGTCGATGATCGCGTGCTCGATCGACTTGATGCCCACCGGGTCGCCGTTGACGTTCAGCGTGCACGCCGCCTCGCACGGCGCCGGGCACACACGCCCCGTGAATTCGGGGAAGTTGTTCGTCGAGTGCAGCACGTCCAGCGCGTGGCGCCAGTCGCCGCGGAAGACGAGGTCGTTGAAGTCCGGGATGATGTTGTTGACCGGGCAGCCGCTGTTGCAAAACGGCGTGCCGCAGTCCATGCAGCGCGCGCCCTGCACCTTGGACTGCTCCTCGCTCAGCCCGATGACGAACTCCTTCCACGTCTTCAGGCGCTGCGGCACGGGCTCGTAGCTCTCCTCCAGGCGCTCGTACTCGAGGAATCCGGTGACTTTTCCCATGGTGTGTGGTCCTGTGTGTCGGGGGCCGGCACGGGGCCGGCGTAGGCCATCTGTCGGTTCGCGGTGCCCTTACTTGGCCGGCACCGCAGCGGCCTGCGCCGCCTGCGCGGCAGCCGCCTGCTGCGCCGCCTGGGTGAGCGCGCGCCGGTACTCGTTCGGGAACACCTTCACGAAGCGCTCGCGCGCTGCGGCCCAGTTGTCCAGGATCTCGCGCGCCCGCAGCGAGCCCGTCCAGCGGTGGTGGTCCTCCACGAGCTTGCGCAGCTGGGACTCGTCGCACTGCCCGCGGTGCCAGCCTGCAGCGGACCCGGCTCGAGCCTGCTCCGCCTCGGGCAGCACCTTGTCCAGCGCCACCATCGACAGGTTGCAGCGCGACGCGAAGGAGCCATCCTCGTCGTACACGTAGGCCACCCCGCCGCTCATGCCGGCCGCGAAGTTGCGGCCGGTGCGGCCGAGCACGGCCACCGTGCCGCCCGTCATGTACTCGCAGCCGTGGTCGCCCGTGCCTTCCACCACCGCCGTCGCACCCGAGAGCCGCACGGCAAAGCGCTCGCCCGCCACCCCGCGGAAGAAGGCCTCCCCGCTCGTGGCGCCATACAGCGCCGTGTTGCCGATGATGATGTTGCGCATCGAGTCGCCGCGGAAATCGATGCTCGGGCGCACCACCACGCGCCCGCCCGACAGGCCCTTGCCGGTGTAGTCGTTGGCGTCGCCGATCAGGTACTGGGTGATGCCGGTGGCCAGGAACGCCCCGAAGCTCTGGCCGCCGGTGCCCTCCATCTGCATGAAGATGGTGTGGTCGGGCAGGCCCTGCGGGCGCCGGCGCACGAGCTCGCCGGAAAGCATCGCGCCCACCGAGCGGTTGACGTTGCGCACCTCCTGCATGAACTGCACCTTTTCCCCACGCTCGATCGCCGGGCGGCAACGCTCGATGAGCGTGAGGTCCAGCGCCTTGTGCAGGCCGTGGTCCTGCTCCTCGGTCTGGTGGCGCGGGACGTCCGCCGGCATGGCGGGCTGGTGGAAGATGCGGCTGAAGTCCAGGCCGCGCGCCTTCCAGTGCGCGATGCCCTTGCGCGTGTCGAGCAGGTCGGCGCGCCCGATCAGGTCGTCGAAGCGGCGAATCCCAAGCTGCGCCATGATCTGGCGCGCCTCTTCGGCGACGAAGAAGAAGTAGTTCACCACGTGCTCGGGCTTGCCCGCGAACTTGCGGCGCAGCATCGGGTCCTGCGTGGCCACCCCCACCGGGCAGGTGTTGAGGTGGCACTTGCGCATCATGATGCAGCCCTCCACCACGAGCGGCGCGGTGGCGAAGCCGAACTCGTCGGCGCCCAGCAACGCGCCGATCACCACGTCGCGTCCGGTCTTCATCTGGCCGTCGGCCTGCACGCGGATGCGGCTGCGCAGCCGGTTAAGCACGAGTGTCTGCTGCGTCTCGGCCAACCCGAGCTCCCAAGGCGTGCCGGCATGCTTGATCGACGACCAAGGCGAGGCGCCCGTGCCGCCATCGTGGCCTGCGATCACCACGTGGTCGGCCTTGCACTTGGCCACGCCCGCTGCGATCGTGCCCACGCCCACCTCGCTGACGAGCTTGACGCTGATGCTCGCGCGCGAGTTCGCGTTCTTCAGGTCGTGGATGAGCTGGGCCAGGTCCTCGATCGAGTAGATGTCGTGGTGCGGCGGCGGGCTGATCAGGCCCACGCCCGGCACCGAGTAACGCAGGAAGCCGATGTACTCGCTGACCTTGCCGCCGGGCAGCTGCCCGCCCTCGCCGGGCTTGGCGCCCTGGGCCATCTTGATCTGGATCTGGTCGGCACTCACCAGATACTCGGTCGTGACGCCGAAGCGCCCGGAGGCCACCTGCTTGATGCGGCTTCGCAGGCTGTCGCCTTCCTGCATCGCGTAGTCGGCCTCGATCACCTTGGTGCCGATGACGTCGCTCACCTTCGTGCCGGCTGCGATCGGGATGCCCTTGAGCTCGTTGCGGTAGCGCGCCGGGTCTTCGCCGCCCTCGCCGGTGTTGCTCTTGCCGCCGATGCGGTTCATCGCCAGCGCCAGCGTCGTGTGGGCCTCGGTGGAGATCGAGCCCAGCGACATGGCACCCGTGGCAAAGCGCTTCACGATCTCGCTGGCCGGCTCGACCTCCTCGAGCGGAATCGCCCTGGCGGGATCCACCTTGAACTCGAAGAGCCCGCGCAGCGTCATGTGGCGCCGGCTCTGGTCGTTGATGATCTGCGCGTATTCCTTGTACGTGTCGAACTTGCCCG
The DNA here is from genome assembly GCA_039798945.1 of Pseudomonadota bacterium. GTDB lineage: Bacteria > Pseudomonadota > Gammaproteobacteria > Burkholderiales > Burkholderiaceae_C > Rubrivivax. The sequence goes on from JBDKFA010000169.1 coordinate 14,579, forward strand.
CCCGCGTGCTGTGCTGCAGCTTGGCGATGGCGTCGGGCGTCCACATGTGCTCCTCGCCGCGCACGCGCCACGCGTACTCGCCGCCGGCATCGAGCATGCGCGCGAGCACCGGGTCGTCGCCGAAGGCATCGTGGTGCATGCGGATCGCCTCCTCCGCCACCTCGAACACCCCCACGCCACCCACCTGGCTGGCGGTGCCGCGGAAGTACTGGTCTACGAACCCTTTCTCGAGCCCGATGGCCTCGAAAAGCTGGGCCCCGCAGTACGACATGTAGGTGCTCACGCCCATCTTGGACATGATCTTGGACAGGCCCTTGCCGATCGCCTTCACGTAGTTGGCAATCGCCTTGTCCGCCGACAGCTCGCCCGGCAGGCCGCGGTGCAGCTCCACCAGCGTCTCCATCGCCAAGTACGGGTGCACCGCTTCGGCGCCGTAGCCGGCCAGCACCGCGAAGTGGTGCACCTCGCGCGCCGAGCCGGTCTCGACCACGAGGCCCGCCGTGGTGCGAAGGCCCTCACGCACCAGGTGGTGGTGGATGGCCGACAGCGCCAGCAGGGCGGGAATCGCCAGCTGCTCCCGGCACATCGCGCGGTCGGTGAGGATGAGGATGTTGTGGCCGGTGCGGATCGCGTCCACGCTCTCCGCGCACAGCGAGGCGAGCTTGGCCTCCACGCCCTCGCGGCCCCAGGCCACGGGATACGTGATGTCGAGCTCGCAACTCTTGAACTTGCCGGCGGTGTGGCGCTCGATAGCCCGCAGCCGCGCCATGTCCTCGAAGTCGAGGATCGGCTGAGTCACCTCCAGGCGCATCGGTGGGTTCACCGCGTTGATGTCCAGCAGGTTCGGCTTCGGACCGATGAAGCTGTTCAGCGACATCACGATCGCCTCGCGGATCGGGTCGATCGGCGGGTTGGTGACCTGCGCGAAGAGCTGCTTGAAGTAGTGGTACAGCGGCTTCGCACGGTCGGACAGCACCGCCAGCGGCGAGTCGTTGCCCATCGAGCCCACCGCCTCCTCACCTTGAGCGGCCATCGGGCTGAGCAGGAACTTCAGGTCCTCCTGCGAGTAGCCGAAGGCCTGCTGACGGTCCAGCAGGGTCTCCGCAAACGCGGCCGGGCCGGCGACTTCGTCAGCGGGCAACGGCACCGAGTCGAGCTTCACCCGCACGTTCTCGATCCACTGTCGGTACGGGCGCGCGCTCGCGACCTGGTTCTTCAACTCCTCGTCGTCGACGATGCGGCCCTGCTCGAAGTCGATCAGGAACATCTTGCCGGGCTGCAGCCGCCACTTGCGCAGGATGCGGCTCTCGGGAATCGGCAGCACCCCGGACTCCGAGGCCATCACCACCAGGTCGTCGTCCGTGACGATGTAACGCGCCGGGCGCAGGCCGTTGCGGTCGAGCGTGGCACCGATCTGCCGGCCGTCGGTGAAGACCATCGCCGCCGGGCCGTCCCACGGCTCGATCATCGCCGCGTGGTACTCGTAGAACGCACGGCGGCGCTCGTCCATGCCCTCGTGCTGCTCCCACGCCTCGGGGATCATCATCATCGCCGCATGCGCGAGCGGGTAGCCCGCCATCGTCAGCAGCTCGAGCGCGTTGTCGAAGGTGGCGGTGTCGCTCTGGTGCGCGAAGCTGATCGGGTAGAGCTTCTTCAGGTCTTCGCCCAGCACCGGGGACTTCATCACCCCCTCGCGGGCGCGCATCCAGTTGAAGTTCCCCTTCACGGTGTTGATCTCGCCGTTGTGGGCCACCATGCGGTACGGGTGCGCCAGCGGCCACTCCGGGAAGGTGTTGGTCGAGAAGCGCTGGTGCACGAGCGCAAGCGCCGACACCGTGCGTGGATCAGCAAGGTCGCGGTAGTACTGGCCCACCTGGTCGGCCAGCAGCAGGCCCTTGTAGATCACCGTGCGACAGCTCATGCTCGGCACGTAATACTCGCGGCTGTGCGTGAGTTGCAGCGCCTGGATGGCGGCCGAGGCCGTCTTGCGAATCACGTAGAGCTTGCGCTCGAGCGCGTCGGGCACGATCACGTCCGGGCCGCGGCCGATGAACACCTGGCGGATCACCGGCTCCTTCGCGCGCACGGTCGGGCTCATCGGCATCTCGCGGTCCACCGGCACGTCACGCCAGCCGAGCAGCACCTGGCCCTCGGCGCGGATCGCACGCTCGAGTTCCTGCTCGCAGGCCAGCCGAGAGGCGTGCTCCTTCGGCAGGAAGATCATGCCCACCCCGTATTCGCCCGGAGCCGGGAGTTCCACACCCTGTGCGGCCATCTCCGCCCGGTAGAACTCGTCGGGAATCTGGATCAGGATGCCGGCGCCATCGCCCATCAGAGCATCCGCCCCGACGGCTCCCCGGTGATCCAGGTTCTCGAGGATCTTCAGGCCCTGCTCGACGATCGCGTGCGCCTTGCGGCCCTTGATGTGGGCGACGAAGCCTACGCCGCAGGCGTCATGCTCGCGGTCGGCCGCGTAGAGGCCCTCGGCCTGGGCCCGCGCGAGCGCATCGGATGGCGACAGGGTGGCGGACGCGGGATTCGGCTCGGCAGCGGGGACAGACAGGTCGGTCATCGGGTTCTCCAGAGTCCCGGTGGCCGCTTCCATCGGGCCACCGGACAGGGGCGACGAGAATACTGCGGCGCAGCAAACGGCTCAATCGGAAATAAACGGGGTCAGCTTTATTTAAGAGGCCATCGACTGAATGGCACCATAAAACAGGGGACAGATTAAAAGAGGTGCTCACGCGTGCACCGGTACCCCGCTAGCAAGATCTCGGCCGAGCACCGCGCCACGACGATCGCCGCGCGTCACCCCGACAGGCATTGGTCGCCCGCCAGGTACGGGCGGCGGCTCACGGGGTGACCGCCTGCACCCTCCGGGGCCGCCCTCGCGGACGGGGCGAGGCGGGTCGGCCGCTGCGGTGCGCCAGCGCCGCCACGAAGGCGGGTGAACCCAGCGGCCAGCCACGTCGGATCGCCGCCGCGATGCGCGCCACCTCGGTGGGCGGCAGCGCGGCTTCGATCAGGCTGGCGTACGCAGCCTGACGCTCGAAGGGCGTGTTGCCCAAGGCCCAGAACTCGGGCGGGTCGGTCAGCATCGGGTCGCGGTCGCGACCGATGTGGTGGGCCAGGCTGGACACCGCCAAGCCCCCCTCGCCAGACGGATCCGGCATCGGCGCACCAGTTCGGTGCGCATGCGCGTCGACGAAGCGCAGGCTGCGCAGCACCTCGTCACCCGGTTCGAGCAGGCAGGCCCGGTAGCGCCCGTCCCACAGCGTGCCGCTGCGCCCATGCCGACGGTTGAATGCCGCCACGTAGCGCCGCCCGAGAGACTGCATCAGGCGGCCGACATCGGAGGCGGCGCCAGGGCGCAGCACCAGGTGGAAGTGGTCCGGCAGCAGCACCCAGGCGTGCAGCGCCACGCGGGTGGTGGCCACCGCCTCGGCCAGCAACGCCCGCCACCGGATGCGGTCCTCGTCGTCGAGGATGATCGGCTGCCGGTTGTGCCCGCGCTGGACGACGTGGTGCGCCAGCCCCTCGCCCGGGAACCTCGCCAGCCGCGCCACGGCCGCGCGCTCAGACGACGGCCAGGCGAAGCACGTCGGCCACCAGTGGGTCGGCCACGGGACGTACGCTGGCGTGCCCGACCCGGTCCAGCACGACGAACCGGATCTGCCCGGACTGGGCCTTCTTGTCACGCCGCATCAGCTCGAGCCAGGTCTCCGTTGCCAAGGCAGGCGGCCGCATCGGCAGCCCGAAGCGCTCGAGCAGCACGCGCAGACGCTGCCCGACATCGGCAGGCACCAGGCCCAGCCGGCTCGACAACGCGCAGGCCAGCCCCATCCCGCAGGCCACGGCCTCCCCATGCAGCCAGGTGCCGAAGCCGGTACCCGCCTCGATCGCATGTCCGAAGGTGTGGCCGAAGTTCAGGATCTCCCGCAGGCCGCTCTCGCGCTCGTCGGCCGCCACCACCTGTGCCTTGATCTCGCAGGAGCGCCGCACCGCCCAGGCCACCGCTGCCGGGTCCCGGCGCTGCAGTGCCTCCACGTTGCGCTCGATCCAGTCGAGGAACGGGGCATCGGCGATCGGCCCGTACTTGACGACCTCCGCCATGCCGGCGGCGTATTCGCGGTCAGGAAGCGTGCGCAGCACGTCCAGGTCGCACACGACCCGCAGCGGCTGATGGAACAAGCCGATCATGTTCTTGCCGAGCGGGTGGTTGATCGCGGTCTTGCCGCCTACGGAGGAGTCCACCTGCGCCAGCAGCGTGGTGGGCACCTGCACGAAGGACACGCCTCGCATGTAGCAACCCGCGGCGAAGCCGGTGATGTCGCCCACCACGCCACCGCCAAGCGCGTACAGCACGGTGCGGCGGTCACACCCCTGTGCCAGCAGGTGGTCGAAGATGAGGTTGAGGGTCGTCCAGTCCTTGTGCGCCTCACCGTCGGGCAGCGTCAGCACCGACAGGTGGCGGTGTCGCCCGGCCAGAGCCGCGACGAGCCGCCCGCCCAGCAGGGGCCCGACCACGTCGTTCGTGACGATCACCCCATGGGTGCTCTCGGGCAGGCCCGACCACACCCTCCCGTCACCGAGCAGGCCGCTGCCGATGGCGATGTCGTAGGCCGTCGCGCCGGTATCCACGCGCACCATGTGCCGGGCCGCAAACGCCCCCACGTCATCGGGTGTGGCACCAGCAGAGGTCTGGCCGGAATGCATGGCCTCAGTTTACCCGGCCGCCTTGGCGCACCCGCCCGAGCGACGGCCGAGTCACGGCGACGTGACGGTGCGCCCGATGGTCGCAGGGACCTGCGCTGGATCGACGAGGCCGGCCAGCTCCAGCTGAGCGAGGATCATCGACACGAGGGCCGAGACCGACGGGCGGGCGGATTCGATCACGAAGTGCGCGGTGCGGCGGTACAACGGGTCACGGTCACGGTAGAGCTCGCGCAGCCTAGCCAGAGGGTCGGCAACCTGCAGCAAGGGCCTGCGCGTGTCGTGGCGCAGCCGGCGATGCAGCTCTTCAGGGGTGCTGCGCAGGTAGAAGACCTGCGTGCGCCGGTGCAGCGCGTCACGGTTGGCCGGCCGCAGGACGGCTCCGCCACCGGTGGCGATCACGCCTGTGGCGCGTTGCGTCAACTCGTCCACCACGGCAGCCTCCTCGACGCGGAAGGCGTCCTCGCCGTGCAGCTCGAAATAGCTGCGCACGGGCATGCCCAGGCGTTGCTCGAGCTCGCTGTCGCTGTCGACGAAGTCGCACCCGAGCTGGCGCGCGAGCTGGCGGCCGACCGTGGACTTGCCGCAGCCGGGCATGCCGACGAGCGAGACGATCATCGCCGCCGCAGGCACGCGAGCACCAGCATGCCTCAGGGACCGATCTCGCAGATCGACTGCGGGCCCCGCGAGCGGTCGACCGTCACGCTGTAGGTGGCGCCCGTCCCACTCGGCGAGCGGAACGTCACGTTGACCACACCACGCTGGGCGGTGGGGTCGGTGAAGCTGTAGGCCACCGCGGCCGTCGATGCCTCCGTGGTGCTCGGCACCGGGGAGCCGCCCACTACCGACACCGTGAAGCCCGTAGAGGTGGTTGCGGCGGTCACCAGGCTGCCAGCGGCCATCGGATTCAGACGCGGCAGGATCAACCAGTTCGCCGGGTCGGTCAGGTCGGCGGTCGGACTCGACACCATGCGGCCAGGGTTCCTGTCGGCCACGATGAAGGACAGCACCCCCTCGGCCGCCGTGCTGTACCAGGTGTCACCTGCCACGTAGGCCAGGCGCGCCGACGGTGCACTGGCCGCGCCGAGCAACTGCGGGCCGATCTGCAGACGAAGCCGCCGGCAACTCGATTCCAGCCCGCTGACACTTTCCCACAGGGGACGCGGCTCGGACGTGGACAGCACCGTTTCCAGGGCCCGCCGCACGTAGACCTGCCCGGCGCCGCTCCAGGTGCCACTGCAGGTGCCCGGTATGGAGGGCATGCTCGGGTCGAGGTCGAGCAGGGCATTGCCACTGACCACACAGGCCGACGTGTTGTTGAAGCCGACAGGCACGAATTCATCCGTACTGGCGTCGAACAGCCCGTCGAAGTTGCGGTCCTTGAAGATGTTGCCGAGGTCCTGGAAGGGCTCGCCGGGGTCGTACGTGTTGTTGCCGTTCAAGTCGACAAACGACTCCTCGCCCAGCGCGTAGGCGGTGATGGTGACCCGGCCATCCACCGGACGCGGCTCGGACGACACGAAGTTCGCCGTGGCGCGCGCCAGTCCATTCGCCAGCTGCGTCTGCTGGCTCGCCTGGATCGACCCCCCCTCGGTGACGAAGTTGATCGTCGTGCCCACCGGCACCGGGTTGCCGTTGCGGTCGGCCGCAATGATCGAGTAGGTGTTGGGCGTGCCGTCGATGTTGTATCCCTCAATGTTGCGGGTACCCTGCGCAAACGAGAAGTTCAACTGAGCCGGCAGGCCCACGGCCACGCTGAGGTTGCTCGACACGGTAGACACCACGGCCCCGCTGCCGAGCGTGATGCTGGCCTGAACCCGCACAGGGGTCGGCAGGGAGCCTGAGTTGACACGGGCCACCACGCGACCCGATGCATCGGAACGGGTCGTTCCGGGCACGCCCACCGACCTCCCGTCCATCGTCACACCGCCCGCGCCGGACAACAGCGTGAGTTGCACAGGCTCGTCGCGCAGCGGGTTGCCCGCGGCATCCCTCACCTCGAAGGTCACCGTCGAGGACTCGCCCAGGCCCGAGCCCTTCAGGAAGATCTGCTCCGGCAAGGCTTGAACGAAGGCCAGGCTCGACACGCCCGGACGCGACAACGGCAGCGACACCGCCGAGGAGTTGGCGGCACCGACGACCACCGCCTGGATCTCGTCGGTGGCCTGCAGCGCACCGCAGCCCGTGTCGCGGTACTGAATGGGCACCGAAGCCGTGGTGGCGGTGAAGGTGGCCGGGGACAGCGTTGCCTTGCCCTGGGAGGCGCATGACGACGTGATGCTGATGTTCACGGGCGAGCCGACGCTGGCGCCAGTCAACCCCAGCGTCAGGGTCGTCTGGCCGTACTCGGCCAGGGTGAAGCCGGCGGGCAGCGCCGCGAAGGTCAGCGTCACGTTGGTGGCATTGATCTGGAAGCCCTTGGTATCGCTCAGGGTCGTGCCGCCGAGACTGACGCTTGCGGTCACTTCGTCCGCACCCGCGCCCGCGGGGTTGGCAGGCGCCAGCACGACCGTCGCCAGGCCCGCCGAGTCGGTCAGCGACGTGCCCACACTCGTACGCGCCAGCCCGCGCACGACATCGAAGGTCACGACCTGCCCCGCCACCGGCGTGCCTCGCGAATCGGTGAGCGTGGCCGTGACCGTTGCCGGCGAGCCTGAGCTGATCGACGTGCTGCTCAGCGCCAGCCTCAAGCTCGCGGTACCCGCGCCCGAGGGCACGAACTGCGCGACCTGGGTGGCGCTGATGGCCACGCCGTCAACGGTAGCGCTGGCCACGACCGTATCCGCACCGGTGGTCGTCGCGGTGGCAGGCGAGACAAAGGCGCTGGCCGAGCCATCCACGGCAGTGGCCACGCTTGCCACGCTGAAGGTACCGAGCCCGCCCTGCGTCGAGAAGCGCACGATCGCGTTGGGCACGGGGTTGCCGCGGATGTCGCGGACGATTGCCCGCACGCCAGCGGGCGCCGCCACGGTAGACGTCGAACTGCCGGTGAAGTTCAACTCGATGGCGGGAGACTCACGCACGACATCGACGTTCTTGCTCGCCTGCAGATCGCGACCGGACAGCGTCACCGTTGCGCGCAGGAGCTCGGCGCCCGCGTTCTGAGGGCTGCCGGGCACGACGTTGACGACCGCCACGCCGTTGCCATTCGTGACCGCCGAGGGCGCACTCAGCCGCACCAGGCCGTTTGCGCCTTCGAAGCGCACCAGTTGGCCGGCCTGGGGGGTGCCGGCCGCATCACGCACGGTCGCCGTCAGGCTCGCGGGCGGGCTCGTCGAGGCACGCAGCCCGGTGTCGGGAGACAAGGTCAACTGCAGCGTGGGCGCCGCAGCCGACACGTCGAACCCGGCCGTGGACTGAACACGCGTCCCCGCCACGGTCGCCGTCGCGATCAGTTCATCGGCACCGGCAAGACCCGAACCGGCGGAGGACAGTGACGCCGTCGCCCGCCCCTGTGCATCGGTCAGTACGGAGGTGGTGCTGAGCACACCGAGGTTGTTCCTGCCGGTCGCCAGGGTGACGACGGCACCGGGCACCGGCAGCTGCAGGCCGTCGAGTACCCGCAGGCTGATCGCCGCGGGAAGTTGCGGCGTCACCGTGCTGCTGCTCAGGCTGAGGACGATCGAGGGGGCCGCAGGCACGGTGGCCGGCACGAACTGCACCGTCTGCTGCGCAGTACGCGTCACGCCCGCCACCGTCACGCTGGCGCGCACGACATCGGCCCCGGCGGTGGCCGAGGTGACGGGCCTGAGCACCGCGGTGGCGGTACCGGTGACGGCTGCCGTCGCGGCCGTGCCGGCACTGAAGCTGCCCAGCCCCGACTGCGTGCTGAAGCTCACGATCGCATTCGGAACCAACGCCCCGGAGGCATCGCGGACCACCGCCTGCACGGTGGCGGGGCTGGCGGTGCCGATGTTCTGGCTCGGCGTGACCGTGAGTGCGATCGAGGGTTCCTCGGCGATCAGCTGCACCCCGACCGAACCCTGGACCGTCCGGCCGGACACCGTCGCGCTGGCCACCAGCGTATCGGCGAGCCCGGAAGCCGCATCTGCCGGCTGCACGGTGGTGGCAGCGGTACCCGTGGCATCCGTCAGTGCGGAAGCCGGCGAGATGCGAACGGCCCCCGTGGTCGAGCCGAAGGTGACGAGCTGGCCCGGCACCGGCTGCCCCTGCGCATTGCGGGCGACGGCCGTGAAGCGCACGGGCCCGACGGAGGCCCGCAGCGTGGTCGAGTCCACCAGGGCCTGCAGCGTCGGCACGGCACCTGTCACGTTGAATCCGACCCGAGCCTGCAACGTGGCCGTCCCCACGGTGGCCGTGCCGAGCAGGTCGTCCGCACCCGTCAGCCCCCCTGCGGCCACCGACAGCGTGACCCGCGCCTGCCCATTCGCATCGGTGAGCACCGAAGCCGTGTCGAGCTGCCCCAGGGTGCCGCGCGAGGTCGACAGCCCGACGACGACGCCGGCCACCGGCAGGCCGCTGGCGTCGCGCACCGTGGCCGTCACGGTGGCTGGGGCGGCTGCCGTGACCTCGGTCGAGGAGACGGCGAGCGCCAGGGTCGGGCTGCGCGGCGCTGCCGCGGGCTCGCCGATGACCTGCACATTGACCTGGCTTTGCAGCGTCCGGCCGTCCAGGGAGGTGCTGGCCACGATCGTCTCGGCCACGCCCACGGTCGGGTCAACCGGCACCACGCTCGTCGTCGCGACGCCCGTGGCATCGGTGAGGGCCGAAATCGGGCTGAGCCTGAGCACGCCGGCCGGCGAGGCGAAATTCACGACCTGGCCCGCAACCGCCAGGCCCGCCGCGTTGCGGACCTGGGCGGTGAAGCGCACCGGGCCGGTGGAGCCGCGGATCGTCGTCGAGTCGATGCTCGCATTGATGGATGCCGTGGCGCCGGGAACGTTGAAACCCACACGCGCGGCCAGCGCCGTCGTGCCGAGGGTGGCCGTCGCATTCAGGTCGTCGGCCCCGGTCACGCCGTTGTTGATCGGGCTGATCGTCAAGCGCCCCACGCCCTGCGCATCGGTGAGCACCGAGGTCGCACTCAGGCTGGCCAGGTCCACCCGTGTCGTCGACAGCCGCACGACGATCCCGGGCACCGGCAGGTTGTTCGCATCGCGCACGGTCACGGTGACAACGGTGGGCGTGATCGCCGTGAGCTCGGGCGACGAGATCGCCACCGTCAGGCTGGGCACCTTCGCCGGGCTGGCCGGCTCGGCCACGATCTGCACGTTGATCGGGCTTTGCACCTCTCGCCCGGCCACCGTCGCGCTGGCCAGCACGGTATCTGCCGCGGCAGTGGTCGGGTCCGCTGGAAGGGCAGTGGTCGTGGCCACCCCCTGCGCGTCGGTGAGCGCCGAGACCTGGCTCAGCCGCACCTTGCCGCCTGCCGACGAGAACGTGACGATCTGGCCCGGCAACAGCTTGCCTGCCGCGTCGCGCAATTCGGCCGTCATGCGAACCGGGCCTCTCGAGCCGCTGAGCGTGGTGCTGTCGGCGCGCGCGTTCAAGGTCGGCAAGGCACCGGCCACCGAGAAGCCCGCTCGGGCCTGCAAGTTCGTGGTGTTGACGGTGGCCGTGGCATTGAGGTCATCCGCGCCCGTCAGGCCACTGCTCGAGGCAGACAACACCACCTTGGCCTCGCCCTGCGCATCGGTCAGGGCGCTGGTGGCATTGAGCACGCTCAGTTCCGAACGCGACACCGCGAAGGTGACCACGATGCCCGACACCGGCTGGCCGTTGCCGTCGCGCACGGTGGCCGTCACACCCACGGGCGTATTGGCCGTGACGTTGGTGGAAGACAGGGCCAGCGTGAGGGTGGGCACCTTGGTACCCGGCCCGAAGGGCGAAGTGCCCGATTCGCCACCCCCACCCCCGCACGCCACCAGCCCAAACGGCAGGAGCAGCGCGAGTCCGAGCGAGGCGAGCCGAGACAGGAAGGCGTTCTTCATGGTAACCGGGGTACTGGCATCGGGCAGGAAGGCCGCCGGGCGACCTTCACCGGCCCTCGGGCCGGTCGCTGACGATCTTGGGGGTGATGAAGACGAGCAGTTCCGTCTTGTTCGACACGCGCTGCTTGTTCTGGAAGAGATTGCCGACGAACGGCAGGTCGCCGAGCAAAGGCACCTTGTTCAACTCGTCCTTCTCGACCTGCGTGTAGATGCCGCCGATCACGACCGTGCCACCGTTCTCCACCAGCACCTTGGTCTTGACCTGCTTCGTGTCAATCGCGAAGCCCGCCGTGGTCGCCCGGCCGACGCTGTCCTTGCTGACGTCCACATCGAGGATCACGTTGCCCTCGGGCGTGATCTGCGGCTGCACCTCCAGGCGCAGTGCAGCCTTGCGGAACTGCACGTTCGTGGCCCCGCTGGAGGTCGCCGCCTGGTACGGCAGTTCCTCGCCCTGGGCGACGGTGGCCTTTTCCTGGTCGGCCGTGACCACCCGCGGGCTCGACACGATCTTGCCGCGGCCCGTGGCCTCGAGGGCCGACAGCTCGAGGTTCAGGAAACGGTTGGCCGTGGCGCTGAACAGCGACAGCGCGAAGGTGGCTGGGGAGGCGCCGCCGCCGAAGGAGGAGGTGTTGGCCGGCAGGTTCACGAAGGTCGAGTCGTTGAAGGGCAGCGTGCTGCCGGCGGGAATCTGGCTCGTCTGGTATCCCACCGCGTTCAGGTTGCCTCCGGGCACCACGCGGACGTCGCCCGCCACCGGGTAGCCCGGCACTCCGTTGCGCAGCCCGCGCAGGTCGCTGCCTCCCAGCCGCACGCCCAGCGAACGGCCGAAGGTGTCGTCGGCCTCGACGATGCGCGCCTCGATCAGCACCTGGCGCACCGGGATGTCGATGCGCGAGATCAGGAGCTGGATTTCCTCGAGCTTGCCCGGAATGTCGCTCACGAAGAGCTGGTTCGTGCGCGCATCGGCAATGACACTGCCGCGCGACGACAAGATGCGCACGGCCTGGCCGCCCCCCCCAGCCGAGACACCCGCGCCCCCACCCTGGCCCGCCAGGCTGCGCGCCACGTCGTCGGCCTTCGTGTAGTTCAGCTGGAACGGCTGGGTGCGCAGCGGTTCGAGCTCGGTGAGCTTCTTGCGGGCCTCGAGCTCGACCTGCTCGCGCGCGGCAAGCTCCTCGCGAGGCGCGATCCACAGCACGTTGCCGCTGCGCCGCATGCCCAGGCCCTTGCTCTGCATGATGATGTCCAGAGCCTGGTCCCACGGGACGTCCTTCAGCCTCAGCATGATCGTGCCGCTGACGGAATCGCTCGTGACGACGTTGAAGTTCGTGAAGTCGGCGATCACCTGCAGCGCCGAGCGCACCTCGATGCTCTGGAAGTTCAAGGTCAGCTTCTCGCCCGTGTAGCCGACCCCAGGGCTCAGCTTGTTCGGGTCCGCACGCACGGCACGCACCTCGAGCACGAACTGGTCGTCGGCCTGGTAGGCGATGTGCTCCCAGGCGCCACGCGGCTCCACGAAGACGCTGACGCGGTCGCCGACCTGGTTGCTCGTCACGGTCTGCACGGGCGTACCGAAATCGGCCACATCGAGCCGACGGCGCAGGGCCTCGGGCAGGGACGCGCGGGCGAACTCGACCAGGAGCCCGCGGCCCTGCTGCCGCACATCGGCCACCGCCTGCGCAGACGCCAGGGCGATCACGACCCGCCCGGCCCCATCGGCCGTGCGGCGAAAGTCGATGTCGCGCACCGCGGCCACCGCCGCAGGGCGCGACGCTGCCGGCACGCCCGACGGGCTCTCCAGGAAGACGAGAACCGTGCGGTCCTGGACACGGACTTGATAGGGGGTGGCCTGACGCAGGTTCAGCACGAGGCGCAGGCGTTCGCCGGCCTCGACCAGACGCGCACTGCGTGCATTGCCCTCCCCGAGGTCGACCACGGGACGGCCAAGGCCGTTGCCCACCCCCGCCAGATCCAGTGACAAGCGCGCGGGCGCCTGGGTCGCGAACGCAGCCGGCGCCGCCGCGACGGGCTGGCTGAGCACGATGCGCACGACCTCCGAACCCCCTTCGAGGCCGGAGGTGATCGACTGCACGACGTTCGCGGCCACGCCCTGGGCCCGTGCGGCACCGGACATGTCGAACCCTGCCACCAGCAGGCACAAGCCCAACAGGAAACGCCAGGGCATCATCGGGCCTTGTCCTGAAGGTGCAAGACGGCAGGACGGGTCACCCACTCCCCCGTGGCGTCCTGGACCAGTTCGCGGATTTCGACGCGGGCTTCATCGACCTTCGTGACACGGCCGTAATTCTGACCCAGATAGTCCCCGGGCCTGACCATGTAGAGCAGGCTGTCGACGCGCAGCAACGCCACCGCACGCCCCTGCCGAGAGAGGCTGCCCACCATGGTCATCGCATCCAGCGGGAATGCCTCCAGGGGCTCCTTGCGGCGATTCAGCTCGGCGGCCATCGCGGAATTGGGCTGCGCCGCCGACTCCTGGCGGACCGCCACGGTGAGCTTTTGCGTGCTGAAGGGCTCGACCGTCTGCGAGCCTTCGTAGGCTTCCGGGTTGAACGGCCGGGGCGGCTGCAGCGCGTTGAGCCGCGGCTGCACGGCCCGACGTTCGCTGTCGATCCAGCCCTGCAGCTCGTCGAAGTCTGCCGCGCATCCGGTCAACAGCCCCGCCACCAGCATGCACAGCCCCCCGCCTACGCCCGTGCGCACCGCCTTCTTCACTTGCGTACCCCCTTGGCCTGGTCCTGCCCGACACGCTTCATCTCGGCCACCTCGGAGGGGTCGAGGTAGCGGTAGGTCCGCGCCGTGGCCTCCATCACCAGCAGCCCGGCGCTGTCGCGCCCGCCCACGGGAGCGACGGAGACATTGTGAAGCGTGACGATGCGCGGGAGGTTGGCGATGTCGGCGGCAAACGCACCGATGTCGTGGTAACGCCCTGTGAGCCGTATCGCGATCGGAAGCTCCGCGTAGTAGTCCTTCACCTCCACCTGGCCGGGCTTGAAGAGCTCGAACTGCAGGCCCCGGCCGATTCCGGCCTGATTGATGTCCGACAGCAGCGCATCCATCTCGGCCTTGCCCGGCAGCTGTTTCTCCAGCTGACTCACGTACTCCTGCACCTGGAGCTTCTGTCGCCGCAGCTCCGCCAGGTTGACGGCCTGGGCAAGCTTGGCACGGTAGTCCTGCTTCAGGCCGGGCTCGCGTTCGCGCTCGGCTTCCAGGGCCTGGCCTTCGGCAGACAGGACGAGGGCCCACGCGACCGCCAGCGTGGCCACCGCCACCCCCAGCCACGCGGCCAACTTGGGCAGCAACGGCCACTGGCCAGGACGTGCCGGGTCCAGCCCCTTGAACTGCGCGGCTACGCGGTCGGGAAGCTCGTTGAGCTGGATGTCGAACTTCCAACGAGGCAATCGGTTGGCCATGTGCTGCCCCCGCAACCCTCAGGAGCCCCGCGGCCCGGCGCCGGGCGCGGCCGGGGCAGCCGCACCGGCATCGGCCACCGGCGAGCGCTTGAGCACGAGCCGCATCGAGAACTCGGACAGGCGCGCATCCACCCGTGCACCGGGGGCAGGCGGCGCGGCCTTGATTTCCAGCAACTCGGGCTGCTGCAGCCAGGCGGAGTTGTAGGAGACGTTGCGCAGGAACTCCGAGACACGCTCATTGCTCTGGGCCATGCCGCTGAGCATCACGCGGTCGCCGGTCTGGCGAATCGACACGAGGTAGACGCCATCGGGCGTCTGGCGGGCGAGCTCGCCGAGCAGCCGCACGGGTGTGTTGCGGTCGATCTGCAGATCCTCCACCGCCTTCTGCCGTGCCTTGAGCGCGTCGATGTCGGCGTTCAGGGTCGCGATGTCCTTGATCTGGCGCTCCAGGATGCCGATCTCGGTGCCGAGGAACGAGATGCGGGCGCTCTGGGCGGAAGCCATGTGGCGCAGGGCCGCGAACCAGATGATCGCCAGGATCACCCCGACCAGGGCGCTCAGCCCGATGCCTGCGTAGAAGGCCGCCTGCTGCCGCTGGCGGCGCTCCTCGCGGTGCGGCAGCAGGTTGATGAGGATCACTGGACGAACCTGCGCATCGCCAGGCCGCAGGCGGTGAGATAGGCCGGCGCGTCGCGCCGAACACGGGCCTCGCGGGTGGCCGTGCCGAAAGCCATGTCGTCGAAGGGATTCACGACCATCGAGGCGAAGCCCGTGGCTTCGGTCACGCGGTCGGTGAGGCCCGGCAGCGTGGCCGTACCCCCGGCGAGCATTACATAGTGCACCTTGTGGTGCGGCGTGCTGGCAAAGAAGTACTGCAGCGCACGACCGATCTCGTTGGCCAGGCTCTCGATGAAGGGCTCGACGATGGTCTGCGCACAGTCCTCCGGCAGCTCGCCCCCGCGCTTCTTCTGCTCAGCCTCCTCGAGGGACAGCCCATACTGGCGCGAGATGAGCTGCGTGAGCTGCGAGCCGCCAAAGGCCTGGTCCCGGTCGTACAGCAGTTCCTCGTCCTTGAGCACTTTCAGGCTCGTCGCGTCCGAGCCGATCTCGAACAGCGCCACCAAGGCGTCCTTGCCCTGGCGCGGCAGCGCCGCAACCAGCCGGCTCATGGCAAGCCGGACAGCATGCGACTCGACGTCGATCACCACCGGAGTCAGCCCCGCGGCCTCGGCCACCCCCTGGCGGTCCTGCACGCGGTCCTTGCGCGAGGCCGCGATCAGCACCTCGACGTCCGAAGGCGAGGCGGCGCTCGGGCCGAGCACGCAGAAGTCCAGGCTCACCTCGTCCAGCGAAAAGGGGATGTACTGGTTCGCCTCGGTCTCGACCTGGACCTCCATCTCCTCCTCGCGCAACCCGGCGGGCAGCATGATGCGCTTGGTGATCACCGCCGAGGGCGGCATGGCCAGCACGACCTGACGCGCGCGGGTACCGCTTGCCGTCACGACGCGGCGGATGGCCTCGGCGACCTCGTCGAACTTCTCGATCTGGCCATCGACGACCCACCCCTTCTGCAGGGTTTCGGCAGCCACGCGCTCCACCACGAAAGGGCCGGAAGGACGTCGGCTCAACTCGACGAGCTTCACGCTCGAGGAGCTGATGTCCAGCCCGAAGGCCGGGGCATTCTTGCGACTCAGGAAACGGTCGAGAAACCCCACTGTGCCAGCGACTCCCTCACGCCGAATCTTTTGCGGAAATGGTACGGAACGACGAAGGATGTTAACAGCAAGGGCCTCGCGCGAAGCCGAAAAAGGAACCTCCATCGCCGTCGCGAATCCCATCACGAGACGCCCGCCGTTCGGGTTTTCCCGAAACCTATAATCCGCCCAGCCCGCCGCCGCGCACCCCATGCCCTCACCTACCCCTGACCGGGCCGCTCCCGGCGCCGCACAGCCGGCCGGGCCCCCGCGCCGGCCCTGGCTATGGCGGGGTCTCGTCGCGGTCGCCTCCCTGACCGCCGGACTGGGGCTGTCGGGGCTGCTCGTGGTCGCGCTGGCCCTGGCGCTGGCCTATCCGAACCTGCCCGACGTCGGCAGCCTCACCGACTACCGGCCCAAGCTGCCGCTGCGCGTGCTGGCCGCGGATGGCGAGTTGCTGGGCGAATTCGGCGAGGAGCGTCGCATCTACACGCCGATCGCCGAAATCCCGCAGGTGATGAAGGACGCGGTCCTCGCCATCGAGGACGCCAACTTCTATCGCCACAGCGGAGTGGACTTCAAGGGCGTCGCACGGGCGGCCGTCGCCCAGTTCGCCGAAGCCAAGAGCCAGGGCGCCTCGACGATCACGATGCAGCTGGCGCGCAACTTCTATCTCTCCACCGAGAAGACCTTCACGCGCAAGATCTACGAGATCCTGCTCGCCTTCAAGATCGAGGCCATGCTCTCGAAGGACCAGATCCTCGAGATCTACCTGAACCAGATCTTCCTCGGCCACCGCGCGCACGGCTTTGCCGCGGCCAGCGAGGTCTACTTCGGCAAGGCGCTGCGGGAGATCACGGTGGCCGAGGCGGCCATGCTCGCGGGGTTGCCCAAGGCGCCTTCGGCGTACAACCCGCTGAGCAATCCGCGCCGAGCCACGGTGCGCCAGCGGCACATCATCGAGCGCATGGTCGACAACGGCTTCATCACTCGGGCACAGGCCGATGCGGCGCTCGCGGAGAAGCTGCGCTACCGCAGCGTCGCCGAAGCGTCGAGCTTCGCCGATTACGTGGCGGAAACGGCGCGGCAGCTGGTCTACGCCCAGTACGGGCCGGAGACTTACACGCGGGGCCTGAACGTGTACCTGACGGTGAACGCTTCGGCCCAGCGCGTGGCCTACCAGGCGCTGCGCCGCGGCTTGATGGACTACGAGCAGCGCCAGGTCTACCGGGGCCCCGAGGCCTTCGTCGAACTGCCCCCGGACGCGGCCCAGGCCGATGCCCGCATTGCCGAGGCGCTGGCCGACCACCCGGACAACGGCGAATTGCGCGCGGCAGTGGTCACCGAGGCCTCGCCTCGAAGGGTGGTGGCGGTGCTGCAGTCCGGCGAGGCGATCACCGTCTCGGGCGACGGCCTGCGGCCGGTACAGTCGGGCCTGAGCGACAAGGCCAGCCCCAAGCTCCGCATCCGCCGGGGCGCGATCGTGCGGGCACTGCAGCCCGAGGGCGCCAAGGGCGCGTGGACACTCACCCAGGTGCCCGAGGTCGAGGGCGCGTTCGTCGCGCTGGACCCGCGCAGCGGGGACATCCGTGCCCTCGTCGGGGGCTTCGACCACGGCAAGAGCAAGTTCAACCACGTCACGCAGGCCTGGCGCCAACCCGGCTCGAGCTTCAAGCCTTTCATCTACTCCGCAGCCCTCGAGCGCGGCTTCACACCGGCCACGACCGTCAACGACGCCCCCCTGTTCTTCGATGCCGCCACCACCGGCAGCCAGCCCTGGGAGCCCAAGAACTACGACGGCAAGTTCGACGGGCCGATGAGCCTGCGCACCGCCCTGGCCCGCTCGAAGAACATGGTGTCGATCCGGGTGCTGCAGTCCACCGGCACGTCCTTCGCACAAGGCTGGATCACCCGCTTTGGCTTCGAAGCCGACAAGCACCCGCCCTACCTGACGATGGCACTCGGCGCAGGCTCGGTCACGCCGCTTCAGATGGCCAGCGCCTATGGCGTGTTCGCCAACGGTGGCTACCTCGTCGAGCCGCGCCTGGTGGCGCGCATCACCGACAACAACGGGCGCGTGCTGCTGCAGACCCGCGCGCCCGAGCTCGACGACTCCATGCGTGCGGTGGAACCTCGCAATGCCTTCGTGACGGGCTCGCTGCTGCAGGAAGTCACTCGCTCGGGCACTGCCGCGCGCGCGCAGGCCACGCTCAAGCGCCCGGACCTGTACGGCAAGACCGGCACCACGAACGACTCGATGGATGCCTGGTTCGCGGGCTACCACCCGAGCCTGGTCGCCGTCGTCTGGATCGGCTACGACAACCCGCGCAAGCTGGGCAGCAACGAGACCGGGGGCGGCCTGTCGCTGCCGGTGTGGATCGAATTCATGGCGCACGCGTTGCGAGACGTGCCCGTGCAGCAACCGGAAGCCCCGGAGGGGGTGGTGCGCATGGGCGGGGACTGGGTGTTCGACGAATTTGCCGCCGGGCGTGGCGTGTCTGCAGTCGGGCTCGAAGACGTGGTACCCAAGGCGCCGAGCGCCGAGGAACGCAACAGCATCCTCGACCTGTTTCGGCGCTGAGGCGACCGCACTTCGCGTCGGCTCGCCGGCCGAACCCTGCAGTGCCCCGCGCCTCGCGGGTGAAGAACAGGCGGGGGGCGTTCAGCCCGTGAAGTGCAGCGGCCGTCCGCCCTGCGCGCTCGCCTCGCGCGAGAGCACGGCGTAGAAGTCGCTGCCGTCGCGCGTATCCACCCAACGGCCGTCGACGTGCCGGTAGTGGTAACCGCCCGCCTTCGAGGCCAGCCACAGTTCGTGCAGCGGCGGCTGGGTGTTGACGACGATGCGGGAGCGATCCGGAAACACGAGTTCGAGCAGGCCGCCCGTGCGGTGAGCATCGATGTCGATCACGTCGTCCTGCAGCCAGCGGTCGATCGTCTGCTCGACCGCCGCCAGCACGGCGGCGCTCAGGCGGTGGTACTCGGCGTCGGTCAGGGCGGACATGGGGCCTCGGTAGAATCTGGCGTATGCAAAGAACGCGAGCGTCGAGTGTAGTGCCCCCTTTTGCCGGGAGCCCGACGCCTGCTTTGTCGACCCGCGGCCCCTCACGGTTGTCGGCGCGGCGCATGGGGCGTCCCAGCCTGGGCCACCTGGGCCGTCTGGCCGGTCTGGCCGGTCTGGCCCTCATGGGCGGCTCGTGCCTCGCGCTGCTGGCCGGCTGCGGTCAGAAGGGTCCGCTGACCTTGCCCTCGGCCCGGGTGCCTGCCGCCCACTCCGCCGCCACCGCGTCGCCGCCCGGATCCTCGCCGCGTGCCGCGGACAGCGCGGCACCGTCCCGCCCGGCCTCTGCGCCGTCGCGCTGACATGCTGCCGGGCGCACCCCACCTGAGCCGCCGGGACGGCGGGCTGTGCCTGGACGGGCATGCATTGGAAGAACTGGCGCGCCGCTTCGGTACGCCGCTTTACGTCTACTCGCGCAGCGCGATGCGAGAGGCCGCCCAGGCCTACGAGCAGGCCCTGGCCGGCCGCGCGCACCTGCTGTGCTATGCGATGAAGGCCAATTCGAGCCTGGCCGTGCTGCAGACCTTCGCCGAGGCAGGGCTCGGCTTCGACATCGTCTCTGCCGGCGAGCTCGCGCGCGTGCTGGCAGCAGGTGCCGACCCCTCGAAGGTGGTCTTCTCGGGTGTAGGCAAGACGCCCGCCGAGATGCAGGCTGCGCTGCGTGCAGGCGTGAAGTGCTTTAACGTCGAGAGCGTGACCGAGCTGCGCCGACTGTCCGAGGTGGCCGTGGCCATGGGACGCCGTGCCCCGGTGAGCCTGCGCGTGAACCCCGATGTGGACGCACGCACCCATCCGTACATCTCCACCGGCCTGAAGGGCAACAAGTTCGGCATCGCCCACGAGCAGGCGCTCGAGGCCTACCGCCTGGCCGCCTCGCTGCCCGGCCTGGCGGTCACGGGCATCGACTGCCACATCGGCTCGCAGATCACCACCATCGAACCCTACCTGGACGCCTTGGACCGGCTGCTCGACCTCGTCGAGTCGGTGGAGGCCGGCGGCATCACCTTGCACCACATGGACCTTGGTGGCGGGCTCGGCATCACCTACACCGACGAGCAACCCCCCCACGCTTCGCAGCTGGTGGCGGCCCTGCTGGCGCGCCTGGACGCGCGCGGGCATGGCCACCGCGAGGTCCTGCTCGAGCCGGGCCGTTCTCTCGTGGGCAATGCCGGCGTGCTGCTCACCGAGGTGCTGGTGCTCAAGCCCGGCGAGGCGAAGAACTTCTGCATCGTCGACGCGGCGATGAACGACCTCATGCGCCCGGCGATGTACGAGGCCTGGATGGCGATCGAGCCCTGCTGCTTGCGCGGGAGCGAGGTACGCACCTGGGATGTGGTGGGGCCGGTGTGCGAGTCGGGCGACTGGCTCGGGCGGGACCGCGTGCTCGCCGTGGCCGAAGGTGACGTGCTGGCGGTGCTCTCCGCAGGGGCCTACGGCATGTCGATGGCGAGCAACTACAACACCCGCGTGCGCGCCGCGGAAGTCATGGTGGACGGGGCCGAGGTGCACCTGATTCGCGAGCGCGAGAGCGTGCAGGAACTCTTCCGCCACGAGCGCCTGCTGCCGGGCTGAGCGAGGCGACAACCGCCGCACGCCGCACGCCGAGCGGTCGCGCTTCGCGCCCGGGCACGGCAGCGCGGCGACGGCGCGCCGAGGCTCCTCAGATCCGCCCTTCCTCCACCGCGTGGCACGCGATGCGGATGCCCTTCCAGTCACGCAGCGCGGGCCGCTCGCTCGAGCAGCGTGCGTTGGCGTGCGGGCAGCGCGGGTGGAACGCGCAGCCCGCTGGCGGGTTCAGCGGGTTGGGCACCTCGCCCTGTACCGGCGTGCGCGAGCGGCCGGTCATCCGGATGTCTGGGATCGCATCGAGCAGCATGCGCGTGTACGGGTGGCGCGGGTTCGAGAACAGCTCGGCCTTGGGCGCAAGTTCCACGAGACGGCCCAGGTACATCACCCCGACGTCGTCGCTCACGTGGCGCACCACGGCGAGGTTGTGCGAGATGAAGAGGTAGGTCAGGCCCCGCGAGCGCTGCAGGTCCTTCATGATGTTGAGCACCTGCGCCTGCACAGACACGTCGAGCGCCGAGGTCGGCTCGTCGCAGACCAGGAACTCGGGCTGCGTGGCCAGGGCACGGGCAATCGAGATGCGCTGGCGCTGGCCGCCGGAGAACTGGTGCGGGAACTTCTCGACGTCCGCCGCGGCAAGGCCCACCGACTGCAGCAGCTCGGCCACGCGCGCGCGCTGCTCGCCCTCCTCCTGCACCAGCCCGTGCTCGCGCAGCGGCTCGGCCACGATGTCGAGCACCTTCCAGCGTGGATTCAGGCTCGCATACGGGTCCTGGAAGATCATCTGCATGCGGCGGCGCAGGGCGCGCAGCTCGGCTCCGGCCAGCGCTGCCGTCTGCTGCCCGTCGAAGCTCACCTCGCCGCGCGTGGGCGCGTACAGGCCCACGAGCAGCCGCGCCACCGTGCTCTTGCCGCAACCGGACTCACCCACGAGCGCGAGGGTGCGCCCGCGCGCAATCGCGAAGCTCACGCCGTCCACCGCATGCACGAACTGCCGCGGCTTCCTCTCGACCACGCGGTTCAGCCACGGCGCCGAGACGTCGAAGGTCTTGGCGAGGTCACGCACCTCCACGAGCGCAGGTGCGTTCATGCCGCCACCTCCGTGCGTGCGTGCGCGAGCCAGCAAGCCGCGCGCGTGTTGCCCGACACATCCAGCTCGGGGCGCTCCCTCGAACAACGCTCGATCGCCTTCGGGCAGCGGGGGTGGAAGGCACAGCCCGAGGGGATGGCCGTCAGGCGCGGCATCGCACCGTCGATCTGCAGCAACCGCTCGCGCTCACCCTCCATCGACGGAATCGATCCCATGAGCCCGGCCGTGTAGGGGTGCGCCGGGGAATGGATCACGTCCTGGACCGGCCCGATCTCGGCGATGCGCCCGGCGTACATCACCGCCACGCGGTCGCAGGTCTCGGCGATCACGCCCATGTCGTGCGTGACGAGCATCACCGCCGCCCCGTGTTCGCGGCACAGCCGCTTGAGCAGGGCGATGATCTGCGCCTGGATCGAGACGTCGAGCGCGGTGGTGGGCTCGTCGGCCACGATGAGCTTGGGCTCGGCGGCCAGCGCAAGTGCGATCACCACGCGTTGGCGCATGCCGCCGGAAAACTGGTGCGGGTACTGGTCGATGCGAGCCTCGGCTGCGGGAATGCCCGTCTCCTGCAACAGACGAATGGCCCGCGCTCGCGCCTCCTCGGCACTGACCTGCAGGTGGGTCTGGATGGTCTCGGTCAGTTGCCGCCCGACCGTGTACAGCGGGTTCAGCGAGGTCAGCGGGTCCTGGAAGATGGCGCCGATCTTGCGCCCCCGGATCGCACGCATCTGGTCGTGCGGCAGGTTGTCGATGCGCTGCCCTTCCAGGCGGATCTCGCCGCCCGCGATGCGCCCCGGCGGCTCGAGCAGCCCGATGATGGCCGCACCTGTCAACGACTTGCCCGCGCCCGACTCCCCCACCACCCCCAGCACCTCGCCCGGGGCAATGTCGAAGGACACGTCGTCGATGGCCAGCAGCGTCCCCCGGCGCGTGGGGAACTCCACGCGAAGGTGGCGCACTTCAAGCAGCGGGGCAGCAGGCATGGGCAAGGGATCTCGGGTTCAACGCAGGCGGGGGTTGATGGCGTCGCGCAACCAGTCGCCCAGCAGGTTCACCGACAGCGCGATCAGCACGAGCATGAGCCCGGGAAAGATCGTGATCCACCACTCGCCGGAGAACAGGAAGTCGTTGCCGATGCGGATCAGCGTGCCGAGCGAGGGCGACGTGGGGGGCACACCCACGCCAAGGAAGGACAGCGTGGCCTCGGTCAGGATCGCCTGGCCGACCTGGATGGTGGCCAGCACGAGCACGGGCCCGAGCACGTTTGGCAGCACATGGCGGGCCATGATGCGCAGCGGCGAAACCCCGATCACCCGCGCGGCCTGCACGTACTCCTTGTTGCGCTCGACCAGCGTCGAGCCGCGCACGGTGCGCGCGTAGGGCACCCAGCCGCTGAGCGAGATCGCGATGATCAGCACCGAGAACGCCAGCGCCTCGTGGGCGTTCGGGAAGAGGGCGCGCCCGACGCCGTCGATCAGCAGCGCGATCAGGATCGACGGGAAGGACAGCATCACGTCGCACACGCGCATGACGAACGCGTCGATGCGACCGCCTGCGAAGCCGGACAGCAGGCCGAGTGCCACGCCGACCACCACCGACAATACCACAGAGGCCAGGCCCACGAGCAGCGAGATGCGCGCCCCGTACATCAGCGCCGACAGGATGTCTCGCCCCTGGTCATCGGTGCCCAGCAGGTACTTCGCACGGCCATCGGCCTCCCAGGCGGGGGGCAGCCGGGCATCGCCCAGCTCCAGGGTGGCGAGGTCGAACGGGTTGTGGGGCGCCACCCACGGCGCGAACATCGCGCAAAAGAGGCACACCGCTGCGATAGCGGCCGCCACGATGGCCACCGGCGACGTCTTGAAGCTGTGCCAGATGTCGCTGTCGAGGAAGCGCGCCCAGGCTCCGGGCGTGGCGACGGAAGGAGACGATGAGATGCTCGCCATGGTCAGTGCCCTCCCCCCGGCTTCTCGATGCGCAGCCTCGGGTCGACGGCGAAGTACAGCAGGTCGACGGCCAGGTTGATCACGACGAAGATCAGCGCGATCAGGCACAGGTAGGCCGCCATCACCGGGATGTCGGCGAACTGCACCGCCTGGATGAAGAGCAGCCCCATGCCGGGCCACTGGAACACCGTCTCGGTGACGATCGCGAAGGCGATCAGGCCGCCGAGCTGCAGGCCCGTGATCGTGATCACCGGCACGAGCGTGTTCTTCAACGCGTGCCCGAAATACACGGCGCGGTCGGAGAGGCCGCGCGCACGCGCGAACTTGATGTAGTCGGTGCGCAGCACCTCGAGCATCTCCGCGCGCACCAGGCGCATGATCAGCGCGAGCTGGAACACCGAGAGCGTCACGGCCGGCAGCACCAGGTGCTTCCAGCCGTCCAGCGTCAGCAGCCCCGTCGTCCACGTGCCGCCGAGCGTCACCACGTCACCCCGGCCGAAGCTTGGCAGCCACTTGAGCAGCACGGCAAAGACGAGGATGAGGAGGATGCCGATCAGGAAGGTCGGCAGCGACACCCCAAGCAACGACACCGTCATCGCGAGCTGGGAACCGAAACTGCCGCGCCGCAGCGCCGCGTACACCCCCAGCGGGATGCCCACGACGAGGGCTACAACCGCTGCACACACCGCCAGCTCGAGCGTGGCCGGGAAGCGCTCGGCGATCAGTGCGGACACCTTGCGCCCCTGGCGCAGACTGAGCCCGAACTCCCCCTGCACCGCGTTGCCGACGAACTTCGCGAACTGCACCGGGAAAGGCTGGTCCAGGCCGAGGTCGCGGCGGAGCTGGTCGCGCTGCTCCTGGGTGGCGTCCTGGCCCAGCAGGTTCGTGACGGGGTCGCCCACGTACTGGAACAGCATGAAGGCCAGGAAGGCCACCGTGAGCATCACGATCACGGCCTGGGCCAGGCGGCGGAGGATGAAAACGAGCATCGGCGGGGGAAGAGGCCCTGCGCGGGCGAAAGCGTCGGATCATGCGCGCAAGCGACAGCCGACGCAAACGGGGGGGCTTGCCCTGCAGGGCATCCTGCAGCCCAGGTGGTGCCCGGCATCACCGAGGGGCCCAGACTCTGGACGAGACGCGACAGGACGATGATGTCGGGATGTCGGCGCGTCAGTCGTGCAGCTCGATCGCCCCGTACCAGGCCTGGTTGCGGGTGCGGGTGTTGTCCCCGTCGGTCATGACGGCGATGCCCGTGAGCCGGCCCGGCTCCTCACCGAAGGCGCGCCGAAAGTCGTCGGCCAGGCGTCGCCGGTGGTCTCGCCAGCGCCCGAGTTCCGCCGGGCCCGAGTCCAGCACGATCTTGCGCACGCGGTCGGTGCGCGGGTTGACGACGACGCTGCCCATCGGGGCACGCGTGTCCCAGACGTACATCAGCGTCGCGTAGGGCGGGTATTCGCCGGTGAGGGCGCGCGCCAGGTCGAACATGGCACGGTTGCGCGCAGACAGGCGATCGAGGTCGCCGTCGAAGGCGAAGATCACCCGCGCGGCCGCATCCTCGGCCTCGACATCACCCACATGGGCACCTTCGGGCAGGGTGTCCACCCACCACGCGAAGCGCGCTTCCCCCAGGCGCTCGGGCGGCACCTCCACGCGCCGACGCCACATGCTGGCCGAGGCATCGGCCCGTGCACTCACTGCCCAGCGGCCGTCCTTCTGGGTGACCGCATAGCGCGTGGGGGCCTTGCCTGGCAGCAGCACCGGTTGCCACCCGTCGGCGCCGCCAGCGGCTGCTGTCGGGCCGGGCCCGTCGCGCGGGCCGCCCGGATGCGGCAGACCCGTACAGCCAGCCGCCGCGGCTGCCAGGCAGAGCACCGCCAGGCAACGGCGGCGCGCAGGATCACAGCCATCCATCGTCCACCACCTCCGGCGTGCAGACACGAAAAAGCCGCCCGCAGGCGGCTTGGCAAATAGGCGGGGGGCACACCGTGCCGCACCCGCTCAGGCACCGACTCAGAACGAGTGGCGCACGCCCACTTCGTAGCCGGAGGAGTTGAAGCCAGTGCGCAGACCCAGCGACAGGCCGCCGCCGTTCACGAACGTGGCCGCACCCTTGTTGGAGATGCGGGCGTAGGTGCCGTACAGAGCCGTACGCTTGGACATGTTGTGCACGTAGCCGGCAGCGACTTGCGTGGCGTCGTTGGCCGCCAGGGCGCCGGTCGAATCGGCCTTGATGTACGAACCGCGGATCTCGCCCGCACCCATCGGGTAGGAGATGCCCAGCAGCGTGGCCTTCTGGCCGCGGCCGGACGTGTCGACCTTGTTGTACTGGGCCATCAGGGTCGGCGCGCCGAGCTTGAACGAGCCCGACAGGCTGGTGTGCTTGTAGGCACCGATCGTGGTGGTGTCGGTCTTGCCCCACGAGAACGCGACGTTCACCGGGCCTGCGCCGTAGCCGAGGCGGAAGCCCTTGTAATCGTTCGTCGCGGCGCCTTCGCCAGCGGCAACCATGGCCTGGCCATACAGGCCGCCCAGGCCGCCCGGCAGGAAGTAGCCGATCGAGTTGTTAGCGCGCACGTAGGTGGTGGAACCCGTGCCCAGGGAGGTCTGCACCACGTTCAGGAACGAGCCCACGCCGTTCGTGCCGAACGGGTCGAACACGGTGGAGTTCCAGAAGGTGGGGGTGTAGTCGCGGCCGGCGCGGATTTCACCGAAGCCGCCCGAGAGCGACACGGTCTGGCGACGCTGCCAGGTCTGGCCGGCGGACGTGCCGGTGTCGGCCGAGATCGAGCCTTCGTACCAGAACGAGGCACGCAGGCCGCCGCCGAGGTCTTCCACGCCGCGGAAGCCCAGGCGCGAGCTGTTGTAGCCGTCGGTGGCCAGCTGTTGCTGCGACTGGCCGCCAGCGCTCAGGTTGCGAGCCGACACGTCGACGATGCCGAACAGGGTGACGGACGACTGGGCCGAGGCGGCACCCGCGAACGCGGTCAGCGCGGCGAGGGCGAGAAGAGACTTCTTCATTGCTTTGAACTCCTAGGTTGCACAAGACATCCCGATCGAGGGTTCACCCGGGACACCCGGAAGAGGATGCCGATCAGGCCAACCTCCTACAGCGGAAGCTACCCGTATTGCACCAGACCCCGGCCGGGCCTGCCAAGCGCGGGGGTGGAAAAGGCCTTGGCCTGTTGTCTGGCTACAACGTCGCGGCCGCGGCCACAGCGGGTCGCAGCCCGGCTGAGCCCTTCACCGTTAGGTACAGTGCGGGCATGTCCACCGTCACCGTTGACCGCCTGATCGCCTCGCTCGACGAAGCCCTTCGCACGCTGGGCGGGGGCTCGCACGCCGGACGGCCCTGCCCGCGCCCGGCTCCAGGAGGAGTCGCCGCAAGTGGGTCTGCCACTGCGCTCACCGAAGACGAGCGCCGGCTGTCGGGCGCCTTGATGCGGGTGAACCATGTCGGGGAGGTCTGCGCCCAGGCCCTCTACCAGGCGCAGGCCCTGACCGCCCGTGACCCGCAGCTGCGCGCCCAGCTGGAGCACGCGGCACGCGAGGAGGTGGACCATCTGGCCTGGACCGGCGCGCGCCTGCGCGAGCTCGGCGACCGCCCGAGCCTGCTGAACCCGCTGTGGTACGCCGGCGCCTTCGGAATCGGCTTGCTGGCCGGCCGCCTGGGCGACTCCGCCTCGCTCGGGTTCGTCGTCGAGACGGAGCGGCAGGTGGAGCACCACCTCGCGAGCCACCTCGACCGACTGCCGGCCGCCGACCTCGCCTCGCGGGCGATCGTGGCGCAAATGAAGGCCGACGAAGCGCAGCACGCCGACGCCGCGCAGGCGGCCGGCGCGGCTCCGATGCCGGCGCCGCTGCGGGCGCTGATGCGGGCAGCCGCCCGGGTCATGACGACCACCGCGCACGTCGTCTGAGGCCAGCCGGACACCCCCAGGCGCGCCGGCCCGCCGCCACGGCGTGCGCAGCCGTGCTCAGCCTTCCACGATCTCGTGGCTGGTCGTCACTTCGGCCGTCTTGCCGAGCATGATGGTCGCCGAGCAGTAGCGGGCGTGCGAGAGCTCGATGGCGCGCTCGACCGCAGCGGGCGGCAAGGCGCGCCCCGTGACCACGAAGTGCAGGTGGATCCGGGTGAACACCTTCGGGTCCTGCTCGGCGCGCTCGGCCTGCAGCTTGACCTGGCAGCCCGTGACGGCATGGCGCCCGCGTTTCAGGATCAGCACCACGTCGTACGCGGTGCACCCGCCGGCACCGGCGAGCAAGGTCTCCATCGGCCGCGGGGCGAGGTTGCGGCCCCCGCCGTCCGGGGCGCCATCCATCGTGATGAGATGGCCGCTGCCGGTCTCGGCAGCGAAGGCCATGCCCGCGGATGGCATCCAGTGAACGGTGCATTCCATGCTGCAAGTCGGTGCGCCGGCGCACCGCAAAGACGAATCGAAGGCCGA
The DNA here is from genome assembly GCA_039798945.1 of Pseudomonadota bacterium. Lineage (GTDB taxonomy): Bacteria > Pseudomonadota > Gammaproteobacteria > Burkholderiales > Burkholderiaceae_C > Rubrivivax. The sequence goes on from JBDKFA010000169.1 coordinate 42,473, forward strand.
TTGTGCCGCGAGGCCACTGGCATGGGACGTGCTTGCGCTCACGGTCATGCGCAGGCGACAGGCGTGCTGCAGCGCAGCATGCCGGTGCTAGACTCGTCGGCAGTTCGGTTGTCTCCTCCACCTCCTCCAAGGTGGTTCGACCCGGGGCCTCGCGGCCCCGGGTCGTCTTTTGCGGGGCCGCCACCGCTCGTGTCACGTTTGCCGCAGCCCATGCCCGATTCCACCGCTGCCGCCTCCGCAGAGGTCTACCTGCGCAAGATCCTGACGGCTTGCGTCTACGACGTGGCCGTGGAGACGGTGCTGGAGCCGGCACGCACGTTGTCGCGCCGCGTGGGCAACCACGTGCTGCTCAAGCGCGAGGACCAGCAGCCGGTCTTCAGCTTCAAGCTGCGCGGCGCGTACAACAAGATGGCCCACCTGGGGGCCGAGGAACTCGCCCGCGGCGTCATCTGCGCGTCGGCCGGCAATCACGCGCAGGGCGTGGCGCTCGCCGCGCGCCGGCTGGGCTGCAAGGCCCGGATCGTGATGCCCGTGACGACCCCGCGCGTGAAGATCGACGCCGTGCACGCGCTCGGGGGCGAGGTGGTGCTGCACGGCGACAGCTACTCGGACGCCTACCAGCACGCGCTCGGGCTGCAGCGTGAGCAGGGCCTCACTTTCGTGCACCCCTTCGACGACCCGGACGTGATCGCGGGCCAGGGCACGGTGGCCATGGAGATCCTGCGCCAGCACCAGGGCCCGATCGATGCGATCTTCGTGGCCATCGGCGGCGGCGGGCTCATCGCCGGCGTGGCCGCCTACGTGAAGGCGGTGCGCCCGGAGATCCGCATCATCGGCGTGCAGACGGTGGACTCCGACGCGATGGTGCGCTCGGTGCGCAGCGGCGAGCGCGTGGCCCTGCACGACGTCGGGCTGTTCTCGGACGGCACGGCGGTCAAGCAGGTAGGGGTGGAGACCTTCCGCCTGGCGCGCGAACTCGTCGACGACTACGTGCTCGTCGACACCGACGAGGTCTGCGCGGCCATCAAGGACGTCTTTCAGGACACCCGCAGCATCCTCGAGCCGGCCGGTGCAATGGGCGTGGCAGCCATCAAGCAGTACGCGCACACGCACCGCCTGAAGGGCCGCACCTTCGTCACCATCACCTGCGGCGCGAACATGAACTTCGACCGCCTGCGCTTCGTGGCCGAGCGAGCCGAGTTCGGCGAGAAGCGCGAGGCGCTCTTCGCGGTGACGATCCCGGAGGAGCGCGGCTCGTTCAAGCGCTTCTGCGAACTCGTGGGCGGCTCGGGCACGCGCCAGGTCACCGAGTTCAACTACCGGATCTCCGACCCGAAGCTCGCGCATGTGTTCGTCGGCCTGTCGATCGCGCGGGCAGACGAGGCCCCGCGCATCGCCCGCACCTTCGAGCGCCACGGCTTCGCCACCGTCGACCTGAGCGAGGACGAGCTGGCCAAGGAGCATGTCAGGCACATGGTGGGAGGGCGCAGCGAACTGGCGCGAGACGAGCGCCTGTTTCGCTTCGTGTTCCCGGAGCGCCCGGGTGCACTGCTGCGGTTTCTGTCGGCCATGCACCCGGACTGGAACATCAGCCTGTTCCACTACCGCAACCAGGGCGCGGACTACGGCCGCATCCTGGTGGGGCTGCAGGTGCCGGCGCGCGACGAGGCCGCGTTCGCGCGCTTTCTCGAAGCGCTGGACTACCCCTTCGTCGAGGAAACCGGCAACCCCGTGTTCGGACTCTTCCTGCGCGGCGCGAGCCCCGATGCAGGCTGAGCGGGCGCAGCCCGCCCGAGGGCCGGGCGGGGCTCAGCGTTGCAGCCAGCGCTGGTCGCGGGCCAGCGCCTGGGCTGCGGCACTTCCCCGTACGCCCGCGCGTTGCAACGCCGGCCACAGGTAGAGCCACAACTCGGCTGTGGCCAGCGTATCGGCCACGGCCTCGTGCCGGGCCAGGCACTCGATGCCGAAGTGCTCCAGCCACTCGTCCAGCGCCCGTGCACGCACATCGGGATGCATGGCCGCCGCCAGCGGGGCGAGGTCGATCCAGCGCCCGGGTGCCGCAGGCAGCCCGGCACTGCGCCGGGCGCTCTGGATCAGCACACGGTCGAAGTCGACATGGAAGCCGATCCGCGGCGCCATGCCGGCCCAGGCCTCAAAGGCCTGCAACGCCTGCGTCAGCGGCACACCACGCCGCCATGCACCGACACCCACGCCGTGCACGAGGATGTTCCGACGGTCGAACACCGCCTCGTCGCACTGCACCACGGCTTCGAAACTGTCGCCACACGCGACGGTCGCCGACCCACTCTCGACATGCACCGCCACCCCGGCAATGGCCACCAGACGGTCCGACCGGGGGTCCAGGCCGGTGGACTCCACGTCGATCACGACCCAGCGGGTGTCGTCGGTCGCGCCATCGGAACCCGATGGCCCGCCCCCCAGCCATCCACGCAACCGCTGCCAGGCCGTCATGTGCGCAGCCAGTCCAGCGACAGGCGCTGCTGCAGGCGGCGCGCCGCCTTCATCGCCTCCTTCAGCAGCTGGCGATCGATGTCGTCGAGGGCCGCCACATCGAGCCGGTTGTCGGGTTCGCCCGACCGGCCCGGTGCGCGCTGCGCCCTCAGGCGCAGCATCTGCAGCACCTCGAACGCGCTCGCCCAGCCCTCGCGCTCGTGCTCGGGCACACCCAGGTCTGCTCCGGCCGCCAGCAGCCGTTCGCGCGTGCCCAACGCAGCCACGCCAGTGGCGAGTGCCAGCAGCCGGGCCGCGTCGACGAACACGGCCGTCCCGTGCAGCTTCAAGTCCACCCAGCGCTGCTCGCCTTCGGCCTGCGCATCCAGGCCCCCGTGCCACGCCAACGCGGGCCGCAGGCGCAGGGAGTTTTCGGCCAGCAGCCGCAAGAAGCGCGGCTGGCGGGGCGCGCCCTGCGTGACCGCCTCGCGCAAGGGTGCGGCGAGCGCGACCGCGCCCGTGATGGGGCGCAGGTCGAAGAAGATGCTCGCCTCCAGGAGGTCCTCCGGCTCGCCACGACCCAGCCAGTGCTCGAAGCGGGCCAGCCAGTCGCGCTGGCGCAGGCAGCAGCGGGGCTCGCCCGCCATCACACCGCCCTTGCACAACGGGACGCCACAGGCCTGCAACCCCAGGTTCACCGCCCGCCCGAGGGCGCGCCAACGCTGCACCGCCTCGTCGTCGAGCTCGTCGGCGAGCACGAGCCCGTTGTCCTGGTCGGTGGCCACCGTCTGCTCACCGCGCCCCTCGGACCCGAAGGCCACCCAGCAGGCATGGCGCAGGTCCAGCTCGTGTGCGTCAACCTGCAGGTGAACGAGCCGGCTGCACAGGAGGTCGTTCAAGTGGCTGACCAGGCCGGTCAGGGTGGCCGCCGCCACGCCCTGGGCCAGCAGCCGGTGTGCGAAAGCACGCACCTGCGCAGCCAGTGCGACGAGGGCTGCCATGTCGGGGGCATCGCGCAACGCCGAGCCGAGGGCAGCCAGCGACTGCTTCTGCAGCGCGAAGAGGTCGCGCTCGGACACGATGCCCACCAGGCGCCCGCCCTCGGTCAACGGGACGTGTCGGATGCCATGGCGCGACATGGCGAGCATCGCATCGCTGACCCGCCTGTCGATGTCCAGCGTGTGCAGCGGCCCGGACATTACGGCCTTAACGGGCGTGGCATCCAGGTCGAGCGCAGGCCGCCTGAGCACGATGCGACCCAGCAGATCCTGCTGCGTGAGGATGCCCAGCGGGCGGTGCTCGGCGTCCACCACCACGATCGAGCCGACGCGCGCGTCCTGCATGCGCTGCAGGCCCGCGCGCAGCGGCTCGTCCGGTCTCGCCACGACCGGGCTGCGGGAGACGAGCGTGGACAAGGCGGCCTCGAAGGACTGCTGGGCCAGCAGTTGCGAGGCCGCTGCGGCCTGCCCAGCCTGGGCGGACAAGGCGAGCAGGTGTCGCATGCGCCCGTTCAGGAAGTCAGCCAGAGCGGCGTCGCGACCCGCGACCTCGAGCACCGCGGCGGCGTCGAGCTCCAGGCAGAACAGGTCTTCCACGGCCTCGTAGCGCGAGCTCACGGCACGCTGCGCAAGCACCGCCCCCACCGGGAACAGCTCGCCCGTGTCCACCACGAACGTTTCGCCCGCGGGCCCCGTGCCGCGCACCCTGCCGCGCCGGATCCAGCGCAGGTGCCGCACCGGCCCGTCTCCCGGGCCCAGCACCACCTCACCCGGGGCGTGGTAGCTCTCCCGGGCCCCGGCCAGCAGGGCCGTCATCGTCGTTGCCGCCAGGCGAACGAAAGGCTCGTGGCGGCGCATCTGCGCCGCGAGGTGCGCCTGCAGCCGGGCAGAAGGTGTCATGGGCAGCTCTCCGGCTGTGGCAGGGTTACTCCCGCCTAGGGTCGCCGTGTCGTCGCGGGCCGCTGTGGCTCAGCGGATACCCGCAGGAGGAGCGGCCCCCGGCGGGGGCGCAGCCCCTGGGGCGGGCATGCCGGGAACCACCGGAGGGATGGGCAGCATCGGGCGCGCCCCGGAGACACCGGGCGGCCCCGGCACACGCACCGGCGCCGGCTGCGGCGCGGCGCCTTCTGGGTTGCCGGCGCCCGAGTCGTCCGGCACGCCCGTGGAGGCAGCCGGAACCTCCGGCAGCTCGAGCACCACGCTGGCAGGCCCGCGCCGCGGGCCGAGGCTGGCCCCCCGCGAAGAAACGGACAACAACACCAGCGAGCCCTCTACCACCGCACCCACCCGATACGCCTTGGCAGGCTGATCGTCCGCCGCGATCAGCGCCACACCCTCGCGAGCGGGGGAGCCTGGCCGCGGCGCAACGACGCCGATGAGCGTGAAGCGCGGGTCGGGCGGGGCCGCTGCGGGCGCAGCCTCGGGGGCCGCCACAGGGGCCGGCGCGCCCGCTCCGAGCAGACGCTGCAGATCGCCCGCCGCGCGCGCAGAGACCGACACCACCTGCGCATGCGCAGGCACGCTCTCGGGTGAAACGGCCAGCCTCAGGACCCAGTACAGCGCGCCCGACGCCACGGCCGCCCACGTGAGAAATGCCACCCATCGCGCGGTCATGCGAGGATTATCATGCAGCGATTCGCATCCGGAACACCCCACCCATGAGCTTCCCCCTCGGCCCGCGACGTGCTCGGGCAAGCGGCTTCACCCTGATCGAGATCATGGTCGTGCTCGTGATCATCGGGGTGCTCGCTGCACTGATCGCGCCCAACGTGCTCGACCGCGCGTCGGACGCCAAGGTCACAGCCGCCCGCACCGACGTGAACAACTTGATGCAGGCACTGAAGCTGTACAAGCTCGACAACCAGCGTTTCCCCTCCACCGAGCAAGGGCTCGATGCGCTCGTGCGCAAGCCCTCGGCCGGGCAGGTTCCCCCGAACTGGAAGCCCTACCTCGACAAGCTTCCCAACGACCCCTGGGGACGGCCGTACCAGTACCTCAACCCGGGCGTGAAGGGCGAGATCGATGTCTTCAGCTTCGGCGCCGACGGGCAGCCCGGGGGCGAGGGGCACAACGCGGATGTGGGGTCCTGGCAGTAGCCGCGCCCGGGTCCGAGGGCCGCGCCCCGAGAGGGGGTTCACGCTCATCGAGCTGATGGTGGTGGTGGCGCTGGTGGCGCTCACCGCTGGCCTCGTGTCCTTGGCCGTGCGCGACCCGCAGGCACGCCAGCTCGAACAGGAAGCCGCCCGGCTGGCCGCACTGCTGGAGTCGGCGCGTGCCGAGGCGCGTGCCTCCGCGTTACCGGTGCAGTGGGTGCCGCAACGACGAGGGTCCGCCGCCGACGAGGGGCCGGACTTCCGCTTCGTCGGCCTGCCCACCCGCCTGGCCATGCCCTCGCGCTGGCTCGACGCCGAGGTACGCGCAGAGGTGATCGGGGCACGCGCGATACAGCTCGGGCCCGAGCCGATCATCGGCATGCAACGGCTCGTGCTGCAACTGGGAGATCAGCGGGTCGTGCTGGCCACCGATGGCCTGGCCCCGTTTTCCTGGGCGGCCGAATGACGCCTCGTCCAGCCGTGCACCTGTCGTCGCGCGTGCTGGCCGCGCCGCCGCACTCGGCCGGGCATGGCTTCACGCTGGTGGAGGTGCTGGTGGCGCTGGCGATCGTGGCCACGGCCCTGGCAGCCGGCCTGCGCGCAGCCGGTGCGGTCACCGACAACACGGCCCGCCTGGCCGACGTGTCCGCGGCGCAGTGGTGTGCGGACAACCAGCTCGCGGAACTGCGGCTGGGCAAACGATTCCCGGGCACGGGCGACACCGAGTTCGCTTGCGAGCAGCTGGGCCGCCGCTACCGCGGAGAACTGCGGGTGCGGCCGACCCCGAACCCGAATTTCAGGCGCGTGGACGCCACCGTGTCGCTGGAGGACGGACGTGCGCTTCTGACCGTGTCCACGGTCGTCGGAAGGTACTGAGCCGATGCCGCATCCGCCTGCTGTCCGGCGTCCGGCGCGCCTTGCGCAGGCGGCCGGCTTCACCCTCGTGGAACTGCTGGTGGGGTTGTCCATCATGGCCGTGATCGCGGCCATGGCCTGGCGAGGGGTCGACGGGATCAGCCGGTCACGCGCGGCCAGTCAGGAAGCGGGCGAGCGCACGCTGCGGCTGAACACCGCCATCGCGCAGTGGGAGCACGACCTGCAGCAGCTCGAGGACACCGCAGTGGTGCCGCCCCTGGCCTTCGACGGTGCGACGCTGCGTCTCACGCGGCGCCACGAGCGCGGCGCCCAGGTCGTGGCCTGGACACTGCGCGCCGGCTCCTGGTGGAGGTGGGCGGCACCACCATCGGCAAGCGTGGCCGAGCTGCGGCAGCAGTGGCTGCGCAGCCAGCAGCTCGTCGGTGACGAGCCGGGTACCCTGCGCGTCCTCGAGGGTCCATCGGCAGTGCAGGTGTACTTCTGGCGCGGCAACGGGTGGTCCAATGCGCAGTCCAGCGGCGATGTCGCCGCTCCGCCCGGGCAGGCCGCCTCCGGTGCAGGCGCCGCGACGCGCGAGCAGCTGCCCAATGGCGTGCGCCTGGTGCTCGCCCTTGCGGCAGGCACGCTCACACGCGATGTCCTGCTCGCGCCTCAAGGGCCATGATGCCGAGCGCCGGCCCGGATCACAGCCGGACGCGCGCCCGTGCCCAGGGCTCCGCCTTGCTGCTGGCGATGGTCATCGTCGCCCTCGTCACGACGCTGGCTGCAGGCATGCTGTGGCAGCAGTGGCGAGCGGTGCAGGTCGAGTCCGCCGAACGCGGTCGCACCCAGGCGGCCTGGATACTGGCAGGGGCGTTGGACTGGTCGTTGCTGATCCTGCGTGAAGACGGGCGCGCGGATCGCTCGGGCGGACGCCCGCCGGTGGACCACCTCGGCGAGCCCTGGGCCACGCCACTGGCCGAGGCGCGCCTGTCGAGCTTCCTCGCGGCCGACCGCGACAACAACGCCGACGGCGGCCCGGAGGCGTTCCTGTCGGGCCGGATCGTCGATGCCCAGTCGCGCTACAACCTGCGCAACCTGGTGGCCGACGGCAAGCTGCAGGTGGAAGAGGTGCAGAAACTCGCCCGACTGTGTGACGCGGTGGGCGCCGCACCGGCCGTGGGCACGCGGTTGGCACGCGGCCTGGAAGCATCGTGGCGAGCCACCGCTGGCGCCAACGACGAGGCCGACGCCCCGTTGCCGGTGCAGCGTTTCGAGCACCTGTCCCGACTCGGCCTGGATGCCGCCACGCTGCAGGCACTGCGGCCCGTGGTGGACGTGCTCCCCAAGCCGACGATGCTCAACCTGAACACCGCCTCGCGCGAAGCCCTTGCCGCGGTCCTGGGCATCGATCGGGGTACGGCCGAGCGGCTGGTCCAGGCCCGGCAGGCGCAACCCTTCGACTCCCTCGAAAAGGCCCGCGTCCTGCTCGGGCCGGAGTTCCCGATCGACAAGCGCGGCGTGGCCGTCGCCACGTCCTTCTTCGAGGTGAGTGGTCGGCTGCGCCTGGATGAGCGGGTGGTCGAGGAACGATCCTTGGTGGAGCGTGCCGGTGACCAGCTCATCACGCATCACCGGGAACGGGTGAACGCGCACACGGGCGTGCCTTGACTGGCCCGACAATCCCGCCCATGGCTGTGCTCGTCGTCATGCTTCCTCCCAGGGAGCGCCTGGCCGCCCGACCGGAAGCGGGCGGCGGGTCAGGCACGCCCGGGGAGTTCGTCTGGGCGCTCAGCGAGGACGGCGTGCACCTGTCGGACCAGGGCCGCTCCCAAGCTGCGTTGCTGCCACGTGCCGACGGCGTCGTGGCGGTGCTCGACCCACGGGATGTCAGCTGGCACCAGCTGACGCTGCCGAAGGCTCCCCCTGGCAAGCTGCGGGCCGCGCTCGGCGGGCTGCTCGAGGAAGCTCTGCTGGCAGAGCCCGAGACCGTGCACCTGGCCTTGCCTCCCGAGTTTCGCGCCGGCGAGCCGACCTGGGTGGCCGTCACCGACCGCGCGGCTTTGCTGCAGCACGTCACGGCGCTGGAGACAGCCGGCCTCGCGGTGGAACGCGTCGTGCCTGCCCTCTGGCCGGGCGACTCGACCCAGGCCCACTTCTTCGAGGGCGTGGCGCGCCCGGACGCCGAGCCCGAGCCCTTCCTCGCGTTGGCCTACGAGGGCGGCATGGCGTGCATGCCCCTGGCCGGCAGCCTGGCCAAGGCGCTCGTACGCAGCCTGGCGGAGTCGCCGCTGCGCTGGACCGCCCATGCGCGCGTGGCCGCCGCTGCAGAGGCCTGGCTCGAAAGCCCGGTGCACACGGTGGGCGATGCGGAGCTCGCACTCCAGGCCACGCGCTCGCTGTGGAACCTGCGCCAATTCGACCTGGCACCCCGGCGGATGTGGAGCCGAGCGTGGCGCGATGCGCTCAAGCACCTCAGGAGTCCGGCTTGGCGTCCCGCACGCCTGGGCCTGGCCGGGCTCGCGGCGGTGCACCTGATCGGCCTGAATGCCTGGGCCTGGGCACAGCGCCAAGCCCTGGCTGAACGGCGCCAGGAGCAGGTGCAGGTGCTGCAGGCCGCGCACCCGCAGGTACGCCTCGTGGTCGATGCACCGCTGCAGATGCAGCGCGAGACGGACGCGCTGCGCGCTGCTGCAGGCCGACCCGGGGACAACGACATCGAGCCGATGCTCTCGGCCGCCGCGACGGCCTGGCCCGCAGGCCAGCCGCCTGTACAGGGGCTGCGGTTCGAACCGGGCCAGCTCAGCCTGGTCGTGATGGGCTGGACCGAGGACGACACCCGTGGCTTCGCCGACCGGCTGCGCCCGTTGGGCTATGCCGTCCAGGCGAGCCCGGGCCGCATCATCGTGCAGGCCCGCCCCGCCACGCCCGGGGCCGCGCCATGAACCGCCGCGCGGCTTCAACGGACGGGCTGTCCTCCGGGGCGGCCGGGTGGCTGTCGCGCGTGCCGGCGTGGTCCGCCGGGCTTGCCCGATGGAACGCACTGGCCCCTCGCGAGAAGACCCTCGTGGGCGCGGCCGCTGGCGTGCTGGTGGTGGCGCTGCTGTGGGCGGTGGGCATCCAGCCCGCATGGCGAACGCTCCAGCGCGCGCCCGCCCAGCTCGATGCGCTGGACGGGCAGACGCTCACGATGCGCCGGCTGGCCGCCGAGGTGCGTGAGTTGCGTCAGTCGCCGCCCCCATCGGCGGCACAGGCCTCCGAAGCCCTGCAGGCCGCCACGCAACGCCTCGGTCCTGGTGCGCGCCTGGCGGTGCAGGCCGATCGCGCCGTGCTGACGCTCGAGGCCGTGCCGCCGCAAGCGCTTCGGGCCTGGCTGGCCGAGGCACGCTCCGGCGCACGCGCAAGGCCCGTGGACGTGCAGTTGATGCAGGCCGGGGCCGGTTTTTCGGGTACCGTGACGGTTGCGATTCCGGCCACCCCATGAAGCTGCCCGCCCTGCCCAGGATGCCCAGGCTCTCGAGCCTGCAGTTCCTGCCACGCCTGCAGCGCGGCACGCGCCCGCGCGGCCCCGGCCGGCGGCGGGCTGCGCGGCCGACCACGGTCTTTGCCGATTCCACTCTCGCCAGCGCCGCGTGGGTGCGCAAGCGCCGGGCCGCCTGGGTCTGGGCAGCTGCGGGAGCATGCGTCGGGCTGGGGTTCGGCATGGTCATGTTCACGCCTGCCGTATGGTTGGCTGCAGCGCTTTCAGCCGCCACCGACACGCGGACGCAGCTGGTGGACGCTCGAGGCTCGGTGTGGTCGGGAAGCGCCGTGCTGATGCTCACGGGAGGGCCGGGCAGCCGTGACGCCTCGGCCCTGCCTGGCCGACTGCAATGGAGCTGGGGGTGGTCCGGGCTGAAGCCCGAACTTCGGCTGCAGCATCCGTGCTGCCTGGCCGCGCCCGTGGTGGTGCGGCCCCGTGCAGGCCTGGGCACCTGGAGTCTGGCGCTCGTGCCCTCTCCTGCCGGCCTGGGCACCTGGCCGGCTGCATGGCTGGCAGGGCTGGGTACGCCCTTCAACACCTTGCAGCTGAGCGGCAACGTGCGCATTTCGAGCCCGGGCGCGGCGGTGGAGTGGGTCCAGGGGCGGCTGCGCATGCAGGGCAGCGTGCAGTTCGATTTCATCGACGTGGGCTCACGCATCGTGGCCATCGACACCCTCGGCAGCTACCAGCTGGTCGTCTCCGGCGGGGCCGCCGCCGCAGACGTGCCGGTGATGTCCCTGGCGACCACGCGCGGCCCGCTGCAGCTCAGCGGCAGCGGTCAGTGGACGGGCTCTCGGCTGCGCTTCACCGGCGAGGCCTCGGCCTCCGAAGGCTCCGAAGCCGTCTTGAACAATCTCCTGAACGTCATCGGGCGCCGCAATGGCGCGCGCTCGGTGATTTCCATCGGATGAGCATGAAGACCCTGCGTCTGCGGTCCCGGCTGACGGCCGGCGCCCTGTCCGTGAGCCTGGCCGTACCGCCGGCGGCATGGTCACAGCCGGCCGCCGCGCCGGCCCCGGAGGGGCGGGCTGCCACCGCCGGGGCCGGACACAGCCCGACGCTGCGTTCGCGCACGCTCGTGACCGTGAACTTCGTGAATGCCGACGTCGAAGCCGTCACGCGCGCCTTCGCAGCGATGATCCAGCGCCAGATCGCGGTGGATCCACGCGTCAAGGGCACGATCACGGTCTACAGCGAACAGCCGCTGACCATCCGCGAGGCCTACCTGAACTACCTGTCGGCTCTGCGCGGCCTGGGCTTCTCGATGGTCGAGAGTGGCGGGTTGCTGAAGGTCGTGCCCGAGGCGGATGCCAAGCTCCAGGCCGGCACGGTCGCCGTGGGCGAAGTTCCGGTGCGGGGTGACCAGATCCTCACGCAGATCTTCAACCTGCGCTACGAAAACCCGAACAACCTGGTGACGGTGCTGCGCCCGCTGATCAGCGCCAACAACACCATCAACGCCAGCCCGGGGTCCAACGCGCTCGTCATCACCGACTACGCCGACAACCTGCAGCGCATCGCACGCATCATCGCGGCGCTCGACCAGCCCGCCCAGACCGACTTCGAGGTGGTGCCCCTGAAGCATGCGCTGGCCTTGGACATCGCCCCGCTCGTGCAGCGCCTGACCGACGCGGGAAGCGCCCCCACGCAGGTCGTGCCGGGCGTGCCCGGTGCAGCGGGGGCCGCCAGCACGATCGTCCCGGAGCCGCGCAGCAACTCGTTGCTGGTGCGGGCGCCCAACGCTGCACGCCTGGCTTCCATCCTTGCGGCGATTCAGAAGCTCGACCGCCCGACGCCGGGCAGCGGGCCGGGCGGGAACATCTGGGTCGTTCACCTGAAGAACGCCGATGCCACCCGCATGGCCACCGTGCTGCGCGCGGCCTTTCCGGGCTCGGGCGGAAGTGCGGGCGGCGGCGGTGGGGGCGGTGGATCGGGCATTCAGCCCACGCCCACACCGGCAGGCGCAGCGGGTGGCCAGCCGGGCGCAGCGTCGCCGCAGGCGACCGCACCCATCAGCGGTGCCGCTGCCCCGTCCACCGGCGGCTTCGTGCAGGCCGACCCCGCGACGAATTCGCTGATCATCACGGCGCCCGAGCCGCTGTACCGACAGGTGCGCGCGATGATCGACCAGCTCGACACGCGCCGCGCGCAGGTCTACATCGAGAGCATGATCGTCGAGGTCTCGGGCGACAACGCGGCAGACTTCGGCTTCCAGTGGCAAGGCATCCTCGGCAACCGGGGTGATTCGAACCTGCTGGCCGGCGGCACCAACTTCAACACGGGCGGGGGCAACATCATCAGCCTCCAAACCGGCGCGCTCGCGGGCAAGGCCCAGTTGCCCGAAGGCCTGAACATCGGCCTGATCCGCAACTTCGGCGGCACCTATGCGTTGGCGGCCATCGCGCGCGCGCTGCAAAGCCAGACCAACACCAACATCATCAGCACCCCGAACCAGATCACGCTGGACAACGAGGAGGCCAAGATCGTGGTGGGCAGCAACGTGCCCTTCATCACGGGCCAGTTCACGAACACGGGCGGGAGCTCGACCTCGATCAACCCGTTCCAGACGATCGAGCGCAAGGACGTGGGCCTCACGCTGCGCGTGCGCCCGCAGATCGGCGAGGGCGGCACCGTGCGCATGTCCATCTACCTGGAGTCTTCGAGCGTCAGCGAGAAGGTCGCACCCGGCACCTCCAACGCGGGACCCTCCACGAACAAGCGCCAGATCGAGTCGAACGTCGTGGTGGATGACGGCGGCATCATCGTGCTGGGTGGCCTCATCGAGGACCGCTTCGTCGAGTCGCGCTCCAAGGTTCCGCTGCTGGGCGACCTGCCCGTGGTGGGCGGGCTCTTCCGCAGCGAGAGCCGCTCCAAGAACCGCACCAACCTGATGGTCTTCCTGCGCCCGGTCGTGCTGCGCGACGCCGCCAGCGGCGAGCGCCTCACCCTGGACCGCTACGACCTGATCCGGGCGCAGCAGCAGGCCTCGCAGCCCGAGACCAGCCCGCTGGTGCCGATCCCCGGCAACCCGGTGCTGCCCCCGGCCGGCAGCAGTGCGCCAGGTGGGGGCGCGCCCAGGCCTGCTGCGCCGTCCAGCCCAGCCGGCGCGCCTGCCGGGCCAGCCGCCGAGCCGGTCCGCCAGCCCTGATCACCCTTCGCACCGGCAGCTGCAGTGGCCACCCGATACCCGCTTCCCTACACCTTCGCCAAGGCCAGCGAGGTGCTGCTGCAGGACGATGGCGAGCGCCTGGTGCTGTACGCCGCCGAAGGCGCGGGGCTGGGTGCGGTAGGCGAGGTGCAGCGGCTGTACGCACTGGATGCCGTCGAGCAGGAACCCGCGGCCAGCCTTGCACGACGCATCGCCAGCGCCTACTCGGGTGGCGAGTCGAGTGCCGCCGCGGTGGTCGGCGAAGTCGAGAGCGCAGTCGACCTCTCACGGCTGCTGCAGGACCTGCCCGCGGTGGAGGATCTGCTGGAGTCCGCCGACGACGCACCGATCATCCGCATGCTCAACGCGCTGCTCACCCAGGCCATCCAGGACGGCGCGAGCGACGTGCACATCGAGCCCTACGAACGCAGTTCCTCGGTGCGTTTTCGCGTCGACGGCACGCTGCGCGAGGTGGTGCAGCCCAATCGCGCGCTGCATGCTGCTCTCATCTCGCGGCTGAAGATCATGGCCGAGCTCGACATCGCCGAGAAGCGCCTGCCGCAGGACGGCCGCATCTCGCTGCGCATCGGCGGCCGCGCGGTGGACGTGCGTGTGTCCACCCTCCCATCGGCGCACGGCGAGCGCGCCGTGCTGCGGCTGCTCGACAAGGGAGAGTGGAAGTTCACGCTCGAGAGCCTGGGCATGAGCGGGCAGGTGCTCGCGCGCTTCAAGGCCCTCGTGCAGCAACCGCACGGCATCGTGCTCGTCACCGGTCCCACCGGGTCGGGCAAGTCCACCACTCTGTACGCGGCGTTGCAGACGCTGGACTTCACGACCACCAACGTCCTCACCGTCGAGGACCCCGTCGAGTACGAGTTGCCTGGCATTGGCCAGACGCAGGTCAACCCGCGCATCGACCTCACGTTCTCCAGCGCGCTGCGCGCGATCCTGCGCCAGGACCCGGACGTCATCATGATCGGCGAGATCCGTGACCACGAGACCGCCCAGATCGCCATCCAGGCGTCGCTCACCGGCCACCTGGTGCTCGCCACGCTGCACACCAACGACGCACCGAGCGCGGTCACCCGCCTCATCGACATGGGAGTGGAGCCGTTCCTGGTGAGCTCGACGCTGCTCGGCGTGATGGGCCAGCGCCTGGTGCGCAAGCTGTGCGCGCAGTGCAAGCGTGCCAGCAGCTCCGGGCGTTGGCATGCGGTGGGCTGCGAGGCCTGCGGCCACAGCGGCTACAAGGGCCGCACCGGCGTGTACGAGCTCATGGTGGTGGCCGACGACCATATGCGCTCCCTGATCCACAACCGCGCCTCGGAGGCCGACCTCGCCATCGGCGCACGTGCGGCAGGCCTGCGCTCGATGCGCGAGGACGGCGAGCGCCTGGTGGCCGAAGGCCTGACCTCCCTGGAGGAGGTCTTGCGGGTCACGCGCGAGTGACGGTGCAGCCACATCGGGTCTGAGCTGTCATGCCAGCCTTCCGCTACGAGGCCCTGGATGCCGCCGGGCGCAGCACCTCGGGCCTGCTCGAGGCCGACAACGCCCGGGCTGCGCGCTCGGCGTTGCGCGCGCGCGCACTCGTGCCGCTGGCGGTGTCGGCCGTCACGGCGCCGGCCGAAGGCGCCGCCCGCAGCACATGGTCGCGCCGCATCTTCAGCGCCGCCGCGCTGGCGGTCTGGACACGCCAGATCGCGAGCCTGGTCGGCTCGGGCCTGCCTCTGGAGCGCGCGCTCAGCGTGCTCGCCGACGAGTCGGAGGACCCTCGCCAGCGCGAGCTCATCGCCCACATCAAGAGCGAGGTGAACGCCGGCAGCCCCTTCGCCCAGGCGCTCGGCAGCGCCCCGCGCGAGTTCGACGAGATCTACCGCGCCGTGGTGGCAGCCGGGGAGAGCAGTGGCGCACTGGGCACCGTGCTCGAGCGGCTGGCCGACGACCTCGAGGCCCGGCTCGCCTTGCGGGCCAAGCTCATCGGGGCGATGCTCTACCCGGCCATCGTCTCGGTGGTGGCCTTGCTGATCGTGATCTTCCTCGTCACCTATGTGGTGCCGCAGGTGGCCAGCGTGTTCACGACCTCGCGCCAGGCCTTGCCACTGCTCACGCTGGGCATGCTGGCCCTGAGCAGCTTCGTGCGCCAGTGGGGCTGGATCGTGCTGCTGGGCCTGGGTGCCGGCACGGTGGCGTTCGTGCTGTTGCGCCGCGGCGAGGCCTTCCGGCTGCGCAGCGATGCGGCGCTGCTCACGCTGCCGCTGGTGGGCAGGCTCGCCCGCGGGTACAACGCTGCACGCTTTGCGGGCACTCTCGCGATGCTCGCCGGGGCAGGGGTGCCGATCCTGCGTGCACTGCAGGCGGCTGCCGAGACGCTGGCCAACCGGGCCATGCGCGCCGATGCCATGGACGCGCTGGTGCAGGTGCGCGAGGGTGCGCCGCTGGGCTCGGCGCTGGCATCCAAGCAACGATTCCCGGGCCTGCTGCCGATGTTCGCACGTCTAGGCGAGCAGACGGGCCAGCTCCCGCTGATGCTGCAACGCGCCGCCGGACAGCTGTCCTCCGAGGTTCAGCGCCGCGCGATGGCGGTGGCCACCATACTCGAGCCGCTGCTCATCGTCGGCATGGGTGTGGTCGTGATGATCATCGTGCTGGCCGTGCTGCTGCCGATCATCCAGATGAACACCTGGATCAAGTGACTCGCCCAGCCCCACACCGTCCCACGCCGCGCCCCTGCGAGGTTCGTGCCGTGACCGCCTGCGCCAGCCGCTGCGCCTGAGCGACCATGCCCGCCAGCCTCGAAGGCCAGCTCGTCGTCGCGATCTCCTCGCGCGCGCTCTTCGACTTCGAGGAGGAGAACCGCCTCTTCGAGGCTGCGGACGACCGCGCCTACATGCAGCTGCAACTGCAGCGTCTGGACCAGCCGGCCCGCCCAGGCGTGGCCTTCTCGCTCGTCAACAAGCTGCTCGCCTTCAACGCCGGCCTGCCGCGCGAGGCGCCGCTCGTGCAGGTCGTGATCCTTTCGCGCAACGACCCCGTCTCCGGCATGCGCGTGTTTCGCTCCTGCCAGCACTACCGGCTGCCGATCGAGCGCGGCGTCTTCACGCGTGGCCAGAGCCCGTGGCGCTACCTGCGCCCGCTGGACGCCCACCTGTTCCTGTCGGCCAACGATGCCGACGTGCGCAGCGCCCTCGAAGCGGGCGTACCGGCTGCACGCGTCTACCCGCACAGCGCCCGTGCCCGGGAAGACCACCCGCACGAGGTGCGCATCGCCTTCGACGGCGACGCGGTGCTGTTTTCCGACGAGGCCGAGCGCGTGTACCGCCGTGCTGGGCTGGACGCCTTCCGGGACCACGAACAGGCGCACTCGCTGACCCCGCTGGCGCCTGGGCCGTTCAAGCCCCTGCTGGAGGCCCTGCAGCGCCTGCAGCACGCCGGGTCGGAGACCATGCGCATCCGCACCGCCCTCGTCACCGCTCGCAGTGCCCCGGCGCACGAGCGCGCGATCCGCACCCTGATGGACTGGCGCATCGAGGTCGATGAGGCGATGTTCCTCGGCGGCCTGGCCAAGGGCGAGTTCCTGCGCGAGTTCGAGCCCGACTTCTTCTTCGACGACCAGACCGGCCATGTGGACTCGGCCGCGGCGCATGTGCCGGCCGGGCACGTGGCGGCAGGCGTGGCCAACCGCTAGAGGCGCGCCATGCGCCCTCAGGGTGCGCCGTAGTGGCGCAACCGCTCCAGGTCCAGCACCCGCACGCCACCGTACTCGACCGCGATCACCCCCTCCTGCTCGAGCGTGCACAGCGAGCGGTTCACCCGCTGGCGCGACAGGCCGACCAGGTATCCCAGTTCCTGCTGGGTGATGCGCAGCAGCCTGCCCACGCCTGGGTACAGCGTCGGGTGGAACAGCGCCGCCAGCGAGCGCGCCACGCGCTGGTCAGGCTGATTCAGACGATCGATCGCGCGCGCGGCGATGAACTGGCCCAGCCGCTCGTTGAGCTGGTGCATCACGAGGCGGTTGAAGCCGAAGCTGCGGTCGAGCAGCCACTCGAAGGTGTCGACCGTCAAGCCCGCCACCAGGCTGCGCCGCAGCGCCTGGATGTTGTAGCGGTAAGGCTCGCGCTTGAGCAGCGTGCCTTCACCGAACCAGCCCCCGGGCGGGATACCGGTGAAGGTGATGGCCAGCCCGAGCGGGTTGTCGTTGCTCATCTTCAGCAAGCCGTCCACCAGCCCCAGCCAGAAGGTGGCCGGGCGGCCGGCGCGGCAGATCACCTCGCCGGCCTCGACCTCCACGACCTGCAGGTCCTCCAGGGCGCGGCGGCGCCAGGGCTCCTCGAGCACGGGCAACCAGGGCACACCCCCGAGTTCGTCTTCGCGCGGGGCACGCGAGCGCGCCCGCAACGGCGTGCGGTGCGGGGTCACCGGAACAGTCATGCGGGAAACGCCTGAGAGGGTGAACCCTGCAATTGTCTTCCGAAAGACAACACGGCGTCAAACCCTCCCACCAGAATCCGCGGCAGATCAAGGTGCGCACGGGCCTCGGCCAAGACGATGGCCCTTCGCACGCCACCAGGAGACCACCGTGAGCGCGACGTTCCCGAGCCTGCTCCTCGAGCATGCGTCCAAGCGGCCGCAGGCGGCCGCCTTGCGGCTCAAGGAATTCGGGATCTGGCAGACCACCTCCTGGCAGGCGCTGCTCACGCTCGTGCGCGAGATGGCCGGCGGCCTGGCGGCGGCGGGCCTGCAGCGCGGTGACCACATCGTCGTGATCGGCGAGAACCGGCCCCGGCTGTACGCCGCCATGCTCGCTGCCCAGTCGCTCGGCGGCATTCCCGTGCCCCTGTACCAGGACGCCGTGAGCGCCGAGTTCGTGTTCCCGATCAACAACGCCGAGGTGCGTTTCGCGATCGTCGAGGACCAGGAGCAGGTGGACAAGATGCTGGAGGTGCGCGAGCACTGCCCGCAGGTCGCGCACATCTGGTACGACGACGACCGCGGGCTGCGCAATTACGACGCGCCGGGCCTGGCCGCGCTGGACGTGCTGGCAGAGGCCGGACGCGCCCACGCGAAGTCCCACCCCGGCTTCTTCGAGGCCGAGGTCGGCAAGGCTCGAGCAGAGGACGTCGCCGCGATGTTTTTCACCTCGGGCACCACCGGCAACCCCAAGGGCGTCGTCCACACGCACGCCTCGCTGCTGGACCGGGCATCGGCTGGCGCGCGCTTCGACCGCCTCACCGAGCGCGAGGAGGTGCTCGCCTACCTGCCGCCGGCCTGGATCGGGCAGAACATCTTCAGCTATGCCCAATGGCTCGCCTGCGGCTACGTCGTGAACTGCCCCGAGTCGGCCGGCACGGTGATGATCGACCTCAAGGAGATCGGCCCCACCTACTACTTCGCCCCGCCGCGTGTGTTCGAGGGCCTGCTCACGAGCGTGATGATCCGCATGGAAGACGCCGGCGCGCTCAAGAAGTGGCTCTTCCACCGCTTCATGGACGTGGCCCCCCGCGGCGGGCCGCCCCTGATGGACGGCAAGCCGGGGGGCATCGGCGACCGCCAGGCCGACGCCCGGGGCCACCAGCTGGTGTACGGCCCGCAGCGCAACACCCACGGGCTGACACG
>JBDKFA010000170.1:0-6424 GCA_039798945.1 Pseudomonadota bacterium
TCCAACATCGTCGTCGCCCGTATCGTGCTCGACCCGCGCTCGCGCCCGCGCCCGGCCTGGGTGCGCGTGCCGCTGCACACGCGACATCCGACCGCGGCCACATTGCTCGCGGCGATCATCACGACCACGCCCGGCACCGTCTCGTGCGTGGTCGACGACGAACGCTGGGAGATCCTCGTGCACGCGCTGGACCTCGATGACCCGCAGGCGCTCGTCGAGCAGGTCCGCACGCGCTACGAGGCGCCACTGCGCCGCATCTTCGAAGGAGAGGGCTGATGCTCGTCGAGTGGGCGCTGTGGTTCGCGGCCGGTGCCTTGGGCCTGGCCATGCTGCTGTGCGGCTGGAGGCTGCTGGGCGGGCCTTTGCCGGTGGACCGGGTGCTCGCCCTGGACACCCTGTACGTGAACGCGGCCGCACTCGTGATCGTGCTCGACCTCCTCTGGGGCGGGGAACTGCTGTTCGAGGCGGCGCTGCTGATCGCGCTGCTGGGCTTCGTCTCCACCGTGGCGCTGGCGCGTTACGTGAGCCGGGGCAATGTGATCGAGTGAGGGCAGGCCCGTCATGGGCGCGGTCGGCGGAGGATGACGACGATGTTCGATGAACTGCACCTGGGCTGGCAGGTGGCGATCGCGGCGATGCTGGTGGCCGGCGGGGTCTTCGCGCTCGTCGGGGCGGTGGGCCTCGTGCGCTTCCCGGACTTCTACATGCGGCTGCACGCGCCCACCAAGGCCACGACGCTGGGCATTGGCGGGGTGCTGCTCGCCAGCCTGCTGGCCAAGGCTGCGCTCGGCAGCTTCGGGCTGCACGAGCTGCTGATCACGGCGTTCGTGTTCATCACCGCCCCGGTGTCGGCCAGCCTGCTCGCGCAGGCTGCGCTGCACCTGCGCGCGCCGTCGCGGGCTGAAGTCCCGCCCAGGCAGCCCGAGACCTGATCGGCGCGGCGCGGACCGGGTGGCCGCGCATCGCGCCGGCCGCACCGGGCGCACCACGCTCAGTGGCCCGAACCCTTGCCCCCAGGCGTCATCAGCCGGTCGGCCAGCGCGATGGCCAGTGCCGAGAACAGGAAGGCGATGTGTATCACCGTCTGCCACAACAGGACCGTGTCCTCGTAGTTGGCCGCGGTGATGAAGGGCTTGAGCAGGTGGATCGAGCTGATGCCGATGATCGCGGTGGCCAGCTTGACCTTCAGCACCGAGGCGTTCACGTGGCTCAGCCACTCGGGCTGGTCGGGGTGGCCTTCCAGGTTCAGGCGCGAGACGAAGGTCTCGTAGCCGCCGATAATGACCATGATCAACAGGTTGCTGATCATGACCACGTCGATCAGCGCCAGCACCACGAGCATGATGATCGTCTCGTTGAGCGCCTTGATCGGCTCGTAGCCGACGATGGCGCCGGCGGCGTCCTTGATCGGCGCGGCCTTGTAGCCGATGCTCGTGACGAGCTGGGCCAGCGCCGTCTGGCTGCCGAAGGCGGCCTCGATCAGGTGCACGAGCTCCACCCAGAAGTGGTAGACGTACACCCCCTGAGCCAGGATCAGCCCGACGTACAGCGGCAGCTGCAGCCAGCGGCTGGCGAAGATGAAGCGCTGCAGACCGGTCAGCCGTGCGGGGGCGCTGGGGGTGGTGGGTGTGTCGGGCAGTCCCATGGTGGGCCCTCGTGGTGCGGATCGGGGGAGGTCGGGTGGCAGGCCGGGAGCGCGTCGGACGCCGGCCTGGCCCCGTGGCGAGATGGTACGGGAGAACCCTGATGCGGAGGATTGTAGGCGGCGCAAGATGTCGGGTTGGCCAACTGCAGAGTAAGGCGACCGTCAGAGCCTCTTCGTAGCGTACAGGCCGCAGCGGCGAGCGTGGCCACGCCTGGCCTCCTCCCGTTGCTCACACGAACAACTCCCAGGAGACCCTCATGGCCAGCGACGCCACCCCGCTGAACACCTACCTGCCCCCGGCCGCCCTCGCTCAGCAGGCCGCCGTCTCGGGCATGGAGGGCTACCGCGCCCTGTGTGCCGAAGCCGAGGCCGACTACGAGGGCTACTGGGCCCGCCTCGCACGCGAGTTCGTCACCTGGAAGACGCCCTTCACGAAGGTGCTGAACGCGAGCAACGCCCCCTTCTACCGCTGGTTCGAGGACGGCACGCTCAACGTCTCCTACAACTGCCTGGACCGCAACATCGAGCGCGGCCTCGCCGACAAGACGGCCCTGATCTTCGAGGCCGACGACGGTACGGTCACCAAGGTCAGCTACCGCGAGCTGCTCGAGCGTGTGAGCCGCCTGGCCAACGCGCTGAAGGCGCGCGGCGTGAAGAAGGGCGACCGCGTCGTCATCTACATGCCCATGAGCGTGGAGGGCGTGGCCGCGATGCAGGCCTGCGCGCGCATCGGCGCCACGCACTCGGTGGTCTTCGGCGGCTTTTCCGCGCAGAGCCTGCGCGACCGCATCGAGGACGCCGGCGCCGTGATGGTCATCACCGCCGACGAGCAGGCGCGCGGGGGCAAGCACCTGCCGCTGAAGGCGATCGTCGACGAGGCGCTCGCGATGCCCGGCACCGGCAGCATCCGAGATGTGATCGTCTACCGCCGCACCGGCGGCAACGTCGCCTGGCAGGCCGGGCGTGACCAGTGGATGCACGAGCTCACCGCTGGCCAGAGCGCGCACTGCGAGCCCGAGTGGGTCGAGGCCGAGCACCCGCTCTTCCTGCTCTACACCAGCGGCTCCACCGGCAAGCCCAAGGGCGTGCAGCACGCCACCGGCGGCTACCTGCTGCACGCGGCGCTCACCACGAAGTGGACCTTCGACCTCAAGCCCGACGACATCTTCTGGTGCACGGCCGACATCGGCTGGGTCACGGGCCACACCTACATCACCTACGGGCCGCTGGCGCTCGGCGGCACCGAGATCGTCTTCGAGGGCGTGCCCACCTACCCGGACGCCGGGCGCTTCTGGCAGATGATCGAGAAGCACCGCGTCACGGTCTTCTACACGGCGCCCACGGCCATCCGCTCCCTCATCAAGGCGGCCGAGTCGAACGAGGCCGTGCACCCGAAGCGTTCGGACCTCTCGAGCCTGCGCATCCTCGGCTCGGTGGGCGAGCCCATCAACCCGGCCGCCTGGGAGTGGTACCACGCCCACGTGGGCGGCGGGCGCTGCCCGATCGTCGACACCTTCTGGCAGACGGAAACCGGTGGCCACATGATCACCCCCATGCCCGGGGCCACGCCGCTGGTGCCGGGCTCGTGCACGCTGCCCTTCCCGGGCATCCAGGCCGCGATCGTCGACGAGACGGGCAACGACGTGCCCAACGGGCAGGGCGGCATCCTCGTCGTGAAGAAGCCCTGGCCGAGCATGATCCGCACGATCTGGGGCGACCCCGAGCGCTTCAAGAAGAGCTACTACCCGCCCGAGCTGAAGGGCTACTACCTCGCCGGCGACGGCGCGATCCGCGACAAGGACAGCGGCTACTTCACCATCACCGGACGCATCGACGACGTGCTCAACGTCTCGGGCCACCGCATGGGCACGATGGAGATCGAGTCGGCGCTGGTGAGCTGCACCGAGCTCGTGGCCGAGGCTGCGGTGGTCGGCCGCCCGGACGAGACCACCGGCGAGGCCATCTGCGCCTTCGTCGTGCTCAAGCGCCCGCGCCCGACGGGCGAAGAGGCCAAGAAGATCGCCGCCGAGTTGCGCAACTGGGTGGCCAAGGAGATCGGCCCGATCGCCAAGCCCAAGGACATCCGCTTCGGCGACAACCTGCCCAAGACGCGCTCGGGCAAGATCATGCGCCGGCTGCTGCGCTCCATCGCCAAGGGCGAGACGATCACGCAGGACACCTCCACACTCGAGAACCCGGCCATCCTCGAGCAGCTGGCGCAGACGAACTGAGCCGCCGGAACGGCCTCGGCCGGCCGCTTCCGCGGCCCCGGGGCTCAAGGCCGTCGCAGGCTCATTTCAGCGTCAGGATCCACTGCGCGAGCCGCTTCGCGTCGGCTTCGCTCACGTGTGGGTTGGCAGCCATCGGCACCACCCCCCAGGCGCCGCTGCCCCCCTCGCGGATCTTGCGCGCGAGCCACGGCGCCGCGTCGGCCCGCCCCGCATAGCGCCGGCCCACCTCGCGGAAGGCCGGGCCCACGACCTTGCGGTCCACCTGGTGGCAGGCCATGCAGCGGCTGGCTTGCGCCAGCTCCGGGCTCGCCAGGGCCGGGGGGCTGATCAGGGCGGCGGCGAGTGCGGCAGCTGCACCCAGGAGCCGGCCTGTCCCGCCCGCGCCCGGGCGCCCCTGGTGGTGACGGGCCCTTCGTGAGAAAGGCCCGGGCGCACCCGCGGGCGTTGGCGTAACATCCCCGCCATCGGTGCATTTCCCGGTCTGCGAACCCAGGCCTCCTCGAATCGTGTGGCTGCTCGTCATCGGCATACTCCTCGTCGCGCTGAAGCTGGCTGGGTTCGACCCCGTGGCCGGGTGGCCCTGGTGGTGGGTGTGCGTGCCCTTCGCGGTCACGGTGCTGTGGTGGATGTTTGCGGACGCCACCGGGTTCACCTCCAAGCGCGAGATGAGCCGCTGGGTGTCCCGCCGTGAGCAGCGCCGCCGCGCCCTCATCGCCGAACCCGGCGGGCAGCGCCCGGGCCCTGCTCGGCGGGTGCAGCGCGAGGACCCCACGGCTTCCGATGGCCGTTGAGGGGGCGGGCCGGGCCCGCCGCCGTCGTCGTCAATCCGCGTCGAGCACCGCGCCGCGGCTGGCGCTGGCGGCGTTGCGGTAGAACTTCGCCATCACCCCGCGCGTGTAGCGCGGCGCCGGCCGTTGCCAGGCGGCGCGCCGGCGCGCGATCTCGGCCTCGTCCACGTGGAGCTGCAGCAGCAGCTGGTGCGCGTCGATGGTGATCGAGTCGCCCTCCTGCACGAGCGCGATCAGCCCGCCCTCGAAGGCCTCGGGGGCCACGTGGCCCACGACCATGCCCCAGGTGCCGCCGGAGAAGCGCCCGTCGGTGATCAGGCCCACGCTCTCGCCCAGGCCCTGGCCGATCAGCGCGCCGGTGGGCGCGAGCATCTCGGGCATGCCCGGCCCGCCCTTGGGGCCGAGGTAGCGCAGCACCATCACGTCGCCGGCCTGGATCTTGCCGCCCATGATGGCGGCCAGCGCAGACTGCTCGTCGTCGAACACCCGCGCCGGGCCCGTGATGACCGGGTTCTTCAGGCCCGTGATCTTGGCCACGCAGCCCTCGGTGGCGAGGTTGCCCTTCAGGATCGCGAGGTGGCCTTGCGCGTACATCGGGTCGCTCACCGGGCGGATGACCTGCTGCTCGGTGCGCAGCGGCGGCACGTTCGCGAGGTTCTCGGCCACCGTCTTGCCGGTGATGGTCATGCAGTGCCCGTGCAGCAGCCCGGCGTCCAGCAGCACCTTCATCACGGCGGGAATGCCACCGGCGCGGTGCAGGTCGATGGCCAGGAAGCGGCCGCTGGGCTTGAGGTCACAGATCACCGGCACCTTGCGGCGCACACGCTCGAAATCGTCGATGGACCAGGGCACGCCGGCCGCGTGCGCGATCGCCAGGAAGTGCAGCACCGCGTTGGTGGAGCCGCCGGTGGCCATGATCACGGCCACCGCGTTCTCCAGCGACTCGCGCGTGACGATGTCGCGCGGCTTCAGGTCCGCCTTCACCGCCTCCACGAGCACGCGTACGGCTTCCTTCGTGTGGGCGACGATCTCCTCTTCCACGTTGGCCATCGTCGAGGAGCCAGGCAGGCTCATGCCGAGCGCCTCGAAGGCCGAGGACATCGTGTTGGCCGTGTACATCCCGCCGCACGAGCCGCTGCCCGGGATGGCGCGGCGCTCGATCTCGCAGAAATCCTCCTCGCTCATTCGGCCCGCCGAGAACTGGCCCACGGCCTCGAAGACGCTGACGATGTTGAGGTCCTGCCCCTTGTAGTGGCCGGGCATGATCGTGCCGCCGTAGACGTAGATGGCGGGCACGTTGGCGCGCAGCATCCCCATCATGCCGCCGGGCATGTTCTTGTCGCAGCCGCCGATCACCACCACGCCGTCCATCCACTGGCCGCCCACGCAGGTCTCGACGCAGTCGGCGATGACCTCGCGCGAGACGAGGCTGTACTTCATGCCCTCGGTGCCCATCGACATGCCGTCGCTGATCGTGGGCACGCCGAAGACCTGCGGATTCGCGCCCGCTTCCTTGAGCCCCTGCACGGCAGCATCGGCGAGCTTCTGCAGGCCCGAGTTGCACGGCGTGATGGTCGAATGGCCATTGGCCACGCCGATCATCGGCTTCTTGAAGTCGCCTTCTTCGTAGCCCAGGGCGTAGTACATCGAGCGGTTGGGGGCTCGGGCCACGCCCTCGGTGATGTTCTTGGAACGGCGGTTGATGGTCATGTTGATGTCCTGGCTGAATGGCGGGCAGGGCGCAAGTATCCTGTTGCACT
>JBDKFA010000171.1:0-4907 GCA_039798945.1 Pseudomonadota bacterium
GCAAGCCCGACCTGGCCTACGCCAAGCGCTTCGCCGACGCCATTCACGCCAAGTTCCCGGGCAAGCTGCTGGCCTACAACTGCAGCCCGAGCTTCAACTGGAAGAAGAACCTGGACGATGCCACGATCGCCAAGTTCCAGCGCGAACTCGGCGCCATGGGCTACAAGTTCCAGTTCATCACGCTAGCCGGCTTCCACAGCCTGAACTACTCGATGTTCGATCTCGCCTACGGCTACGCGCGGCAGAACATGAGCGCCTTCGTCGAGCTGCAGCAGAAGGAATTCGCGGCCGCCGAGCGGGGCTTCACGGCTGTCAAGCACCAGCGCGAGGTGGGAACCGGCTACTTCGACGCCGTGACCACCACGATCGAGCGCGAGGCCTCCACCGCCGCACTCAAGGGCTCGACCGAGGACGAGCAGTTCCTCGACGGAACCCACCACTGATCGCCGAGGGGCCAGGTACGCCCGGCCCGCAGCGGCACGGGGAGCGTGAAAAAATGGTGCCTGTCGCCGCCAGGGCTGGTCGCGCGCATCGGCCCGCCACGCACCCATGAACCGAGAGTCCTTCCGCTTCTTCGAGCCGCTTCGCGTACGCTGGGCCGAGGTCGATCTGCAGAAGATCGTCTTCAACGGCCACTACCTGATGTACCTGGACACGGCCGTGGCCGGCTACTGGCGCGAACTGGCCCTGCCGTACCACGACACGATGGAGGCGCTGGCGGGCGACCTCTACGTGCGCAAGGCCACGCTCGAGTACCACGCCTCCGCCCGGTACGACGAGCGGCTGGAGGTCGGCATGCGCTGCCAGCGCATCGGCAACTCGTCCCTCCTCTTCGCAGCCACGGTGTTCCGGGGCGAGGCGGCTCTCGTCACGGGCGAGCTCGTCTACGTGTTTGCGGACCCGACGACGCAAACGTCGCGCCCGGTGCCTGATGCGCTGCGCGCGGTGCTGACGGGGTTCGAGGCGGGCGAGGAGATGGTTCGCATCGAGCGGGTCGACGACGCCCCCTCACCGGCCGGGCCGCGCGAGCGGGCAGGGGGCCTCGAGGCCCGCGTGCTCAACCGTCTGGGGGTACGCGTCGCCAGCGGCCGCCTGCGCACGGAGGGCCTGGGCGGCGTGGTCGAGGCGGTGGAGGTGCACGAAGGGGTCCGGGGTGCGGGGCTGGGCACGCGGGTCGTCCAGGCACTGGCCCTTGCGGCCCGGGAGCGGGGGTTGAAGTCGCTGCGGATGGTGGTGCCGGCGAGCCTCACCGGCTGGGCAGGCGCCGCGGGCTTCGTGCCCGTGGGCGACTCCTCGGGGGTCGGTCCCAGCGGCACTGCCGACGCGGCAGGCAGCGCGGTGCGCGTCATGGGGTGCGCGCTCGGCTGATCAAGCCCGAACGAAGCGCTCCACGTGCCGATCGCCGGCCATCCAGGCGCGCGTGGCGGCAAGCACCTCGCCTTCGATGACGCTCCAGGGTGGGGCAAGCGGGGCGCT
Source organism: Pseudomonadota bacterium (assembly GCA_039798945.1). Lineage (GTDB taxonomy): Bacteria > Pseudomonadota > Gammaproteobacteria > Burkholderiales > Burkholderiaceae_C > Rubrivivax. Next base: position 1,477 of record JBDKFA010000171.1, read on the forward strand.
CTCGAGACCCCCGTCCCAGCGCCACACTTCCATCACCGTCGCGGGACCGTTCCGCTCGGTATCGTCGTCGCGCACGTAGAGCTCGGTGAGCAGCCCGGCGCAACGGGCCTGCCACCTCTGCTGATGCCCGCGCACCGTCTCCAGCACCGGCGCCAGGTGCTCCCGGGCCACGCGGTAGTACACGTAGCGGTGCACCGGCGCCTCACCCGGCCGCCGGCAGCGGGTAGGGCAGGGCGATGCGCCGCAAGACCGGGCCGCCTGCGGCCCCCAGGTGCAGCGTCGACCCTTCGGCGGCCGCAATCTTCGTCTCGGCCAGCACCAGCCAGCCCGACTCGCGTCCCGGCACCGGGGCGGCAAGGGCCACCAGGCCTGCCGGCTGCTCGGGGTCGTCCGCCGCGACGAGCGTGTCGCCTGGCCGCGCCGGGGCATCTGCCTCGTAGAGGTAGGCCCTGCGCTTGAGCGTGCCCCGATACTGGCTGCGCGCCACGACTTCCTGCCCCGGGTAGCAGCCCTTCTGGAAATTCACGCCGCCCACCAGTTCCAGGTTGATCATCTGCGGCACGAACTGTTCCACCGTCGCTGCCGTGATGCGCGGCACGGCACTGCACACCTCCAGCCACTCCCAGGCGGAGGCCGACAAGGGCTCGCCAGCCGGAGCCGCAGCGTGCCCGGGCTGCACGACGAGTGCCCGGGCCTGGCTGGCGGCGTCGGGAAGCCTGACGACCCAGGCCTCGCCGGCCTGCACGGCCGCCCACGCCAGCGCGGGCACATGGCCGGCGCTGGCGGCGTCCACCGCCGAGCCAGCCACACCCCACAGCGCGTGGGTCGCGCTGGCGTCGGCGAGCTTGCACTTCGCACGCAGCACGAACATTGACAGCCGCTTCAGGGTCGGGCCCAGCAGGTCGGCGCTGCAGGCGAGCCACCATTCCTCGGCTGCCACACGCAGCACCACGAAGCTGGCCAGCAGACGCCCCTTCGCACTGCAATAGCCCGCGAGCCGGGCCTGCCCGATCGGCATCCCGGCCATGTCCTGGGTCAGCTGACCATGCAGGAACGCGCCCGCATCGGGGCCTTGTGCCACGATGAGACCCCAGCCGTCCAGGCGAACGGCACCCTCCAAGGCCGCCCCTTGCGGCAGATGAGCATCCATCGGGTCATTATCATCGCCGCCCATGCCCGCCGCCCCTCCAGGGTCACCCCGACGCACGTCCGCCTGGCGCCGCCCCCTGCTCATGGTGCTGGCGGCGCTCGCCGCGTGCGCCGCGACCGTGGCCGGGCTGGCCTACGCATGGGTCGAGCGCGCGTTGCCGCTCGCCCAAGCCCAGGTCGAGCTGTCCATCGAGCCCGGCACCTCGCCACGCGACGTGGCGCGCCTGTGGGTCGAGGCCGGCGTGCAGACCTCGCCGACGCTGCTCTACGAGTGGTTCCGCTGGTCGGGCCAGGCGCGCCGGATCCGCGCCGGCAGCTACGAGATCGGCCGCGGCACCTCGCCGCGCGACCTTCTCGAGAAGATGGTGCAAGGCGACGAGACGCTCGAGCGGGTGCGCATCACCGAGGGCTGGACGGTGCGGCAGATGCGCGCCGAGTTGGCCCGTGCGCCGAACCTGCGTGCGCTGACCCGCGACTGGAGCGACGAACGACTGATGGCCGAATTGGGCGCCGCGGGCACGCCGGCCGAGGGCCGCTTCTTCCCCGACACCTATCGCTACAGCCGGGGCGTCAGCGACCTCACGGTGCTCAAGCGCGCCCATGCCGCCATGGAGCGGCAGCTCGCCACCGTGTGGCAGGAACGCGATGCCGACACGCCCCTGAAGGGGCCGCACGACGCGCTGACGCTGGCCTCGATCGTGGAGAAGGAGACCGGGCTTGCCAGCGACCGCGGTCTCGTGGCCGGCGTGTTCGTGAACCGGCTGCGCCTGGGCATGCCGCTGCAGACCGACCCCACGGTGATATATGGCCTCGGCGAGGCCTTCGACGGCAACCTGCGCAGGCGCGACCTGCTGGCCGACACGCCCTTCAACACCTACACGCGGCGCGGGCTGCCGCCCACGCCCATCGCTCTGCCGGGCATCGCCTCTCTGAGGGCGGCGGTGCGTCCCCAAGCCACGCCGGCGCTGTATTTCGTCGCCCGCGGCAACGGCAGCAGCGTCTTCAGCGAGACCCTGGAAGCCCATAATCGGGCGGTGAACCGATACCAGCGCGGCGGCCGATGAGCGGTCGTTTCATCACCTTCGAAGGCATCGACGGCGCGGGCAAGTCCTCGCACGTCGAGGCGCTCGCGGCGTGGTTGCGCAACCGTGGGCACCGTGTGCTCGTCACGCGCGAGCCGGGCGGCACGGAACTCGCGGAGGCGCTGCGCGGGCTCGTCCTGCATCGCGAGATGGACGCGATGACCGAGGCGCTGCTCGTCTTCGCGGCCCGTCGCGACCACCTGCGCACGCTCATCGAGCCGGCGTTGGCCGAGGGCCGACACGTGCTGTGCGACCGCTTCACCGACGCCACCTTCGCCTACCAGGGAGCCGGCCGGGGCTTCGACCTGACGGTGCTGCGCACCCTCGAGGCCTGGGTGCAAGAGGGGCGTCAGCCGGATCTCACCTGCTGGTTCGACCTGCCCGCCGCACTGGCCGCCGAACGGCGTCGCGCCGCGCGGGCGCCCGACCGCTTCGAGGCCCAGGACGAAGCCTTCTTCGCCCGCGTGCGCAGCGGCTACTCGGCCCGGGCCGCCGCCGATCCCGCGCGTTTCGTGGTCCTCGACGCCGCGCAGCCGCGTGAGGCCGTTTGGCGCCAACTCGAGTCTGCCCTGGAGGCCCGGCGATGGTGGTAGGTGAGGGCGGTGAACTGCCGCTGCCCTGGCTCGAGCCTGTGCTGCAGCAGGCGCTGGCACCGTCGCGCAGCCACGCCTTGCTGTTGCAGGCCGACGCCGGGGCGGGTGCGCTCGAGCTGGCCTTGACGCTCGCGCAGGCCTGGCTGTGCGAAGCGCCGTCCGCCGCGGCCGCCCGGCGCCCGTGCGGCGCCTGTCCTGCGTGCCGGCTCGTGCAGGCCTTCACGCACCCCGACCTGTTCGTGGCCGTACCCGAGGAAATTGCGTTGACGCACGGGATCCCGGTGGACCACGACGACAAGCGCAAGCCGAGCCGCCAGATCCGCATCGACGAGGTGCGTCGCGCACTCGACTGGGTGGTGACCACGTCCGGGCGCGGGCGTGCGAAGGTGCTGGTGCTGCACCCGGCGACGGCGCTCAACGCCGTATCGGCCAGCGCTCTGCTGAAGACGGTCGAGGAGCCGCCTGCCGGGGTGCGTATCGTGCTGACGGCCGACGACCCCGCGCGCCTGCTGCCCACCTTGCTCAGCCGCTGCCAGCGACTGCGGGTCGTGCCGCCAGGCGAGCCCGAGGCACTCGCTTGGCTCCAGTCTCGTGGTGTGGCCGATGC
>JBDKFA010000172.1:0-14871 GCA_039798945.1 Pseudomonadota bacterium
ACCGTGTGCGCTGTAATGCAGCAAACCATCGTGCCCGTTCCAAAGACATATTGAACTATTTGAAAGCCCCACATGACTGACTTGCCCGGCCTGAACTTTCAACTCGTCGAAGACATTGACGCACTGCGCAATGCAGTACGCGACTTTGCCCAAAGCGAAATCGCCCCGCGCGCTGCAGAGATCGATAAAAACGACTTGTTCCCCGCCGACCTGTGGCAAAAAATGGGCGCACTCGGCGTGCTGGGCATCACCGTGAGTGAAGAATACGGCGGCTCTGGCATGGGCTACCTCGCCCACATGATTGCGATGGAAGAAATCAGCCGCGCCAGCGCGTCGGTGGGTTTGAGCTATGGCGCGCACAGCAACCTGTGCGTGAACCAGATCAAGCGCAACGGCACCGAGGTCCAGCGACGCAAGTACCTTCCGAAGCTCATCAGCGGCGAGCACGTGGGGGCGCTGGCGATGAGCGAGCCGGGCGCCGGATCGGACGTGATCTCGATGAAGCTGCGCGCGGTGGACAAGGGCGGCTACTACGTGCTCGACGGCACGAAGATGTGGATCACCAACGGCCCGGACGCCGACACGCTGGTGGTCTACGCGAAGACCGAGCCCGAGCTCGGCGCGCGTGGCGTCACGGCCTTCCTGATCGAGAAGGGCATGAAGGGCTTTTCGATCGCGCAGAAGCTCGACAAGCTCGGCATGCGCGGCTCGCACACGGGCGAGCTCGTGTTCCAGGGCGTGGAAGTGCCGGCCGAAAACGTGCTGGGTACCGTCAACGGTGGCGCCAAGGTGCTGATGAGCGGCCTGGACTACGAGCGCGCGGTGCTCGCCGCCGGGCCCATCGGCATCATGCAGGCGGTCATGGACAACGTCGTGCCCTACATCCACGAACGCAAGCAGTTCGGCCAGAGCATCGGCGAGTTCCAGCTCATCCAGGGCAAGGTGGCGGACCTCTACACGGTGCTGCAGGCGGCGCGCTCGTTTTGCTACACCGTGGGCAAGAACCTGGATGCGCTGGGCGCCGAGCACGTGCGCCGCGTGCGCAAGGACTGCGCGAGCGTGATCCTGTGGTGCGCGGAGAAGGCCACCTGGATGGCGGGCGAGGGAATCCAGATCTTCGGTGGCAACGGCTACATCAACGAGTACCCGCTCGGGCGGCTGTGGCGCGACGCGAAGCTCTACGAGATTGGCGCGGGCACGAGCGAGATCCGGCGCATGCTGATCGGGCGCGAGTTGTTCGCCGAGACGATGTGAGCGCCGCGCCCACGATCGCCTTGCCGCAGCCGGGTTGGACGATGCGGGCCTGGCGCGAGGGTGACGCGCTGGCGCTCGCGCGGGCAGCCAACGACGAGCGTATCCTGCAGTGGATGTCCGACACTTGGCCGAGCCCCTACACCGAGGACGATGCGCGGTGGTGGATCGGCACGGGGCAGCATCAGGGCGGCATGGCCTGGGCGCTGTGCCAGGGCGATGTGCCCCGGGGTGGCGCCGGACTGCATCCGCAAACGGGCATCTTTCGCTGCAACGTCGAGTTGGGCTGGTGGCTGCACCCGGACCACTGGGGGCAGGGCCTGGTGCCCGCGGCGGCGGCGCAGGCATTGGCGCTGGCGTTTGCCCTGCCCGACGTGACGCGCGTGTTCGCACCCATCCACGCCGGCAATGCCCGCTCGGTGCGCGTGGCGGAGAAGGTGGGGCTGCGGCTGGAGGCTGTCCAGCCGCGCAGCGCGTTCAAGCGTGGAAAGGTCATCGACCGGGTGCTGTATGCGCAGTACCGCTGAGCCCTCGAGAGGCCGACGGAGGGGGAAGAAGTGAGGAAGGACGGGTCATGCCCCAGAGGCTGCTGAGCAACAACCGCGACTGGGCCGCGGCCACCACGGCACGCGACCCCGGCTTCTTCACGCGCCTGGCGCAGCAGCAAAGCCCGCGCTACATGTGGATCGGCTGCGCCGACAGCCGTGTGCCGGCCAACGAGATCGTGGGGCTGGACCCCGGCGAGGTGTTCGTGCACCGCAACGTGGCCAACGTGGTGGTGCACTCCGACCTGAACGCGCTGTCGACGATCCAGTTCGCGGTGGAGCACCTGAAGGTCCGGGTGATCATGGTGGTAGGCCACTACGGCTGCGCCGGCGTGCGCGCGGCGATGCGCGGCCTGCGCATCGGACTGGCCGACAACTGGCTGCGCCACGTGCACGACGTGCGCCTGCGGCACCGGAAGCGCCTGGACCACCTGCCCCCGGACGTGCAGGAGGACATCCTGTGCGAGATGAACGTGATCGAGCAGGTGGGCAACGTGGCGATGTCCACCGTGGTGCAGGATGCCTGGGCGCGTGGCCAGGAGGTGGCCGTGCACGGCTGGATCTACGGGCTGCGCGACGGGTTGCTCAAGGACTTGCAGGTGACGATGGACCGACCCGAGTCGGTGGTGCCGGTGTTTGCCGCGGCGCTCAAGCGCTACCCGCGCGGGGACGCGGGGAGCCCGGATGCCGCGGACGGCTCGGGTGACCGGGACGCCGAGGGGCTGCGAGCAGGTGCGGGCCTTACCCTGCCCGGCAGCGACTGACCCGCCAGGCCCGCCATGTTCCCGCACCAGCTCACCGACAGCCGCGCCTTTGCCATCGCGCGCACGATGCTCGAGGGCTTCGACCGCCACTACCGGCTCTTCCGCGAGGCGAGCGCCGGCGCCAAGGCCCGATTCGAGCGCGCCGACTGGCACGCCCAGCAGCGTGCGCAGCGCGAGCGCATCGAGTTCTACGACAAGCGTGTGAACGAGGCCGTGGCGCGGCTGCGCGGCGATTTCGACGCGGCCGCGCTGCCGGCGGACACCTGGCAACAGGCCAAGCTGCACTACATCGGTCTGCTCACCGACCACCACCAGCCCGAGCTTGCCGAGACCTTCTTCAACTCGGTGACCTCCAAGCTGCTGCACCGCAGCTACTTCCGCAACGAGTTCATCTTCGTGCGCCCGGCGGTGAGCACCGAGTACATCGAGAACGACGAGCCGGCGGCGGTGGCCACTTACCGGGCCTACTACCCGACGCGCGAGACGCTGCACGAGACCCTTGTGCGGATGGTGGACAACTTCCAGCTCGAGTGCCCCTTCGAGAACCTGCCGCGCGACATTGATGCGGTGATCGAGGCGATGCAGCGTGCGCTCGGCCTGCCGCTGGCGCAGTGGAAGCTGCGCACGAACTTCCAGATACAGGTGCTGTCCTCGCTCTTCTACCGCAACAAGGGTGCATACCTGGTGGGCAAGGTGATCAATGGCTACACCGAGCTGCCGATGTGCCTGCCCATCCTCCACAACGGGCGTGGCCAGCTCGTCATCGACGCGGCGCTGCTGAGCGAGGACGAGCTGCTGATGGTCTTCAGCTTTGCGCGCGCCTACTTCATGGTCGACATGGGGGTGCCGAGCGCCTACGTCCAGTTCCTGCGCGGCCTGATGCCGCGCAAGCCGCGTGCGGAGCTCTACAGCGCGCTCGGTCTGCAAAAGCACGGCAAGAACCTCTTCTACCGCGACTTTCTTGCGCACCTGCGGCTGTCGAGCGACCGCTTCCGCATCGCACCGGGCATCAAGGGCATGGTGATGCTCGTCTTCGACCTGCCCTCGTTCCCCTACGTGTTCAAGGTCATCAAGGACTTCTACCCCTCGCAGAAGGACACCACGCGCGAGCAGATCCAGGGCAAGTACCTGCTCGTGAAGCAGCACGACCGCGTGGGGCGCATGGCCGATACGCTCGAGTACAGCAACGTGGCCTTCCCGCGCCAGCGCTTCGACGAGGAGCTGCTCGCCGAGCTGCGCCACTTCTGCCCGAGCATGGTGGAGGAGGACGGCGACCGTCTCGTGATCCGGCACCTGTACATCGAGCGCCGGATGATCCCGCTGAACATCCACCTGCACGACGCGGCGCAGTCCGGCGACACGCAGCAGATGGCGCGTGCCGTGGTGGAGTACGGCAACGCCATCAAGGACCTCGTGGCCGCCAACATCTTCCCCGGCGACATGTTGTGGAAGAACTTCGGCGTCACGCGCCATGGCAAGGTGGTGTTCTACGACTACGACGAGATCGAGTACGTCACCGACTGCAATTTCCGCCGTGTACCGCCCCCGCGCGACGAGGACGACGAGCTCTCGGGCGAGGTCTGGTACGCGGTGGGGCCGCGCGACGTCTTCCCCGAGACGTTCGGCCCCTTCCTGCTGGGCAACCCGGCGGTGCGCGAGGTGTTCATGGCGCACCACGCCGACTTGCTCGACGCCGCTTACTGGCAGGGGCACCAGGCGCGCATCCGCGATGGCCACGTGCACGACGTGTTCCCGTATGAGCCGGCACGGCGCTTCGCCCACCGACAGGCCGATGTCCTGCGCCCCGATGCGCAGCCGGAGGCAGTCCGATGACGCCATGGCGCGACGCACTGGAGCTGGCGAGCTTCGCGGTCACGGTGTTCGCGCTGCCCTTTGCGGTGTGGGTGTTCGTGCTCGAACAGCGCAAGGAGCGCGAGAACGAGGAGGAGGAGGCGTTCCAGCACCTGTCGGACGCCTACAACGACTTCCTGAAGGTGGTGCTCGCCAACGCCGACCTGCAGCTGCGCACCTCCACGGCGCTGCCGGACCCGACGCCCGAGCAGCGTGAGCGCATGCTCGTCGTCTTCGACATGTTGATCGCCCTATTCGAGCGTGCCTTTCTCGTCGCCTACAAGGCGCATATGAACGCCACCGAGCAGCGTCGCTGGAACTCGTGGGACGACTACATGCGCGAGTGGTGCCGGCGCGAGGACTTCCACAACGCCTTGCCGCTGCTGCTGCGTGGCGAGGACCCCGAGTTCCAGGCCTACATGCGTCGCGTGGCCGAAGAGGAGCGGGGCACGCCGATGGTGGCCAGCGGCTGAAGGCGGCTCATCCACCTCCACGGGCACAGCGGTCCGCCCGCAACCCCGACTCGACCTTCACAACCTTCTCGCCTCACACCCCCAGGAGAACCCCATGGCAACGGACCCGATCGTCATCCTCTCGGCCGCGCGCACGCCCATCGGCGGCATGCTGGGCGACTTCTCCGCGCTGGCCGCCTGGGAGCTCGGCGGCGTGGCCATCCGCGCCGCAGTCGAGCGCTCGGGTGTGCCGGCCGAGCGCATCGACGAGGTGCTGATGGGTTGCTGCCTGATGGCCGGCCAGGGACAGGCGCCGGCACGCCAGGCGATGCGCCGCGCCGGGCTGCCCGATTCGGCCGGCGCCGTGACGCTGTCCAAGATGTGCGGCTCGGGCATGCGCACGATGATGTTCGGGCACGACATGCTGGCCGCCGGCAGTGCCGAGGCGGTGGTGGCCGGCGGCATGGAGAGCATGACGAATGCGCCGCACCTGATGTTCGCGCGCAAGGGCGTGCGCTACGGCGCGGCCACCCTCTTCGACCACATGGCCATGGACGGCCTGGAGGATGCCTACGAGCGCGGCAAGGCGATGGGCGTGTTCGCCGAGAGTTGCGCCACGAAGTACGCCTTCACGCGCGAGGCACAGGACGCTTTCGCGATTGCCTCCACCACCCGCGCCAAGGCCGCCAACGAGGACGGCAGCTTCGACTGGGAGATGGCCCCGGTCACGCTCGCGGGCAAGGCGGGCGAGGTGGTGGTGCGCCACGACGAGCAGCCCTTCAAGGCCAAGCTCGACAAGATTCCCTCGCTCAAGCCCGCTTTCGTGAAGGGCGGCACGATCACGGCGGCCAACGCCTCGAGCATCTCCGACGGCGCGGCCGCGCTCGTGCTCGCGCGCGAGAGCTCCGCGCGGCAGTGGGGCCTGGCACCGTTGGCGCGCATCGTCAGCCACGCCGTGCACGCGCAGGCGCCCGAGTGGTTCTCCACCGCGCCGGCAGGTGCCATCGACAAGGCGCTGCGGAAGGCCGGATGGCAGGCCTCCGACGTCGACCTGTGGGAGGTCAACGAGGCCTTCGCTGCCGTGACGATGGCTGCGATGGCCGAGTACAAGCTGCCCCACGAGATCGTGAACGTGCACGGCGGGGCCTGCGCGCTCGGTCACCCGATCGGCGCGAGCGGCGCGCGTATCGTCGTCACGCTGCTCGGGGCCTTGCGCAAGCGGGGCCTGAAGCGCGGCGTGGCGGCGCTGTGCATCGGCGGCGGGGAGGCCACCGCGATGTGCGTGGAGACCGTGTGACGGCTGGCGCTGCGGCCCCCGCTGCACCGGGCGCTCGCAACGCACCCGGTGTGTGGGCGGCCCCCGGTGGCCACACGCTGGCCACCTTCGTCATCAACCTCGAACGCTCGCCCGAGCGGCTGCGCGCCATGGGTGAGCGACTCGACGTCCTCGGGCTGCCGTGGCAACGCATCGTCGCGGTGGACGGTCCGGCACTGCCGGCCTGGCCACCGGGCAGCGTGGACGAGGCGGGGTACGCGCGCCGGCACGGCAAGCCCGTGGCCGCCGGCGAGGTGGGCTGCTACCTGTCGCACCTCAAGGCGCTGCGCGCCTTCCTCGACACCGGCGCCAGCCACCTGCTGCTGCTGGAGGACGACGCGCTGCCCGGGCCTGCCTGCCGCGCGGTGGTGGAGGCGCTGCTGCAGGCCTGCGAACGCTGGGACCTCGTCAAGCTCTCGGGTTTTCACCGAGGGTCGCCGGCTGCGGTGATGCCCCTCGTGTCGGGCCACGTGCTGGCCGTGCCGTTCTCGCGCCAGGGCAACACGGCCGCGCTGATGTTCAGCCGCCAGGCGGCTGCTGCAGCCCTGGCCGTGCTCGAGCCCATGCGCCTGCCCTACGACCACGCGCTCGAGCGGCCCTGGGTCTTCCACCAGCGACTGCGCATCGTCACGCCCAGCCCCGTTCAGGCCCAGGACGGCAGCCCCTCCACCATCTCCGGCGGGCGCACGCGCAAGTTCGGCTGGGTGCAGCGCCTGCCCACGCACGCCTTCCGGGTGCGCAACGAGTCGCGGCGCCTCGCGTGGGCGCTCGGGCAGTGGCTGCGGCGCTGAGCGAGGCACGCTTAAACCGGATCAAACCGTGGTGTGCGCCGGAGCCCGAGAATCGGGGCTGGGGTGCAGACCCACCGGGAAGGAGCACACGATGCTGTTGAGTGAAGACCACCTGGCCGTGCAAGAGGCGGTGCGCGCCTTCGTGCAGGCCGAGATCGCGCCGCATGCGGCGGCGTGGGACAAGGGTCACACCTTCCCCAAGGCCGCGCTGCGTGGCCTGGCCGACCTGGGCTGCTACGGCGTGGCCGTACCTGAGCAGTGGGATGGCGCGGGCCTGGGCTACCTGGCGCTGGCCGTCATCCTGGAGGAGATCGCCGCGGGAGACGGGGCCACGAGCACCGTGGTGAGTGTCAACAACTGCCCCGTGTGCTCGATCCTGATGGCCTTCGGCAACGAGGCGCAGAAGGAGCGCTTCCTCAAGCCGCTGGCGCGCGGCGACATGCTCGGCGCGTTCTGCCTGACCGAGCCGCACGTGGGCTCGGAGGCGGGCGGGCTGCGCACGACAGCCGTGCGCGAGGGCGACCACTACGTGCTCAACGGTGTCAAGCAGTTCATCACGAGCGGCAAGAACGGCGATGTGGCTATCGTCATGGCTGTCACCGACAAGGCCGCGGGCAAGAAGGGGATCAGCGCCTTCCTCGTGCCCACCTCGACCCCGGGCTACACGGTGGCGCGGCTCGAAGACAAGATGGGCCAGCACGCGAGCGACACGGCGCAGATCCTGTTCGAGAACTGCCGCGTGCCGGCCGACAACCTGCTGGGCGAGGAGGGCATGGGACTGAAGATCGCGCTTTCGGGCCTGGAAGGCGGGCGCATCGGGATTGCCAGCCAGGGCGTGGGCATGGCGCGCGCGGCCTTCGAGGCGGCGCTGGCCTATGCCAAGGAGCGCCAGAGTTTTGGCCTGCCCATCTTCCAGCACCAGGCGGTGCAGTTCAAGCTGGCCGACATGGCCACGCAGCTCGAGGCGGCGCGGCAGCTGATCTGGCACGCCGCCGCGCTCAAGGATGCCGGCCGGCCCTGCCTGAAGGAAGCGGCGATGGCCAAGCTCTACGCCAGCGAGATGGCCGAGCGCGTGTGCTCGGACGCCATCCAGGTGCATGGCGGCTACGGCTACGTGAGCGACTTCCCCGTGGAGCGCATCTACCGCGACGTGCGGGTGTGCCAGATCTACGAGGGGACGTCCGAGGTGCAGAAGATCCTGATCGGGCGGGCGCTGGCGTAGGCAGGCCAGCCGCTACTGCATCTGCTGGCGCTCGCGCGGGCGGTCGCGCATCGCCTCGGGTACGCGTGCCCGCATCGGCTCCTGGGCGGGCGTGTCGGCCGCATCCTCGCGCCGGCTGCGGTCGGACGGGGGACGCCCTGGACCGTCGTCAGCACCGCCGGTGCGGGGTGACCTATTCCCGGGCTCGATGCGGCGCAGCCGATCGACGGACTCTGCCGGAGGTGCGGGCCGCCCGTCGCGTGCCGGCACACCTGGTTGGGCGGGCTGGACCGGATGGACCGAGCGCGGTGGATGCTCCGCCTGGGGGCGGTCATCCACGTGCGGCCGGCCGCGCCCGTGCGGTTCGGGTGGCCGACGGGGTGGCTCGGGCGTGTAGGCCCGTGGCGGCGGATGTGCATGGCGGGGCGGCAGCGGCACCCAGTGCCGCCCGTGCAGCGTCACGCCCACGCCGACATGGGGACCGGGGCTGCCGACCCAGGCCACGAGTGCTGGAGAAAATGCGGGCCGGGCCTGGTACGGGCCGGGCACCCAGCACCAGCGGCCTCCCCACATCAGCCATCGGCCGTAGTGAAAGGGCGCGAACCCCCAGGGCGCCGCATCGACCCAGGTCCAGCCCCAGCGCGCGTGCCACACCCAGCGGCCGTGGCGGAAGGGCTCCCAGCCGGCCGCGACGACCCGCGGCGTCCAGACCATCCCGAATTCGGGGTGCCTCTCCCAGCTGCCATGGCGGTCGAGGTCCTCGATGCCGGTCATCTCGGGGGACACGTAGGTGGCGCTGGCGCTGTCCTGCGGCACATCGCGCCACTCGTCACGGGCCACCCAGTCGGCAAAGGCGTCTCGGGTCGTGGACGACCACGTGACGGCCGTGCCTGGGCCCGGGCCGGGCCGCATGAACTCCGCGCGTTGCCCCTCCCCGACCCGCACGGATTGGTCGCCCGTGTCCACGCGCAGGCGTCCGCGCCACGCGCTGGCCGAGGCCACGCCGTCGTCCACGTCCAGACGGTAATGCCCGGGACCCTCCGCGTGCACGCGCACGCCGGCTGCGCGGACTTCCGTCTCACGCGCGATCTCGTGCCGTCGCACGCGCCACGCGAGGCTGCCGGTGGCCAGACGCCAGACCAGGCTTCCTTCGGTGAACTCGACGAACTCGACTTCGGTACGCGGCCCGAGCCGCAGCTCGGTCGAGCCGATGCGCACCTCGGCGCGGCCCTGGGCCCCGGTCGACAGGCGGTCGCCCCCGGTCAACGCGCGATTGCGCAGGCCCTCCTCCCAGCGCCCCTGCGCGGTATCGAAGAACCACACGGGCCCTTCGAAGTCCGTCAGGCGACCCGCGCGACCGGGCGCCGCCGGCGCGACCGGCTGCGCTCGTGTCGAAAGCCCCGGTGGAGGATCGGGGGGCTCACCCGGGTGCGGCGGGGCTGCTGCCCAGGCGGCGTCGGGCAGGGAGCCTGGGGGCCAAGCCGGTGGGGCCGCTCCAGCGCCCGAGCCAGCCTGGCCGAGGCCCACCGCCAGCGTGATGGCGAGGCCGGCCCGCCAGGCGGCGGCCGGCCGGTGTCCGACGCGGTGGCGGGGCGATGGAACGTCGCGCATGAAGACCTCCGCCGGCCCTCGGGCCGCAGCTGCAGCACTCCGAACGGTGTGCCAGGTCCTCCTTCAACGCGCGGCACCTCCGTCGCGACGACAGGCCCTTGCCGGCGGACCGGCTACTTGAACGTGGCGGTGACGTCGCGCGCAGCCGTCATCGAGACCGTGCAGGTCAACGCCGTGCCCCTGCAGGCTCCCGTCCAGCCCCCGAAGGTGGTGCCCGAGGCCGCCTTGGCCGACAGCGTGACCGAGGTGCCGCCCAGGAAGCTCGTGGTGCAGGTCTTGCTGGCCGTGCCGGAGGTGTTGGTCGCGCACGAAACGCCGGTGGGTGAGGAAGTCACGGTGCCGGAGGCGGCCGAGCGTGTCTTGGCCATCGTCAGGTTCAGCGCGTAGCTCGGCACCGAGAAGGTGGCCGTCACGGTGCGCGCCGCGCTCATGCTCACGGTGCAGGTCGCGGCCGTGCCGGTGCACGAGCCGCTCCAGCCCGTGAACGTGCTGCCGCTGGCCGGGGCGGCCGTCAGCTTCACCGAGGCGCTGGTGGCGTAGCTGGCGGTGCAGGTGCTCTGGGTCGCGCCGGCCACCGTGGGTGTGGTGCAGCTGACGCCTGCAGGTGCGGAAGTGACGGTGCCGGCCGCCGTTGTGGCGCCCGTCGCCTTGGCTGCGTTCACGGTGAGCGTGGCCGAGGAAGGCGGCGCGCCGGAGGCAAAGGTGGCCGTGACGCTGCGGGCGGCGCTCATCGCCACCGTGCAGGTGGCGGCGCTGCCCGTGCACGCGCCGGTCCAGCCCGTGAAGGTGCTGCCCGTGGAAGGAGCCGCCGTCAACGTGACCGACGTGCCCGAGGCAAAGCTCGCGTTGCAGGCGGCGGTCGTCACGCCCGTGGCCGTGGGGGTGCTGCAGCTGAGACTGCCCGCAGAGGAGGTGACACGCCCTGCGGCATTGGCGTCCGACTTCGTGCTGTTCACCGTCAGGGCAAAGGTCGTGACGGGCGCGAAGCTCGCCGTGACGTTGCGCGCGGCGCTCATCGTCAGGCTGCAGGTAGTTGCCGTGCCCGTGCAGGCGCCGCTCCACCCCGTGAACGCCGAGCCCGAGGCGGCGGTGGCCGTCAACGTCACGCCCGTGCCGGTGGTGAAGTTCGCCGAGCAGCTGCTGGAGGCGACGCCGGCCGTGGTCGGCGTGCTGCAGGCCAGGCCGCTCGGGTTGGACGACACCGAGCCCGAGGCCGTGGTGCTGCCGCGGCTCGTGGTGACGGTCAGCGACTGTGGCGCGAGGCTGAACGACGCGGTGACGCTGCGCGCGGCGTTCATCGTGACGGTGCAGGTCGCCGTGGTGCCCGTGCAGGCGCCGCTCCACCCGCTGAAGGTGGAGCCGGCGGCCGGCGCCGCCGTGAGCGTGACCGTGGCGTTGAAGCCGAAATTGGACGAGCAGGTCCTGGTGGCGCCCGTCGTGGGTGTGCTGCAGCTCAGGCCGGTGGGGGAAGACGTGACCGTGCCGGAAGCGGTGGAGCTGCCGCGGTCCGCCGTGACGCTGAGCCCGGCCTGGTTGGGGTTGAAGCTGGCCGTCACGGTGCGCACCGCCGTCATCGATACGGCGCACGTGGATGCGGTGCCGCTGCAGGCGCCCCCCCAGCCAGCGAAGGTGTGTCCCGATTGGGCACTGGCCGTCAGGGTGACCGACGTGCCGCTGGCGATCGGGGCCAGGCAGGTGCTGCCGCAGTTGATGCCGCCCACGCTCGACGTCACCGTTCCGCTTGCCGGGGCCGCACCGAGCTTCGTCACGCGCAACGCGTAGGTGGTGCCCGCCGATCCGAGAAAGGCCACGTTCAGGCGACGCAGGCCCGTGACGGTTCCGCTGCTGCGGGTGTCGTTCATCGACACGCCATTGGCCTGCAGCTGCAGCAGCGCATCGGCCACGCTCAACGTGGGCTGGGCCTGCTTGAGCAGCGCCCAGGCACCGGCCACATGCGGCGCCGCCTGCGACGTACCGTCCATCGCGGCGTAGCCGCCACCGGGAATGGCCGAGGTGATCGAGCTTCCGGGCGCGACGAGCGAAATGAAGGAAGCGATGTTGGAGAACGACGCCACGCCGTTCTGGCCCGTGGCGCAGCTCGAGGTGTTGGCGAAGTCGCAGGTGGCGCCCACGCTCACGGCGGTGGAGATGCACGCCGGGCCGCTGACGCCGTCGCGGTAGCCGCTGTTGCCGGCTGCCACGATGGTCGGGATCCCGGCTGCGCGCAGGTTGTCGATGGCCGTCTTCAGGGCCGGGAAGCTGGCGTCGCAGGTTTCCGTGTACTTGCCGCTGCCCAGGCTCATATTCACGGCAGCGATCTTCATCGAGGGCTGCGAGCTGAGGGCGTACACCCGCTCGAGTGCCTTGACCTGGTCGCTCTCGTACGACAGCACCGCGCCCTGCCCGGGCCCGTAGTAGTTCGGAAAGAGGCTGTAGATCTGGATGGCGATGATGCCCGCGCCCTTGGCCACGCCGCTGGAGCCATCGGCGGCCAGCCCGCCCGCCACCACACCGGCCACGTGCGTGCCGTGGTTGCACAGGCCCCCGCCGCACGGGGCGCCCGAACCGGCGGCGGTGCTGGAGGGGGCGCCGCCCGGGCACAGCGACTGCGTGCCGTCGGTGGCGCTCGTCGTCGAGAAGCAGGCTTCGGAGACGATCTTGCCGGACAGGAAGGGGTGGGTGCCGTCTACGCCCGTGTCGAGCACGGCCACGGACCAGCCGGTGCCGGTGCGCCCCCCGTTCCAGGCCGTGTTCGCACCGACCAGCGGCGTGCTTTGCAGCAGGTGCGGACGCGAGAGCCTGTCCTCGTGAATTTCCTTGACCAGCGGAGACGCACGCAACCGGGCGAGGGCAGTCGGGTCGACCTCGATGGCCATGTACGGAACCGTCTCGAACTGGACCTTCACCTGGGCAGCCGTGCCCATCAGCACCTGCAGGGCAGCGCTGTTCTGGGCGTGGCGAATGGACTGGCGCTGCTGCAGCATCTGCGCCGCGGGCAGCAGCCTGTCGAGCAAGGCCGGCACGTTCAGGCCGACGATCACGCGCACCTTGCCGCGGTGCACGGCCCGGTCGGCCAGTCTTTCGTGGTCGATGGAGTGCGCCGGCTGCGCGAAGGCGCCGCCTGCTGCGGCCGCGAGCAGGCACGCGCCGACGGCGAGTCGTCGGGCAGCGCGGTGCAGCGGGGAAAGGGCGGGCACGGGCGAAGGCAGTCCTGAGTGAGGCGAGACATGCTAGGCCCCCGCATATGCGGGGTGCAGCCCCGCGCTCGCACGCGCGGCCTTCGCCTGAGGAGAAAGTCACGGGCAGCACGGTTTCGCGCGGCCGGCCAATCGGACGCACAATTGCCGGATGGACACGACTACCGCCCTCCCGCCCCGCCCGTTCCACCTTGCCTTCCCGGTCCACGACCTCGAGGCCGCCCGCGCCTTCTACATCGGGTTGCTCGGCTGCCGCGAGGGGCGCAGCTCGCCGGAGTGGGTCGATTTCGACCTGTACGGCCACCAAGTGGTCGCTCACCTCGCGCCGGAGGAATGCAACCCCGCTGCCACGAGCCAGGTCGATGGCGACGCGGTGCCGGTGCGGCACTTCGGAGTCGTGCTGCCGATGGCCGAGTGGCACGCGCTGGCCGAGCGGCTGCAGGCTGCGGGCACGCGCTTCATCATCGAGCCGCACGTGCGCTTCAAGGGCCTGGCCGGCGAGCAGGCGACGCTCTTCTTTCTCGATCCCTCAGGCAACGCCCTCGAGTTCAAGGCCTTCGCCGACCTCGGCCAGCTCTTCGCCAAGCAGTGACGTGAACATCGTCATCCTCGGCGCCGGGCGCGTGGGCGAGAGCGTCGCCGAGAGCCTGGTCTCCGAGCGCAACGACCTCACGGTAGTGGACACCGACCTCGAGCGCCTGCGCGGGCTGCAGGATCGGCTGGACCTGCGCACCGTGGCCGGCAACGGCGTGCTGCCCTCGGTGATGCGCGAGGCCGGCGTGGCCGACGCCGAACTCTTCATCGCCTGCGCGCCGGCGGACGAGACCAACCTGGTGGCGTGCAAGATCGCGCACGACCTCTTCCAGGTGCCCACGACCATCGCCCGGTTGCGCTCGTCGGAATTCCAGGACGATCCGGCGCTGATGGAGCGCGGCGGCTTTGCCGTGAGCCACGTGATCTGTCCGGAGGAGAGCGTCACGCGCTACGTGCGCAAGCTCATCGAATACCCCGAGGCCTTGCAGGTGCTCGAGTTCGCGCACGGGCGGGTGAGCCTGATTGCCGTGCGCGCCGAGGCGGGCGGGCCGATCGTGCAGCGCCGCCTGGCGGACCTCCCGAAGCTGATGCCGGGCCAGGACGTGCGCATCGTCGCCATCTACCGCCAGGACCAGGCCCTCACCGAGCTGTCCGGCACCACGCGCATCGAGCCGGGTGACGAGGTCTTCGTGCTGGCCGCCGCCGAGCACATCCGGGCCGTGCTTGGCGTGCTGCACACGGTGGACCGCCCCGTGCGCCGCGTGATGGTGGCCGGCGGCGGCAAGGTCGGGCTGCGGCTCGTGCGGCAGATCCACGAGTCGCTGCAGGTCAAGCTGATCGAAACGGATCGGCGGCGATGCGACTACCTGGCAACGCAGCTGCCCGCCAGCGTACTCGTGCTGCATGGCGACTCCACCGACGAGGCGCTGATGGGCCAGGAGAACGTCCAGGACATGGACCTCTTCGTCGCGCTCACGAGCGACGACGAGGACAACATCCTCGCCAGCCTGCTGGCCAAGCGACTCGGTGCGCGCCGGGTGCTGGCACTCATCAACCGCAAGGCCTACGTGGACATCGTCCAGGGCACGCAGATCGACATCGCCGTCTCGCCCAGCCAGGCGGTGATCGGCGAACTGCTCGCCCATGTGCGCCGCGGCGACATCGAGGCCGTGCACTCGCTGCGCCGCGGGGCGGCCGAGGCGCTGGAGGGCGTGGTGCGCGGCGACCGCAAGACCAGCCGCATGGCCGGCCGGCGCGTGGACGAGCTCGGGCTGCCCGCGGGCGCACAGCTTGGCGCGATCGTGCGCGGGCTGCACCGCCCCGACGGCTCGGAGGCCCCGGACGAGACCGCCGCGCAGG
>JBDKFA010000173.1:0-5911 GCA_039798945.1 Pseudomonadota bacterium
TCACGACGATCCCCGAAGATCCCCGAAGATCCCCGAGTGCACCCATGAAAGCCGCCGACATTCGCTCCACCTTCCTGAACTTCTTCGCCTCCAAGGGCCACCAGGTCGTGGCCTCGAGCCCTGTGGTGCCCGGCGACGACCCGACGCTGCTGTTCACCAACGCCGGCATGAACCAGTTCAAGGACGTCTTCCTCGGCTTCGACAAGCGCGCCTACACGCGCGCGGCCACGAGCCAGAAGTGCATCCGCGCCGGCGGCAAGCACAACGACCTCGAGAACGTGGGCTACACCGCGCGCCACCACACCTTCTTCGAGATGCTGGGCAACTTCAGCTTCGGCGACTACTTCAAGCACGACGCCATCACCTACGCCTGGGAGCTGCTCACCGAGCACTTCAAGCTGCCGAAAGACAAGCTCTGGGCCACCGTGTACGCCGAGGACGACGAGGCCTACGACATCTGGTTGAAGGTGATCGGCCTGCCCGCCGAGCGCATCGTGCGCATCGGCGACAACAAGGGCGCTCGCTACATGTCCGACAACTTCTGGATGATGGGCGACACCGGCCCGTGCGGCCCGTGCTCGGAGATCTTCTACGACCACGGCCCCGAGGTCGCGGGCGGCCCCCCGGGAAGCGCCGAGCAGGACGGCGACCGCTACATCGAGATCTGGAACAACGTCTTCATGCAGTTCAACCGCACCGAAGACGGCACGATGCACCGGCTGCCCAAGCCGAGCGTGGACACCGGCATGGGCCTGGAGCGGCTGGCCGCCGTGCTGCAGCACGTGCACAGCAACTACGAGATCGATCTCTTCGCGAACCTGCTCGCGCACACGCGCGACGCGGTGGCGGCCTCCGGCGGCAGCGCCGAGATCCCGCTGCAGACCCCGTCGCTGAAGGTCATCGCCGACCACATCCGCGCCTGCACCTTCACCGTCACCGACGGCGTGATCCCCGGCAACGAGGGCCGCGGCTACGTGCTGCGCCGCATCGCGCGGCGCGCCATCCGCCACGGCTACAAGCTCGGCGCGCGCCGGCCCTTCTTCCACAAGCTCGTGGCCCCGCTGGCCGCCGAGATGGGCGAGGCCTACCCCGAGCTGCGGCGCGAGGCCGTGCGCGTCACCGACGTGCTGCGCCAGGAGGAGGAGCGCTTCTTCCAGACGATCGCCAACGGCATGGAGATCCTGGAGTCGGCGCTGGCGGCGGGGCAGGGCATCGACGGCGAGACCGCCTTCAAGCTGCACGACACCTACGGCTTCCCGCTCGACCTCACGGCCGACGTGTGCCGCGAGCGCGGCGTGAGCGTGGACGAAGCCGGCTTCAACGCCGCGATGGCGCGCCAGCGCGAGCAGGCGCGCTCGGCGGCCAAGTTCAAGATGGCAGCGGGCCTGGAGTACAGCGGTGACGCCACCGCCTTCCACGGGTACGAGCACCTCGTGTGCGAGCACGCGAAGGTGACCGCGATCTACGTGGACGGCACCGCCGTGACGAAGGCCCGCGCCGGTGACGACGTGGTGGTGGTGCTCGACCACACCCCGTTCTACGCCGAGAGCGGCGGCCAGGTGGGCGACACCGGCGAGCTGCGCAACCAGCGCGCGCGCGTGGTGGTGGAAGACACGGTCAAGGTGCAGGCCGCGGTGCACGGCCACCAGGGCCGTATCGTCGAGGGCGAGGTGGAGCTCGGCGACGTGTTCGTGGCCCGCGTGGACGGCGAGCGCCGTGCGCGCACGATGCGCCACCACAGCGTCACGCACCTGATGCACAAGGCGCTGCGCGAGGTGCTCGGTGGCCACGTGCAGCAGAAGGGCTCGCTCGTGAACGCCGAGCGCACGCGCTTCGACTTCGCCCACAACGCCCCGATGAGCGACGCGCAGATTGCGCAGGTGGAGGTCCTCGTCAACGCCGAGATCCTCGCCAACGCCGTCACGCAGGCGCGCGTGATGAAGATCGACGACGCGCAGAAGGTGGGCGCGATGATGCTCTTCGGCGAGAAGTACGGCGAGGAGGTGCGCGTGCTCGACATCGGCTCCTCGCGCGAGCTGTGCGGCGGCACGCACGTGGCGCGCACCGGCGACATCGGCGCCTTCAAGATCGTGGCCGAGGCCGGCGTAGCCGCGGGCGTGCGGCGCGTGGAGGCCGTGGCCGGCGACCAGGCCCTGGCCTACCTGCAGCAGCTCGAAGGCACGCTCGGCGGCGTGGCCGCAGCGCTGAAGGTGGCGCCCGCCGAGGTGCCCGCGCGTGTGCAGGGTGTGCTCGAGCAACTGCGCGCGCTCGAGCGCGAGCTCGCCGCGCTCAAGGGGCGCCTCGCCTCGGCGCAGGGCGACGGCCTGCTCGCGCAGGCGGTGGACGTCAAGGGCCTGAAGGTGCTGGCCGCCACCCTCGAAGGGGCCGACGCCAGGACCCTGCGCGAGACGATGGACAAGCTCAAGGACAAGCTCAAGACCGCGGCCATCGTGCTGGCCGCGGTGGAGGGCGGCAAGGTGCAGCTCGCTGCGGGTGTCACGGCGGATGCCACCTCCCGCGTGAAGGCCGGCGAGCTCGTGAACTTCGTGGCCCAGCAGGTGGGCGGCAAGGGCGGCGGCAAGCCCGACCTCGCGATGGCCGGCGGCACGGATGCCGCTGCGCTGCCGAAGGCGCTGGCCTCGGTTGCGGGGTGGGTGGGGGAGAGGGTCTGAGCGTGTGAATGGCGGGTGGCCGGAACGCCCACAGGCGGGGCTCCCCGGTTGCGGCGCCTACCGCCCGCCAGCCGTCATTGCTCGTTCTCCGGGGTTGAGCGAGGCTGCCTCGCCATCGCCCCCAGGTCCGCCCGTGCCCAGGCTCGCTGCGCGAGCAGCGTGAAGCAAGCGGCCAGTGCGAGTTGCCCGGCGAGGTGGGCAGGCCCGCGGCTCCACAGCGTGGAGCGCACGAAGCCCTCGATGCCCAGCAGCGGGGCGGCCAGGACGACGAGGGCGACCCACGCCGCGCCCAGGCCGGCGACCACCCCTACCACCCGGCCCAGGCCGCCGAGCCAGCCGCGCAGCCACGCTGCCAGTGCCACTGCGAGCACGAGGTCGGCCAGCAGCGGCAGGCCATAAGAGGCGATCACCCCAGGCAGGCGGGTCCATGGCGTCTCACCCGGCCAGCCGAAAGTGGGCACGAGCGACACTGCCGCGACGCCGATGGCCAGCACGAACAGCAGCTGGACCAGCACGGTCGCCAACGTGCTGCCGATGACGCGCAGGCCGACGGATCGCCGGAACCCCGAACCGGGCGCCAGCAGCTCGCGCCAATGCGGTGCGGCGCCGCGCAGCAGTAACGACGCCACGAGGGTCAACAGGGCCAGCCGCAGTCCGTGCATCGGGCTGACGGTGGTTCCCCAAGCCTGGAAGAAGTGGAGGTCGGCGTCGGGCTTGGACATATTCGCCGGCAGCTGCCCCAGGGCGCCAGCGAACACCCCGATGTTGACGGCCGGATCGACCCGCCGCCACCGTTCGGCCCACTGCAGCCGCCAAGCCTGCAGGCGCTGGCGCGGGCTCGGCAGCCCGGCGGGCCCGTGGCGAGGGCGATCGAGCTTGCCGTGCACAAGCTGCACCGCTTGCCAGGCGAGGCCCGCGGCGAGCAGCGAGGCGAGCACGCCGACCAGCAGCGCCTGGAGCGTCCCGCCCAGCTGCTCCGCCCAGGCCGGCAACCCCTCGGGTACCGCGCCCGAGCCGCCATAGGCCAGCAGCGCCAGGGCTGCAACCCCTGCTGCTGCGCCCAGGGGCCACGCCAGCAGGCCCTGCCAGGCCGCCGCGGCCAGCAGACCGAGCCCGAGCACGGCCGCCAGCAGCGCGGCGGTGAAGAGCGCGATCAGCACCGCTGCGGCCCAGGCGTCGGACGCAGGCTGCGCCAGCAGGCGCAACAGCGCCAGCGGCACGGCAGCCAGGGCCCAGCTCAGCAGCAGGGTACGCCGGCTTCGGCGCAAGGCCGCATGCCAGTTCGAAAGCGGCGCCACGCGGCCCACCCAGACCCGGCGCTCGGCGTGCAGCCGGTCGAGCACGTGGAACGGCACCGGCAGCATAAGCGCGCCGGCCAGCGCCAGGAACCCGGCATGCCACCCCGCGGCGATCTGCCCGCCCGTGGCCGCGGCCACCGTGGCGGCCAGCGCCGATGCGCCAGCGACGGCCACGATGAGCCCCCACCACACGCCCACGCCGGGCATCGTGCGGCCGTCGAAGCCCGGCTGCGACGAGTTTCCGGTCATGGGACGACCCTCCGCGCTACGCGCTTCGGGATGAGCGCTTGGGAGCAGCCCGGCGCGCTCATGCGTTCAACTCCGCGAACAGATCGTCCAGCCCGAGCGGCCGGCCCGAGGCGGGTGGTGCGTCGGCCACTCGCGCGTCGAACAGCACCCGCTCGAGGCCGGCCACCTGCCGGCGGTGCAGCACGCCCGGCCCCTGGGGCAAGGCGGAGGCACCGGCGGGGAGCTCCAGCAGCCGCACGTGCTCGGCGAGCGCATCCCACTCGTCCATCAGCTGCAGCCGCCCCTCGCGCAGGAAGGCCACGTGCGTGACCACGCGCTCCAGGTCGTTGAGGAGGTGGCTGCTGATGAGCACGGTGCGCGGCGGCTGGTCGGCGCCCCGGCGCTCGAAGAGCGCGCGCATGAAGTCTCGCCGGGCCAGCGGGTCCATGCTGGAGACGGGCTCGTCCAGGATCAGCAGGTCCGGGTCATGGGCCAGGGCGAGCAGCACGCTGAGCTTTTGCTGGTCACCCCCCGAGAGCCGACTGGCCCGCGGGCCCATGGGCAGATCCAGGCGGGCAGCCAGCGCGAACGCGCGCCTCTCGTCGAAGCCTGGGTAGAGCGCACCGAAGCGCCGCAGGTGCTGGTCGCCGTTGAGCCAGTCGAAGAGATCGGGCGACTGCGCGACATAGCCGAGGCGGGCGCGTACGGCATCGGGCAGGTCCAGTGACGGCGCACCCAGCAGACTGCACTGCCCGGACTGCGGCGCGGTGAGCCCCACGAGGCACCGCAGCAGGCTGCTCTTGCCCGCGCCATTGCGCCCGACCAGGCCCACCACGGCGCCGGCGGGTACGCGCAGGTTCACGCGCTGGAGCACCGTCTGGTGCTGGTAGCGCAGCCACAGGTCCTCGGCCAAGATGGGTGCATCGTCGGCATCAACGGGAGGCATCGTCGGTTTCTCCGGGTGGGGGCGCCTGCGCCAGGCAGCGCTGGAAGAGGGCAAGGGCATCGGCGTCGCTCAGGCCGAGCTGGCGCGCCTGCAGCGCGGCCGCGCGCAGCGCTGGCTCGAGCAGGGCCCGCCGCTCTCGGGTGGGGGCCGCAGGCTGGCGCGCGGCGATCACCATGCCCATGCCGCGGCGGCGCTCGAGCAGGCCTTCGGCCTCCAGCAGGCTGTAGGCCTTGCTGACCGTCATCGGGTTGATCGTGTGCTCCAGCGCCAGCGCGCGCACGCTCGGCAGCTCCTCCCCGGCCCGCCACTGGCCGCTGGCTACGTGGCGGCGCACCTGCTCGACGATCTGCCGGTAGATCGGCTCGGGCGAGGAGGGCTGGATGCTGAAGCGCATGGGTTTACTGTATTACTGCAGCAATACAGTAGTCAAGTGACGGGATACCCAGGCTTGGCCCCGGCGCGCACCTGGCGACCCCTGACCACCCCTGGCCTGGCGACCCGCATCCGTAATGGGGACACCGACCGCCGCAGGAGACCCGTCTTGACACACACGAGCCTCACCCCGACACTGCTTCCGATGTCTCGCAACGTGTCTCTGCAAGCCTGCTCGCTGCACACCTTCGTGGTGGGCGCGGTCGTGGCCATGCCGGTCACGCACCCCCCACCCTAGCGGGCCCGCGCGACACCCCGGCAGACACCCTGCCACCGCACCGAGGCCCGCTCACCCAGCGGGCCTCGTCGTTTGTGCCTCCCACCTGGAGAAGGAG
>JBDKFA010000174.1:0-7823 GCA_039798945.1 Pseudomonadota bacterium
GCGGTGATCTCCACGGTCTGGCCATTGGCCAGCGGCGTGGTCAAGGGCACCCGGGCCCCGTCCACCCGGGCACCGCGGCAACGATGTCCGAGCTCGGTGTGCAGGCTGTAGGCGAAGTCCACGGGCGTGGCACCGGCTGGCAGTTCCACAACGGTGGCCTGCGGCGTCAGCACGTAGATGCGCGCCTCCACACCCTGCGCGGCATCCGCTGGGGTCGAGGACTCGACGCCTTGGCTGAGGTCCCGCTCCCAGGCCAGCAGCTGCTGCATGACGGCCTGACGGGCCTGCATCACCTCCCGGGCAGCCGCGTCATCCACGCGCACACCTGCGTAGCCACGCACACCGGCCTCCTTGTAGGCCCAGTGCGCAGCCGGGCCGTGCTCGGCGCGCTGGTGCATCGCCCGGGTCCGGATCTGCACCTCCATCGGTCGGCCGTCATCTCCTGCCACGACCGTGTGCAGCGACTGGTAGCCATTCGGCTTGGGCCGGGCGATGTAGTCGTCGAACTGGTCGGGCAGGGGCCGGTAGCGGGCGTGAACCGCAGCGAGGGCCGCGTAGCAGCCGGGCACGTCCTCGACGATGATGCGCAGCGCACGCAGGTCCAGCACGTCGTCGAAGGCGAGCCCCTTGCCGCGCATCTTCCTCCAGATGCTGTACAGGTGCTTCGGCCGTCCCTCCACCTGGGCCGACACCCCCGCCTGGCGCAGCACGCCCTCGAGTTGGTGCCGGGCGAAGGCCATGGCGAGCTCGCGCGCGCTGCGCCGCTGGTCGAGCATGCGCGCGACCGCGTGGTATTCCTCGGGTTGCAGCAGCCGGAAGGCCAGGTCCTCCAGTTCCCACTTGAGTGCCCAGATCCCGAGCCTGTTGGCCAGCGGTGCGAAGACCTCCATCGACTCCCGGGCCAGGCCCGGGGGGCAGCTTTGCCGCACGCTCGCATACCAGCGCAGGGTCTGCAGCCGTGAGGCCAGGCGCAGCAGCACCACCCGCAGGTCGCGCGAGAACGCCAACAGCATCTTGCGCACACGCTCGACCTGCCCGGCACGATGCTCCTCACCCACCGTCGCTTCCCGCGCAGCGCGCTGCACCGCCACCAGGCGTCGCGTCAGCCCCACCAGTTGGCCGTAGGAGGGCCCGAATGCGCGCCCCACCGTTTCCTCCGGGTGCTGCAGCGACTCGCCGGCATAGACGAGCATGGCCGCGGCCTGCAGCGCAGGCGAAGCGCCCAGGCCATCCAGGATGCGCACCACCCCGGTGGCGTGCATCCAGGCATCCTCGCCAGTGTCGAGCACGCGCCCCGCGAGCAACGGCTCGCAAAAGGCCTGGGCCCGTTCGAGCGTATCGGGCCCGGGCTCCGTCGAGGCGTCTTGGGACGCTGCCAGCAGGATGGGCACGTCCGCCACGCGGCTGTCAGGCGGCGCCGTCCTCACGACAAGTCCGATCAGGGGTGCAGCAGGAAGTCGCGCACCACCTGGCGCTGGTCGTCCTGCACAAGGGTGGGAGCGTGGCCCACTCCCTCGAACTCGACCAGGCGCGCGCGCGGGCCGCGCTGCGTCATCTGACGTGCCGTCTCCGGGGCGAGCAGGTCCGACTGCCCTCCGCGCAGCAACAGCGTGGGCTGGCTCAGACTGTCAAAGGCCCGCCACAACGCCACCTCGCCGATGGCTGCGAGCTCCGGCGTGAACGCTCGAAAGGGCACCGCGATGGCAGGGTCGTAGCGGAACACGAACCCGCCGGTACCATCGGGCTTGAGCAGGGGGCGGGTCAGGGCTAGCCACTGCTGCGGCGTGTGGGGGCCGAAACCTTGGGAGACAGCCCAGGTCGCGGCCGCAGCCTCCTGCTCGCTCGCGAAACGGGCAGGCTGACCGAGGTAGTTGCCGATCCTCTGGAGGGCCTGAACCTCGATGCGCGGCCCGACGTCATTGAGGACGAGTCGCCGCACTGGCGAACCCCTGAGGGCGGCGACGCCCAGTCCGATCAGCCCGCCCATCGACGTCCCTACCCAGTCCAGCTGCTGGGCGTCCAGCCGGGCGAGCAGTGTCACCATGTCGGCCACGTAAGTGGGAATGGCGTAGCCCATGGGGTCACCCAGCCAGTCCGACCGGCCACGCCCGACGACATCCGGGCAGACAACGCGGCGTCCGGCACCGACCAGATCCATCGCCAGGGCGTCGAAGTCGCGTCCCTGGCGCGTCAACCCATGCACGCATACGACCACGTCCGGGCAGGCCGCATCGCCCCATTCCCAGTACGCCATGCGGTGCAAGCCGTGGCTGTCGAGGCACGAAACGTGACGAAGGCGGGGGGAGGTGCTCATCGCGGTTTAGCCCGGTTGTCAGCGCGCGCGAAGGCGGCCTTGGATAATGAATGATCCTACGCGACGCGGCCTCCCGCCAGCCGCCCGGGGCGCGTTCATTTGGAGAGATCACGCATGCTCACCGGCAAGACTGCACTCATCACCGGCTCCACTTCCGGCATCGGGCTGGGGATCGCCATCACCTTGGCCCAGCACGGTGCCAATGTCGTCCTGAACGGGTTCGGCGACGTCCAGGCTGCGCAGGCTCGGGTACGCGAGTACGACGGTCTGGTCGGCTATCACCCGGCCGACATGTCCAAGCCCGACGAGATCTCGGACATGGTGCGCTACGCCGAAACCGAGATGGGCGGCGTGGACATCCTCGTCAACAACGCCGGTATCCAGCACGTCAGCCCCATCGAGCAGTTCCCCACCGAGCGCTGGGACGCCGTGATCGCGATCAACCTGTCCTCGGCCTTCCACACTACCCGCCTGGTGCTGCCGCACATGCGTGCGCGCAGGTGGGGGCGTATCATCAACATCGCCTCGGCGCACGGCCTGGTGGCTTCGGTGCAGAAGGCCGCCTACGTCGCGGCCAAGCACGGGCTGATCGGCCTCACCAAGGTGGCCGCCCTGGAAACGGCCACCACCGGGATCACCGTGAATGCCATCTGCCCAGGCTGGGTGCTGACCCCCCTCGTGCAGAAGCAGGTCGATGCCCGTGCCGCCGCGGGCGGGATGAGCAACGAGGAAGCCACGCGCCAGCTGTTGGGCGAGAAGCAGCCCTCGCTCCAATTCACCACGCCCGAGCAACTGGGGGAACTCGCCGTCTTCCTGTGCTCGCCGGCTGCCGACAACATCCGCGGCGCCAGCCTGAACGTGGACGGCGGCTGGCTCGCGCAGTAGCCGGCTCAGCGGGTCATCGTCAGGCTGCCGCTCACCGTGATGCCGACGGTGGCCTTGCCCGCTTCCACGGGGATTGCCTCGTCGCCGCCAGATCCGGGGCTCGCCGCGACGCGCATCGTGGGCATCGGCATGAACCTCGGGGGCTCCGGCATCGCCACCTGAACCTCGCGGATCACGTATCCCGTGAAGCCGAAGGCTTGGGCGTGCTGCAGGGCGCGCTCGCGAAACAAGGCGATGGCCTGTGCGCTGACCTCGGCCTCGACCCGCTCGCGCTGCGCCCGCGACAGGCTGAAGGCTACCCTGGAGACCGTGAGCCCAGGGGCACGGGCGGCCAGTCGCGAGACCGCGGTGACGTCACGCCCTTCCAGCACCACCTCGGCGCGCCCGCTCCAGCCCGTGACCGTGCCACGCTGGCCATAGCGCGGGCCGATCGAAAACCCACCGGTTCGCACCTCGATCTGGGCAGCTCGGCTGGCTGGCCGAAGCGCCGCCAGCGCAGCCTCCACCACGCCCGACAACTGGGTTTGCACCTCAGCCGCATCGCTCGCCTCACGCATGGCCGACAGGGTGACGGAGAGGGTGTCCATCGTCACCTCCGCGGCCACCGATGCCGCCAACGAGATGACGTTGCGTGGGGGGTCGGCGCCCACGGAGCCTTGCGCCTGCGCGACCCAGCTCGCCACCGCGAGGCCGAAGCCCGCGCAAGCAGCCCGGGTCAGTTTCCACTGCGCGCACTGCGACACAGCCGATTGACGCGACACGATCGCCGTTCCGGGCGCATTCACGGTATGCAACTCCTGAGGGTTTAGGTGGTCTAATCAGGGTCGAACGCCACCAACGACGTTGTAACACGGTGCAAAGTCCTGCATGAGGGCTGGTCCTGCGCACGCACAATCGGTGGCGTCCTCGGCTGGACTAGCCTGTGGCTGCCTGTTTCCATGAGCCCCACCACCCCTGCCCGGCCCGACCGCTTGCTGGTCGTCGATGATGACGCGCGCATCCGCGACCTGCTGCGCCGCTACCTCGCGCAAGAAGGCTTCGAGGTGCTGCTCGCCGAGGACGCCAAGGCCATGGGGCGCGTGCTGGCGCGCGAGGCGGTCGACCTGATCGTGCTCGACCTGATGCTGCCCGGCGAGGACGGGCTGTCGGTGTGCCGGCGCCTGCGCGCAGCCAATGACCGTACGCCGTTGATCATGCTCACTGCCAAGGGTGAGGACGTCGACCGGATCGTTGGCCTGGAGGTCGGAGCCGATGACTACCTGGCCAAGCCCTTCAACCCGCGTGAGTTGCTGGCGCGCATCCATGCCGTCCTGCGTCGCCGCCCTGCCCGCGAGGAGCCGGGCGCCCCGTCACGGGAGCCGGAAGTCGTGGCCTTCGGGCCGTTCGAGTTCGACATTGCCGCACGCCGCCTGTTGCGCGACGGCCAGCAGGTCCCGCTGACGACGGGTGAGTTCTCGATGCTCAAGGCGCTCGTGCGCCACCCCCGCCAGCCGATGTCGCGTGACAAGCTCGCGCAGCTGGCGCGAGGACGGGAGTTCGAGCCCTTCGACCGCAGCCTGGACGTGCAGGTCTCCCGCCTGCGCAAGCTGATCGAGACCGACCCCGCCCAGCCACGCTACATCCAGACTGTCTGGGGCGTGGGTTACGTCTTCGTACCGGAAGAAGGCGCCCGCCCACCTGCCGCCTGAGCCACGAGACCCGCGCGCCCCCTCCGGCCAAGGGCTGCGGATCAGGCATGATGCCGGCAACCCTGCCGCATCCCTGACCTCGTCGTGAGCCTGTTCTGGCGCACCTTCTCGCTTCTGGCCCTGCTGCTGATGGCCTGCATCCTGTCATGGGTGACGGCTCTTCAGGCCTTGGAACTGGAGCCGCGTGCGGTGCAGCAGGCCCGACAGCTTGCAGGGCTCGTGCACCTGGCACGCACCTCGCTGCAGGGAACGGACGGAATCAACCGGGTGGCCCTGCTCAAGTCCCTCGACCAAGGCGTGCCCACACGCGTGCGCCCCCGTGAACCCAGCGACAGGGTGGAGCCGCTCGAGGCAGGCCGTTTCAGCCGCCTTGTCTGGGCGGAGTTGCGGCAACAGCTCGGCCCGCAGGTGCAGGTGGCAAGCAGGGTGAATGGCGAGGCAGGTTTATGGGTGGACTTCGAGATCGACCGCGATCGCTACTGGCTGCATGCGCCGCCCACCGTCGGTGCCCCGGGAGGGCCTACCTTCGCCATCTGGGTCGGTGTGGCACTGCTGGCGACACTGGCCGGTTCAGCCGGAGTGGCGCGCATCATCAACCGGCCACTGCGCGCTCTGTCGTTTGCCGCCAGTCGAATTCGCGAAGGCGACCTCGATTCGCGGCTGGACGAAGACACCCTCACCAGCGAGGTACGCGAGGTCAACCGCGGCTTCAATCGCATGGCGCGTGAACTCTCGCGCGTCGACGAGGACCGGGCCCTGATGCTCGCGGGTATCAGCCACGACTTGCGCACGCCCCTGGCCCGGCTGCGCCTGGACATCGAGATGAGCGTGCCTGACGAGACGGCTCGCCGCAACATGGCATCGGACATCGAGCAGCTCGACGCCATCATCGGCAAGTTCACCGACTATGCACGGGCACCCCATGTCCAGCTGGAGCCCGTGTTCGTGGCGAACCTGGTGGACCGCATGGCCGCTGGTTTTCGGGATCGCACGCAGCTGCGGGTCGACTCCCGGGTGGCGATCGACCTGATGGTGATGGCGGACGAAGTGGAGCTCGGCAGGGTGTTCCTGAACCTCTTGGAGAACGCGCGTCGATACGGCCGCACCCCGGGCACGGGCCTCGCGGAGGTGTCGATCTCATCGACACGCCAGGGCCCATGGGCAGAGATCGCCCTGCGTGATCGCGGCCCGGGGGCGCCGCCTGAACTGCTTTCGCAGCTGGCCCAGCCTTTCGTGCGCGGGGATTCTGCGCGTACGGCGGATGCCGGCACCGGCCTGGGGCTCGCGGTCGTGGCGCGTGCGGTGGCAGCCATGGGCGGCGCGCTGTCGCTCGACAACGCACCCGAGGGAGGATTCGTGGTCCGCCTGCGGCTGCGCCGTGCAGCCTGAGGCCCTGAGGGCCTCACGGCGATGCCCTGGACCCTTCCAGCCCGCGCGCGCCGCTCAGGCAGCGTCGGCAGCCGTCAGCAGACACACGGCGCGCGCCTCGATGGCCTCGCCGGCTCCAACGGGCCCCATCCTTTCCGCCGTCTTCGCCTTGACGTTGACGGCTGCCGCGGGAACTTGCAACACCTCGGCGATACGGGCACACATGGCCGGAATATGCGAGGCGAGCCGCGGCGCCTGGGCCACGATGGTAGCGTCCACGTTCACGAGTTCCCAACCCGCCGCTCGCACGCGCTGCATGGCCTCGCCCAACAGGCGG
Source organism: Pseudomonadota bacterium (assembly GCA_039798945.1). Lineage (GTDB taxonomy): Bacteria > Pseudomonadota > Gammaproteobacteria > Burkholderiales > Burkholderiaceae_C > Rubrivivax. The sequence continues at coordinate 6,593 of JBDKFA010000174.1, forward strand.
GACGAATCCGCGCCGCGGAAGGCCGGGTCGGTGTCGGGGAAGTGGCGCCCGATGTCACCCAGCCCGGCCGCTCCGAGGACGGCGTCCGTCACCGCGTGTAACAGGGCATCCGCGTCGGAGTGGCCCAGGAGCCCCTTGGCGTAGGGCACGTGGACGCCGCCGAGCATCAGGGGCCGGCCTTCCACCAGGGCATGGATGTCCCAGCCCTCACCGATGCGCAGCGCGGGCTGCATCAGGCCGCCTCCCGGCTGTGGCCGTCACGAGCAGGAGCACACCCGCCATTCACCGGCGCGTGACGCAGGGCGAGCAAGCGCCCGGCAAGATCGAAATCGGCGGGATAGGTCACCTTGAAGTTCTCCCAGTGGCCCAGCACCAGTCGCGGACGCAGCCCCAACGCTTCCACGGCACTCGATTCGTCGGTCACGGCGGCGGTCGATGCGGCCAAGGCCTGCTCGAGCACGCCCAGCCTGAACATCTGAGGCGTCTGCGCGGCCCACTTGCCGGCCCGCTCCACCGTCGCTTGCACCCGTTCGCCCTGGCTACCCGGGCCGCCGTCAGACTGCTTCAACGTGTCCGCCACCGGCAGCGCCAGCAAGCCGCCCGCCCGATCCTCGAGGCAGGCCTCGATCAACTGCTCGACCCATGCGGGCTGCACCAGGCAGCGCGCGGCGTCGTGCACGAGTACCCAGTCGCCCGACCGTCCCCCCCGCGCCCGCAGTGCGGCCAGACCGGCGCGCACCGAGTCGGCACGGGTGGCTCCGCCACAGCGTGCGACCCACTTTGCCGGCCCGCTGAAGCCAGGCACCTCGGCCTCGAAGAGGTTGTCCTCCGGAGACAATACCACCAGCACTGCATCGAGGCCCGCCACCTTGCCCAACGCCGCCAAGGTGTGCCCGACGAGCGCCTGCCCACCGAGCCGCACATACTGCTTCGGGAGCGCCGCACCGGAACGCGCACCGATTCCGGCACACGGCACGAGTGCATACAGGCGCGGCAGCGGGACTTCGCTCATGCAGTGGATTCTAGAATCCGCGCCCCAGCCCAACCTGCGCGGCCCGGCAACCGCTTGGATCGGGTGAACCGCTTGCCTGCGCCTCGATGCAACTCTCCCCCCTCCTCCCCGGTAAGCGTCTGACCGTCCCGCGGCCCCTCGGATCGAGCGATGCGCTTCAGCTCGCCCGCTGGGCTGAAGGGCGGCGCGCCGAACAGCAGCTGGTCGCCGTGGCGACGG
>JBDKFA010000175.1:0-3282 GCA_039798945.1 Pseudomonadota bacterium
CGGGCTGGCCCAGGGCGTGCTCTACAACGTCTGGGTGCTGTACACGAGCTTCAAGTTCGGCTGGACGGCGCAGGACAACGGCTGGTCGCTGGCGGCCGTGGGGGTGGTGTCGGTCATCGTCCAAGGCGGACTGCTGCGGCTGCTGCTCAAGCGACTGGCCCCGCGCCAGCTGGCCGTGATGGGGCTGCTCTCGTCCACGCTCGCCTACACGGCGTGGGGGGCGGCGTGGGCCGGCTGGGTGATGTACGCGGTGATCTTCACGAACCTGCTCGGCTACACGGTGATGTCCTCGCTGCAAAGCATCGTTTCCGGTGCGGCGCGCGAGGACGAGCAAGGCCAGACGCTCGGCTCGGTGAGCTCCATCAACAGCCTCACGGCCGTGATCGCACCGCTCCTGACCGCGCCGATCCTGATGGCCGTCTCGCACCTGCCGCCTGGTGACTGGCGCATCGGTGCCCCCTTGTACTTCGGTGCGGTGCTGCAGGCCACGGGGCTCGTGTTCGCGTGGCTGCACTTCCGAGCCCACTCTGCACGGTGATCCCGCGATGCACGACAAGATCCTGATCCTCGACTTCGGCTCCCAGGTCACGCAGCTGATCGCTCGCCGCGTGCGCGAGGCGCACGTGTACTGCGAAATCCACCCGAACGACGTCTCCGACCACTTCATCCGCAGCTTCGCACCGAGGGGCATCGTGCTTTCGGGCAGCCACGCCAGCACCTATGAGGACCACCAGCTGCGCGCCCCGCAGGCGGTGTGGGACCTGGGCGTGCCCGTGCTCGGCATCTGTTACGGCATGCAGACGATGGCCGTACAGCTCGGTGGCCAGGTGCAGTGGAGCGACCAGCGCGAGTTCGGCTACGCCGAGGTGCGTGCACGCGGCCACACCAAGCTCTTCGACGGCATCGAGGACTTCCGAACCGCCGAGGGCCACGGCATGCTCCAGGTGTGGATGAGCCACGGCGACAAGGTCACCGAGCTTCCTCCGGGCTTCAAGCTGATGGCGAGCACGCCGAGCTGCCCCATCGCGGGCATGGCCGACGAGGCCCGGGGCTACTACGCGGTGCAGTTCCATCCCGAGGTCACGCACACGGTGCAGGGCCGGGCGATGCTCGAGCGCTTCGTGCTCGGCATCTGTGGGGCGCGGCCGGACTGGATCATGCGCGACCACATCGCCGAGGCGGTGGCCACGATCCGTGACCAGGTGGGGGACGAGGAGGTGATCCTCGGCCTGTCCGGCGGCGTCGATTCGAGCGTGGCGGCGGCGCTGATCCACCGCGCCATCGGCGAGCAGCTCACCTGCGTGTTCGTCGACCACGGGCTGCTGCGCCTGAACGAAGGCGACATGGTGATGGAGATGTTCGCGGGGCGGCTGCACGCGCGGGTGGTGCGCGTGGACGCCCGCGAGCTCTTCATGCGCGAGCTCGCGGGCGTGACCGACCCCGAGGCCAAGCGCAAGATCATCGGCCGCCTCTTCGTGGATGTCTTCAAGGCCGAGGCTGCGCGGCTGAAGGCCGGAGTCGCGGGCCACAAGGGGGCTACCTTCCTGGCTCAAGGCACGATCTACCCGGATGTGATCGAGTCAGGGGGCGCGAAGACCAAGAAGGCGACCACGATCAAGAGCCACCACAACGTGGGCGGCCTGCCCGAACAGCTGGGGCTCAAGCTGCTCGAGCCGCTGCGCGACCTTTTCAAGGACGAAGTGCGCGAGCTCGGCGTCGCCCTCGGTCTGCCACACGACATGGTCTATCGCCACCCGTTCCCGGGCCCGGGCCTCGGGGTGCGCATCCTCGGCGAGGTCAAGCCCGCGTACGCGGACCTGCTGCGCCGCGCCGACGCAATCTTCATCGAGGAACTGCGCGCCACCGTCGACCCCGCCACCGGCAAGAGCTGGTACGACCTCACGAGCCAGGCCTTCGCCGTGTTCCTGCCTGTGAAGTCGGTGGGCGTGATGGGAGACGGCCGCACCTACGACTACGTGGTCGCGCTGCGGGCCGTTCAGACCAGCGACTTCATGACGGCCGACTGGGCGGAGCTGCCGTACGCGCTGCTGAAGAAGGTGTCCGGGCGCATCATCAATGAGGTGCGGGGGATCAACCGGGTGACCTACGATGTGAGCAGCAAGCCGCCGGCGACGATCGAGTGGGAATGATTCGGCGTCTTTCGAGGACTATCGACGTCGATCGAAAAAGTGACATAAGTGTTTGTCCCGTATAGAAAAAGGTCTTTCGAGGTCTATCGAAGACTATCGGGGGGATGAGGTTCAGATTGACGGTAATTCTGGCGGTAGATCCTGGACTGCCAGGGTCCCTGAAACTTCTACGGTCAGGCCGAATCAGGCCATGACGGTATAGAAAAGACAAAAAATACCATTCTGGACAACCACTTAGCGTCGATGTAGCCGCTTCTTTCGGCTGACGGTAGAATTCTCGTCCAAGGAGGGATCGCCGATGCTGTCAGATGGCACGCTACGAGGGCTGAAGCCGCAGGCTTCGCTCTACAAGGTCGCCGACCGTGACGGGCTATACGTGGTCGTCACCCCGCGCGGCACCATCAGCTTCCGGATGGACTACCGGCTGAACGGGCGGCGCGAGACGCTCACCATCGGTCGCTACGGCTCGAAAGACGGGATTTCGCTGCTGATGGCTCGAGAGCGCTGCATGGAGGCGCGCAAGGCCATCGCGCAGGGCATCTCGCCCGCCCAGGAAAAGCAGCGCGAGAAGAGCCGGCTGGCCGAGGCACAGACCTTCGGCGAGTACACCAAGCGCTGGCTCGGCGAGCACCGGATGGCCGACAGCACCAAGGCCATGCGCAAGACGATCATCGACCGGGACATCCTGCCAGTCTTCCAGAACCGCCGCATGGCGGAGATCGGTCCCGAGGACCTGCGCGCCCTGTGCGGCAAGATCAAGGCCCGCGGTGCACCGGCCACGGCCGTCATCGCCCGCGAGATCGTCAAGCTCGTGTTCGCCTACGCGGCCATGCACGGCGAGAAGGCGCCGAACCCTGCCGACGAGGTCGGGCCTTCCTCGATCGCGACCTTCGTGCCGAAAGATAGGGCGCTGTCGCCCTCCGAGATCCGGCTGATGCACCGCCTGCTGGAGACGACAGCGACGCTGCCGACCATTCGCCTGGCCCTGCGCCTTGTGCTGCTCACGCTGGTACGCAAGAGCGAATTGATCGAGGCGACCTGGGACGAGGTGGACTTCGAGAACGCGGTCTGGTCGATCCCGAAGTCGCGGATGAAGGCGGGCAAGCCGCACAACGTCTACCTGTCGCAGCAG
>JBDKFA010000176.1:0-6540 GCA_039798945.1 Pseudomonadota bacterium
CCCAAAAGGAGTGGATCGGCGGCGACTTCGACCCGCACGGCTTCGACATCGACGAAGTCAACGCGCGTCTAAACGCCAAGGAGTGATGCCGTCAAGGATGGTCGCCGTCGGACTATTACCCCCTTCCGGGCATCTTTCAGGGCTTCGAGTCCGTTGCCGGGTGAACCGCCCCGGAATTCGCGGAGGCTGGTTGGGACAAATGGCCAGCCACCAACGAGCTGCCTGCCATCGCGCGTCTGGCTGTGCAGCGGGCCCATCTGCACTGGCTCGATGTCGAGCTGCAGCTGGCCTGGTGCGATGAACGTATCGCCAACCATGTGCGCACCGATGAGCGGGCGAAGAAGGCAGCCACGTTGCTGGGTGTGGGCCCGACCACCGCTTCGGCCCTGGTGGCCAGCGTGGGCGACTTCGGACAGTTCGCCAACGCTCGCCAGTTCGGCTCCTGGCTCGGCTTGGTGCCCAGCCAAAAGTCCACAGGCGGTAGAGCCAACCTGTCACGGATCGCCGTAATGGAGCCAGCGATGTTCGGCGTAATGGAGCCAGTCCGAGGGGTCTGAACAGAGGTCCCGGAGGGGTTACTGGTCGGGGCTATTTTGCGGCTTTTGTGCCTGCCGTGCGGGTGGGGTTTGCCACTTGCCTGGGGGCGCGGTAGGACTGTCCGTCGAGCACGAGGCAGTAGGCGTTGTGGCGCAGCCGGTCCAGGCTTGCGCTGGCCAGCAGCCTGTTGCCTGGGAAGGCCTGATCCCACTCGGGGAAGTCCAGGTTGCTCGTGACGATGGTGGAGGCCTGCTCGTAGCGCTCGGCGATGAGGTCGTGCAGATCCTCGTCGGCGGGGGAGCGCAGCGGCTTGAGCCCGAAGTCATCGATGATGAGCAACGGCACACGCGCCAGCGTGGCGAGCTTGCGCTCGTAGCTTGCGGTGGCGCGCGCGGCGTTCAGGCTGTGGGTGAGCGTGGCGCAGGTGGTGAAGATGACGTCCACGCCCTGTCGCACCGCGCAATGGCCCAGCGCCTGGGCCAGGTGGGACTTGCCGGTGCCGCAGGGCCCGACGATGAGTACGGGGGCCTTCTCGTGCAGGTAGCGCCCGGTGGCCAGGTCGTGCACGAGCGCGCGGTTGAGCTGCGGCAGCCGGTCGAAGTCGAACTGGTCCAGCGTCTTGGTCGTACGGAACTGGGCACGCCGCAGCCGCGAGGCGAACTTCTTCTGCTCGCGCCGGGCGACCTCGTCGCTGATGAGCAGGGCCAGGAAGTCGGTGTAGGCGAGCTTGCCCTGGATGGCCTCGCGGTTGCGCGCCTCCAGGGAGTCGAGGATGCCCGACAGGCGCAGCTGCTTGAGCTGCGGCGCGAGCTCGGGGGCCGGGTTGAGGTTCATGGGCGGGTATCTCCTTGGGGGTTGAGCCGAGCGTTCAGTGCAGCGGCGTTGGGGGGAAGAGCTCGGCCGCAGGCCGCGTGAAGCGAGTGGCCTCGGCGTAGCCGGCCGCAGTGGGTGTGTGGGCCATGGGCTGCTGGTCGGCGCCGGTGCTCAGGATCGTCTTGACGGTGCGGTAGTACGGCGAGTCGTGCGCCAGCGCTCGCGCACAGGCGGCCTCCAGGCGCTGCGCGCCGTAGGTCTTGCGCAGAGCCAGCAGCCCCTGGGCGGCGCGTAGCCGCTCCAGGATCCGGTCGCTGAGCAGACGCTGCACCAGCGCCCGGCAACTCGGCCCGACGCCGTGAGCCTGCTCAGCGCACCACTGCCGGTCGTGTGCGAAGAAGGCCTGGGCCTGGGGCGGCAAGTGCTCGCGCAGCGTCACGCGCTGGCCGACCCGCTGGCCCCGCACGTGGGTGCACACGTGGCGGTAGTCCTCGTACAGCGCCACCGTGGCGTCCGTGGCGCGCAGCCACAGCACCCGGTGCGCCAGGGTGAACGGGGCGGAGTACAGCACGCGCTCGAACTGCACGTGGCAGTCCTTGTGCACCGTCACCCGGTGCCAGGTGCCCAGGTCCGGGGCGAGGCCCGGAAGCGGGCGCAGCAGCGCGCGCTCCAGGGCGAAGAGATCCAGCGGCCTGTACCGCGTGGTGCCGTGGCAGCGCAGTCCGGCGGTACCCATCACCCACTGCCGAGCCTGCTCGTTGAGGTCGGCCAAGTCGCGGAACTCGCGCAGCGCCAGGAAGTTGCCCTTGACGTACTTGACCCCGGACTCCACGACGCCCTTCTTCTGCGGGTCGTGCGGCGGGCACGGGTCGATCTTGAAGCCGTAGCCCTCGGCGCACTCGGCGTAGGCGCGCTGCACGAGCGGGTCGTGTGCGCACGCCTTGGTGATGGCGCACTTAGCGTTGTCGATGATCACGCGCTCGGGCACGCCGGCGAACCACTCGAAGGCGCGGCGGTGGCAGCCCAACCAGGTGGCCACCGTCTGGTCCCACACGAACTCCAGGTACTGGTGGCGGCTGTGGGCCAGCGTCATGACGAAGGCCCACGTGCGACGCGGTCGGCCATCGGGGTGCACGACAACTGGGCCAGCGCCGAAGTCCACCTGGGCGACCTCGCCAGGGGCGAACTCCAAGCGGCAGGTGACCTCCGCGGGCAGCTGCTCGCGCAGCCCGGCCACCAGACGGCGCACTGCCGAGTAGCTGCCCGTCCAGCCGTGCCCGCGCTGCAGCGCAAGGTGGATGGCCGTGCCGCTGACGCCCTGCTCGAGCCAGCTCAGCACCGTGTCGCGGTGGTGCTCCAGGCTCGAGACGGTCGAAGCCGCCCGGCGCGGCGGCTCGAGCGCCCGGGCGATGTCTTCGTCACCTGGCAGTGCGCCGCCGGGCTCCAGCCAGCCCTGGGCTGCAGCAACGCCGCGCCAGTGGCCAGCCTTACGCCGGCCCATGATGCGCGCCGCCGCGATGTCCCGATCTGAGTCGCCCTGGCGCATGCGCAGCAGGGCTTGTCGGTAGTGGTGCATCTCGAATCTCCTGCGCGCCATCTGCTGCCCTTGGTGCAAAAGCACCAAGGCTAGAGACGGCCCGCTCGATCCGGGACGCTGCTCAGTTACCGGCTACTGGCTCCATTACGCCGATCCGCCGCTGGCTCCATTACGGCGATCACGACCTGGCTCCAATATGCCGATCACGCACTGGCCTCCATCATGCCGATCACCAAGTGGCTCCTATATGGCGGTCGGTGACACAACCTGGGGGGCATCACCAAACGCCGCGACGACTACCTGCGAACCTTGCTCATCCAGGGTGCGAAGTCGGCCGTCATGAGCGCGGGCAAACGGTCCGATCGCATCAGCGTATGGCTGGTGCAGCTCAAGGAGCGCGTGGGCTGGCAAAAGACCGTCGTGGCGCTGGCCAACAAGAACGCAAGGATCCTGTGGGCGATGTTGACCCGAGACACCGCGTTCAACCCCAATCACATACCCGCGGTTCCGGCGGCTCGCAGCGCGGCGGCTCCTCAGCCCGCAGCCTGAAGCCCCGACACGATCAGCCACCTTCCCAACTGGACGTGCGCCAGAAGATGCACCACAGGTCAGACCGGCGGCCGGTGAACTCGATAACTCGCACGTGCTTCGAGCACGCTGAACGAATGGAGCCCTGCCGAGCGGTTCGTATCTGGGGCCTCGGTGAACGACACCGACACCAGCCCGCCTGTAGATGTGCAGTCTGTCCTTCCGCGGTGGCACCTTCGAACATCACGTCCCGTTGCCAGTCATATGAAAGTCAGCTATGCAAAACAGCCACTGAGAACTGTTGACTCAATGGGAAGTCCCTGTAGTAGAGTTAGGCGGTGCCAAGTGCATTGCTGAAAATGCGCAGCAAGATGCCCGCCAAGAGCGAGCTCCCGGACGCGACGTAGAGGACGCGGGTTGGTTTGGGCATAGTCTCCACTGCCAGGCTCGCGAGTCTCCACGGATGTTCTTGGTATTCAGAACTGTCGCCGAGATGGCGCTCGCCATAGCAAGAGCGTTGACGCAATGGGTCAGGCTGAATGCGCCCGGGTGAAGAAGCCAGTGCAAGACGGGAATAGCGATGCAGAGAGCCGCGAACAGCAGCATGAACACCGAGGTTGCCTTCTGGCCCCACGAGAGCCCAGCCCAGTCGGTCATGATGATCCTCCGAAAGTGGACGGTGTCATGCGCAGCCTAACGTGAAGCTAACCGGCGTGCGGCAGCGGGCGGCGGCCGGGCCAGAATGAAATGAGGCCCGGGCGACGAACGCTGTTGCACGTCCGGTTGAGCGTAGGGTTAGGCGGCGAGCCGGGCATACCTACCAGCGCAGTTGTTCCGCCTCGAGCCCAAGCGCTGCCGCAACCTTTTCAAGCGTTGCCTTGCGCGGCTGCTTGACACGCTCCATCTGGGCATACGCCGCCTGGGTAATGCCGATACGGCTTGCGACCTCCGACTGTGTGAGGCCGAAGTGCTCACGCCAAGCTGCCATGGCCGAAACGCCGCGCTCGAAGGCCAAGTTCACGACCTCGTTCGGAACGGTCCCGTGGGTGAACCCGCCCCTCATGCGCCGGAACTGCTCGTAGGGCACGACGACAAACGCCGGCTTGCCATCCTGGCCGACGATGATCTGGAACTCAGTACGTGCGTTCATCCCGCCTCCTGACCTCCTCAATGCTCACGATACGGACTTCGCCATCGAAGTCGAAGAAAATTCGGTAGTTGCCTACTCGAAGGCGATAGCCGTACTCGTGGTTGGTGAGGGCCTTGACGTTTCGAGCCTTCGACAAGTCCAGCAACTCCGTGCTGACCGCGGTGCGGACCTGCTTGCTTGCACGGGCATCGAGCTTGCGCAGTTGCCGAAGGGCCTTTGGCTGCCAGTTGATGGCATTCATGACCACATGATAAGCAACCAATACGTATTGTCAAGCGGTTGAGCCGGACTGCTTCGCCGCGCTGCCTAACGTGAAGCTAACCGGCGTGCGGCTGAGCTGGCCCCCTGAATGATCGGACATGGTCCATCGCTTATCTTTGCGGATAGGAGAAGGACTGTGAGTACGACTAGGCATACGGACACTGTTCACGTGGTCACTACCGACCAGCGCCGAAGGCGGTGGACGGTGGCTGAGAAGGCAGCGCTGGTGCGCAAGACATATGAGCCGGCAGCGGGCGTCGCCCGGGCCAGAATGAAATGAGGCCCGGGCTACGGACGATGTTGCACGTCCGGTTGAGCGTAGGGTTAGGCATCGCTGCCTCTACGTCACTTGCCGGCAACCGCCAGCAGCGCCTTCGGGTTGGTACGAGCGATGGTCAGCAACGTGCGCGCAGCACCACTTGGCTGCTTGCGGCCTTGCTCCCAGCCCTGCAGCGTGCGCACCGACACGCCCAGCAATGCCGCGAACTGGCTCTGAGACAAGCCAGTCTTCTCGCGTGCCTCAGTGGCAGGGCTGTAGGCGACCCGCACCTTGCCTGCCTTCATTTCGCGAATCGACTGCAGAAGCTCGGCGCCAAGATCCCGGGCGGCCTCGAACTTGGCGAGTTCCTTGGAAGGCAGAGGCTTAGTCTTCGAGGGCACGACGGATCTCCTTGAGTACAGCACCGGTGAGGTTGTCGGTCTTGGACTTGGCGTACAGAGTGAGCAGCACCAACTCCTCAGCCTCGTTCCGGGTGAAGTAGATGACCCTGACCCCGCCGGACTTACCGGTGCCCTGACGCTTCCAGCGGACCTTGCGGATTCCGCCAGACTCCGGCACCACATCGCCAGCTTCCGGGTTCGCCGAGAGGAACGACGCGAACTCGCCTCGTTCCTCCTCTGTCCAGTACGCGGGCCACTGCTTCTGAAAGAGCAGTGTCTCGACAACGGTGAGCGTCGACGTACTATACGCCTTAGGCGCACACCTGTCGAGGCCTCTGGTGGCCGCGGAGCCTAACGTGAAGCTAACCGGCGTGCGGCAGCGTGCGGCGGCCGGGCCAGAATGAAATGAGGCCCGGGCGACGAACGCTGTTGCACGTCCGGTTGAGCGTAGGGTTAGGCGTCACTTGGGCTCGATCCGCGAAAGCCTCTCTGCCATGCGCGTTTGCCATCCTGGCCCAGTTGCGCGCCATTTGAGAATGACATCCTCAGGTAGGCGGATGGAGATCAACTTTCTCGGGTTTAGGGAAACGGGTCTCCCGCCCTTGTTGACCTTTCCTCGCGCGAGCATGTCTTCGGTCAACTCGGGAAGTTCTTCGTACTCCTCCGGCTGAATGACGTGCGTCGCCACCTTGGCGAGGTCAGATCCCAAGGAGCGGGGCGATGAGCGCCTGCTCGCGGTCATTGGCTTTCCTCATGCTGAACACATGGCGAGCCGCGCCACGCGGTGTGTACCCAATCACCACCATCCGATCCCGAAGCATGCCGAAACAGAGGATCCGCCGTTCCCCGTAGTCCTTGCGCGTATCTTCCGTCTCGAAGTTGGTTGACTCGAAGACGAACCTCGCATCTTCAAAATCGAGCTGCCTTTCGGCAAGGGCTTTGGAGCGCTTCGCGGGATCGTAGGTGATGAGCACATGGTTATTGTATCTACAACAACCATCGTGCGCAAGGGCGCTCGACCTGTGATGCCTAACGTGAAGCTAACCGGCGTGCG
>JBDKFA010000177.1:0-2694 GCA_039798945.1 Pseudomonadota bacterium
CCGCGCCGGCAGCACCGTACCCGTGCACGCGCCAAACCCGATGCGGGCGGCACCTGCACGCTCGCACCAGCCGCGCAGCGTCACCGCGTCACCGTCCTCGAGGAAGGTGCGCGTCTCGCCACCCGGCAGCACCAGGGGCTGCTTGCCCCCCGCAGTGAGCTCGATGAGCGCACCCGCTTCCTGCGGCGTCGGTCCGGACAGGGTGCCGCTGCCCAGCAGGTCGCCTGGTTGCAGGTTGCAGCCGTTCACGGTGTGGTGAGCGACGAGCTGCGCGACGGTCCAGTAGGCGTGCCGGTAGCTGGTGCGGCAGATCGTCGCGCCGCCCTGCCCGCCTGCGCGCATGGCCGGGGTCTGCAGCTCCACCTGCAGCTGGATGTCCACCGCACCCGCCTGGCGGTTGGCGTCGCTGTCGAGGTAGGCCAGCGGCTGCGGGTCGCCGGCCGGGCGCTCGAAGGCCACCCGGTACGGCGCCAGGGCCTCCCACGTGACGATCCACGGCGACACGGTGCTGGCGAAGTTCTTCGACAGGAAGGGCCCGAGCGGCTGGTACTCCCAGGCCTGGATGTCGCGCGCCGACCAGTCGTTGAGCAGGCACAGCCCGAACACGTGCGATTCCGCCTCGCCGATCGGAATCGGCGTGCCCAGCGCGTTGCCGGCGCCGGTGTAGATACCGAGCTCGAGCTCGATGTCGAGCCGATTGCACGGGCCGAAGCTCGGCGTGCTCGCGCCCGGCGGCATCGTTTGCCCCTGCGGCCGGTGGAAGGCCTGGCCGGAGACACCGATGCTCGAGGCGCGCCCGTGGTAGCCGATGGGCACCCACTTGTAGTTCGGCAGCAGCGGGTTGTCCGGCCGGAACAGCCGGCCGATGTTCGTCGCGTGGTACACGGAGGTGTAGAAGTCCGTGTAGTCCCCGATGCGCGCCGGCACCTCGAACTCCGCCTCGGCCTGCGGCACGAGACAATCGCGCAGCGCCGGCTCGTGGGCCGACCCCTCGCGCAGCGCACGCGAGAGCGCCAGGCGCAGCGCGCTCCACGCCTCGGGCCCGAGCGCCATCAGGGCGTTCAAGTGCTCCTGGCTGCCGGCCTGCGCTGCCGCGAGCGCCCTGCCCTCGAACGCCGGGGCAGCGGCCTGCTCTGCTGCGCGCAGGTCCAGGATCTGGTCGCCGATCGCCACCCCGCCTCGCCACGCTTCGTCACGGCCCCGCCGTCGAAACACCGCGAACGGCAGGTTCTGGATTGGAAAGTCACTGCCCGGCGCCTGGGCGCTGGTCACCCAGCTGCGAAGCGTCGGGGCATGGGTTTCGTTGAGCATGCGGGTGTCGTCCTGCAGGTTGATCGGGCTCAGGCCAGTCTGCCAGGCGCGAGGCCCTCGCTCACCACGCTCCCACGTTCGGCATCGACGCCCACGGCTCCGCCGGCGGCAGCGAGCCGCCGCGCTGCAGCAGCTCGATCGAAATGCCGTCAGGCGAACGCACGAAAGCCATGCGCCCGTCGCGCGGCGGACGGCTGATCGTCACCCCGTGGTCCACCAGGCGCTGGCAGGTCGCGTAGATGTCGTCCACACCATAGGCCACGTGGCCGAAATTGCGCCCGCCGGTGTAGGCCTCGGCCGTGCCGTCGGGCGCCGGCCAGTTGTAGGTGAGTTCGATCTGCGCCTCGTGGTTACCCGGCGCGGCCAGGAACACGAGGGTGTAGCGGCCGGCCTCGTGATCACGCCGCGAGAGCACTTCCAGCCCGAGGGCGTCCCGGTAGAAGCGAAGCGAGGCCTCGATATCGGTCACGCGGACCATGGTGTGCAGGTACTTCATGCCCTGCATTGTCGCTCGCCGCCGGCTGATCGGGCGGGGGCTGGCGGAGTCGGAGGGATTCGAACCCTCGATGCAGGTTTTGCCCGCATACTCCCTTAGCAGGGGAGCACCTTCGGCCTCTCGGTCACGACTCCGGAACCCGCATTCTAGCGCGAGGCCCCGCACTTCGGCGCCTCAGGCAGCGGCGGGCGCACCCTCGAGCTCGAACGCCCGGTGCAGCGTGCGCACCGCGAGCTCCATGTACTTCTCGTCGATCACGACGCTCGTCTTGATCTCGCTGGTGGAGATCATCTGGATGTTGATGCGCTCCTCGCTGAGCGAGCGGAACATCTTCGCGGCGACACCTGCATGGCTCTTCATGCCGATGCCCACGATCGAGACCTTGCAGATCTTCGGGTCGCCCGTCACCTGCGTGCCCTCCATGCCTGGAAGCACCTGAGTCTTGAGCACCTCGTTCACGCGGGCGTAGTCGCCGCGCGGCACGGTGAAGGAAAAGTCGGTGCGCCCGTCGTGCGAGACGTTCTGGATGATCACATCCACATCGATGTTCGCGTCGGCCACGGGGCCGAGGATCTGGAAGGCCACGCCCGGCCGGTCGGGCACGCCCACGAGCGTGATCTTGGCCTCGTCGCGGCTGAAGGCGATCCCGGATACGACGGCTTGCTCCATCTTCTCGTCCTCTTCGAAAGTGATCAGCGTGCCCGAGCGGGCTTCCTCGTCGATGGCGATGTCCCACGGCGTGAAACTCGACAGCACGCGCAGCGGCACGCGGTACTTGCCGGCGAACTCCACCGAGCGGATCTGCAGCACCTTGGAGCCCAGACTCGCCATCTCGAGCATCTCCTCGAAGGAGATGGTGGCCAGGCGCCGGGCCTCGGGCACGATGC
>JBDKFA010000178.1:0-2711 GCA_039798945.1 Pseudomonadota bacterium
CGTGGTTGTCGTTGTGACAACTTCGGACTTCACAGAGGCTGCATACAAGTACGCAGAGGAGGTGACCAAGTCACTGCCACTCCAGTTCTTGTTTGTGCCCGGGAAGGTGGTTGATCGCTACCTTAAGCAGGGCCCCTCCGTGCTGATCGAGCATGTTCGCGACAACGCACGCAGCGTTATGCGAATAAAGCGAAGCCAAGAGTTGCCTGGCAAGACGCTGGGCAGTCGCTAAACGCTTAAGCGGAGCCTGGGAAGTCGACGACCAGCTGCATCTGTGGACGCGCATGCTCCGAAGCCGCGAGGTCCGCGCTCATCCGGTCATCGCCTCTAGGTACGGCCGCATCATGTTGGTCATGCGGTTGACCTTGGCGTAGCGCCACAGGTCATCCATCGTCACCTTTCGCTGCTGCCAAGCCTCGCGCAGCGCGTCGAGCGCCACTTCGAGGCCCACCTTGCTGCGCAGCTTGAAGCAGTCCGTGATGGTCTTGGCGAGGCTGTAGACGCGGACCGGTGCGCCGTCGAGCACGACGGTCTCAACGCCCTCTGTGAAGGCTGCACCCGACAGGCGGGTGACGCGCAGCGCGGCCTGGGTGCCCTTCGGAGCGTGGGTGCCGGCAGGCAGTGCGATCCAGACCTCGAAGGGGGCCTGAACGCCGATGCCGTGGATCTCCAGAGCCGAGAGCAGGCACACCACGGCCTTGGGCGCCTGCCGGGTCACTTCAATTGGCGACTGGTGGACACTCGGCGAGGCCTCGGCGCTGGTGTACACCCCGCGGCCAACGCGACGCACCTGGCCCCGTGCAGCCATCCGGGAGACCGTGCACGCAGGAATACCCGCCGCGGACAGCTCGCGCGCCGATACGGCGGGCTGCTTCGCGGCGAGGTGCAACAGCTTCGCGGCATGGCTTCGGGCGAGCATGCCAGAATGGTAGCAAAGTGCACTACTTATTCGCAAGTAATGCATACGATGGTCATCCAGCGAAGGCCGTCCGGGATACTCGCTTTGCCTGAGTGGGTGCAGTCCTGTGCGAAAGGGCTACGTGTTCGCAGACCTCAGGGCTTCAAATCGTCGGTGAGCGTAGGATCACCAGCGTAAATTCAAAGAACCGAGCAGGTTGGTAAATGTCGGGATTCGGCAAGCTGTCGAGCTTTATGGCGAGTATCGAGACCCAAGTGCGGGCTGCCATCCACGTGGGCTTCGCCGCCGAGGACAGCGCGGAAGTACTTCGACCTGACGAGTGCGAACTGAAGCCCGGTCCGTTTGAAGCACAAGTGTGGGATGAGGCACCTGGCCGCATGACGCGAAACGGTCTCGGCAGCCTCGAGGTCGGCGCTGGCAAGACGCGAATCGACGAGTAGCTCACCGTTAGCCCGTCTTGCCACCTCGGTCCAATTTCGCTGGGTCGAGAGGGGCGCCGGTTTCGGGTTTCGGGGGCGGCGCCGCCGGTTGTGGCTTAGGGCCTGCGAACGGCTCGACCTTACTTGCGGTGCCGGGGTTCGGCTCGCTCGCGTCAGCGCCCACCGTATCCCAGACCGCTCGGTTACCGCCGTGGTTGGGACTTATGTTGCCGATGCGCACCGAGGCCTTGTAGTTCTCGCTGAGAGTTCCTGTGTCCTGCGAGACTTGGGTCCGCTCCTTGTCGATCCTGGTCTTCGTTTCGGCTTCGCTCGCACCGACGCGACCGGCCAGGTCGTTGCCAACCACTTGGCCGGGTACGGCGCGCTGCCGAGTCTGGCGAGTGCGGATCTCGGATTCATTTGCCGAGGTCTGTTGGCCGAGTGCAGTGCCGTCGGCCGCGCGCCGGCTGGCGTCGTACTGCTCCCTTAGCGTTGAGTCGGGCCAGCCCCTGGATTCCGGTAGCAGTCGCGATGGGCTAAGCGGACTCTCGTTGGGGACGTAGCCTGTTGCAGAGCTTCCGCCGCGAGCGTAGGAGTAGGCGATCTCGGTCACTGCACGCTGCAGTTTGATCGGATCTTCCTCGCGCAGTAGCCCGCGCTCCGCGAGACGCCGCGCCGCGTAGTTGGTGAAGTCGGTCTGCGTGCCACTACTCCATTCGCGCATGAACTGTGCGGTTCGACTCAATTCACGAGCCTCGGAGAGTGCAGCCTCGCTGGCCACGTTTCGTTCGACAGCCTCTCGTGAGGAGGAGTCGTAGGCCTCGGCAGAGCTTGTCCGGTTGCTTCGTGCCCACTGGAAGGCGTCGGAGGTCCGGAAATCCCGGACCAGGCCCATCGCTTTCGTGATCTGTGCACTCTCGACTGCTCGACGAGCGAAGTCCCAGGAACTTTGCAACGTCTGCTGGTCCGTGTGGCGGCCTTCAGCCCGCGCCTGGGCCCCGATCTGCGTCAGCGGGATCGAGGCGCCGACAGATGCGGCTGCGACAACCGCTTGACCAACGGTCGAGTCGTCGCTGAGCCCAAGCCGTCGGTTCACATCCTTAGCGATCGAATTCAGCGTCTGGAACTGCGTGCTGGTCGACCCGCCGTTGCTCGTCGCCGATCCACCGCTGCGCTGGTTCGACCGCTCGAAGCTCTCCTGAATGCTCAGCGCCCGGGTCAGCGCCGTGGCCTGGCTGCGCTGCATGGCTTCGCGCTCGCTGGTGGCGAAAGTCTCGGCCTGACGCGCGCTCTCGCCGATAGAGGTGGCCTGGCGCTCACTGATGGTGAAAGTGCTGGCCAGCCGGCTCATCGTGGCCTGGTAGCGGAAGACG
>JBDKFA010000179.1:0-3206 GCA_039798945.1 Pseudomonadota bacterium
GGAATCGAATGGCGTCAGGGGTCCGCTCAGACCCCGAGGAAGGTCGCGAGCCGGGGGTCGTCACGCAGCGCCGGGGACGCCCCGCTCAACACCACCTGCCCCTTCTGCAGCACGACGGCCCGGTCGGAGTGGGCGAGCACCTTGCGGTAGTCGCGGTCGACGATGAGGGTGGCGATGCCGTCGGCACGGATCTGCGCGATCACGCGCCAGATCTCGGCCACGATCAGCGGTGCCAGGCCCTCGGTGGCCTCGTCGAGGATGATGAGTTCGGGCTGCGTCATCAGCGCGCGGCCGATGGACAGCATCTGCTGCTCGCCGCCCGAGAGCTGGGCGCCCAGGTTGCCCACGCGCTCGGCCAGGCGCGGGAAGGTCTGCATCACACGCTCGTAGGTCCAGGCGCGGTTCGGGTCGGTGGCGGTGCGCGCAGCCATCACGAGGTTCTCGCGCACGGTGAGGTTCGGGAATACGCCGCGGCCCTCGGGCACGTAGGCCACGCCGCGCCGCGCAACCTCGTGCGGCTTGGCGTTCGACACGTCGTGCCCGAAGAGCTGGATGCGCCCGTCGCGCTGCGTGACGTGGCCGAGCAGCGTGCGGATCAGCGTGCTCTTGCCCATGCCGTTGCGGCCGAGCAGGCCCACGGTCTCGCCGCGGCCGATCTGCAGCGCCACGCCGTGCAGGATGTGGCTCGAGCCGTACCAGGCGTGGATGTCGCGGGCGTCGAGGATGGGGTCGGACATGGCCATCTCAGTGTCCTCCGAGGTAAGCGGCCTGGACCTCCGGGCTCGTGCGCACGAACTCCGGGGTGCCCGAGGCGATGACGCTGCCGTTGACCATCACCGTGATGCGGTCAGCGATGCGAAACACCGCATCCATGTCGTGCTCGATGAGCAGGATCGCGTGGTCGGCCTTCAGCTCGGCAAGCAGGCCGAGCATGCGCTCGGTCTCCTCGGCGCCCATGCCGGCAAGCGGCTCGTCGAGCAGCAGCACCTGAGGGGCGGTGGCCAGGCACATCGCGATTTCGAGCTGGCGCTTCTGGCCGTGGCTCAGCAGCCCGGCCGGCCGGTCCAGGAAGGCCTCGAGCCCGGCGCGGGCCGCGGCCTCGCGCGCCGCCGGGGCGCTGTGCGGGCACTGCGCGGCGTCTTGCCACCAGTGCCACGCCTTGGGCGTGCGCGCCTGCGCCGCGAGCCGGCAGTTCTCCACCACCGTGAAGCTCGGGTAGATGGTGTTGCGCTGGTAGCTGCGCCCGAGCCCGGCGCGGGCGCGGCGCGGCTGTGACCAGGCCGTGACGTCCTGCCCGAGCAGCTCGACCGAGCCGCTGGAAGCCGGGATTTCGCCCGACAGGATGTTCACGAGCGTGGACTTGCCCGCGCCGTTGGTGCCGATGACGGCGTGCACCTGGCCGCGCTCGAGGTCGAGCGACACCGCGTTCACGGCCACGAGGCCGCCCCAGCGGCGGGTGATGTCGCGCCCGCGCAGCAGCACGTCGCGCTTGTCAGGACTGCTCATCTTGCGCCTCCGCGGTCTCGGCACGGCGCGAGGGCCGGCCCACCAGTCGATCCCGGATTTGTCCGGGTACCCCCACCAGGCCACGCGGCAGCAGCGCCACGCTGGCGATGATGGTCAGCCCCAGCCCCAGGTGCCAGTGCTTGGCGAAGGCGCCGAAGATGGCCTCCGACTTGAAGAACTCCTGCAGCAGCGCGAAGGCGAAGGCGCCGATCAGCGCGCCGCGCAGGTGCCCGATGCCGCCCAGGATGATCATGATCAGCACCGAACCCGACAGGTGCCAGCTCATCATCTCCGGGTTCACGAAGCCGTCCTTCACCGCGAACAGGAACCCGGCCAGCCCGGCGATCGCGCCGGAGAGCGTGAAGGCGGCGAGCTTGTAGGGGTAGGTGGAAAAGCCCGTGGCGCGCATGCGCTGCTCGTTCACGCGGATGCCCGCCAGCGCGCGGCCGAAGCGCGAGCGCGACACGAGTGCGAGGAAGCTGAAGACCGCCGCCAGCGTGCCGAGCGTGAAGTAGTACAGCACCTCGGGCGAGCCGAGGTCGAGCACGCTGCCGAGCACCGGCTTGAAGTTCAGGTAGATGCCGTCGGTGCCGCCGCCCAGCGGCGTGTCGTGCACCACGTAGTAGGCCATCTGCGCGAAGGCGAGCGTGACCATGATGAAGTACACGCCCTTGGTGCGCAGCGACAGCGCCCCGACGGCCAGCGCGTACAGCCCCGCGGCCACCACCGAGGCCGGCAGCAGCCAGGCGAGCGCGCCGGGGTCGCTGTCGGGCGAGGCGAGCACCACCGTGTAGGCGCCGATGCCGAAGAAGGCCGCGTGGCCGAAGCACACGAGGCCGGTGCCTCCCACGAGGAGTTCCAGGCTGAGCGCGAAGATCGCGTAGACCATGATCTTGGTGACCAGGTCGACGCCGAAGTTGCCGCCCACCAGCGGGTACAGCGCGAGCAGTGCCAGGCACGCCCCGACGAAGGCGAGCTTGGAACGGTTGTTCGAGTCCATGTCCAGTCTCTCCTGCTCAGCCGGCCTTGAAGAGCCCGTCGGGCTTCCACAGCAGGATGAGCGCCATCATCACGTAGACGAGCACGCCGGCGGCCTGCGGCAGCAGCACCTTGCCGAAGGTGTCGACGAAACCAATCAGCAGTGCCGCCAGCAGCGCACCGCGGATCGAGCCGATACCGCCGATCACGACCACGACGAAGCAGATGATCAGCACCTGCGAGCCCATGCCCGGGTAGACCGAGGACACGGGCGCGGCCACCATGCCTGCCAGCACCGCGATGGCCACGCCCGCCGCAAACACCACGCGGTACAGGAACTTGATGTCGATGCCCAGCGACTGCACCATCTCGCGGTTGGTGCTGCCCGCGCGGATCATCATCCCGAGCCGCGTGCGCGTGAAGACGAACCACATCCCGGCGGCCAGCAGCAGGCACACGCCGGAGATGAAGAGCCGGTAGACCGGGTAGGTCATCAGCTCACCCAGCGGCAGCGTGCCGGCCAGGATCTCGGGCGCCTTCACGCCGTGCACGTCGTCGCCGACGATCAGGCTGCGCAGCTCCTCGAAGACGAGGATCAGGCCGTAGGTCATCAGCACCTGCTGCAGGTGCTCGCGGTCGTACAGGTAGCTGTAGAACGCCCACTCGAGCACGTAGCCGAGGATCACGGCGAGCACGAGCCCCACTAGCAGCGTGGCGAAGAA
>JBDKFA010000180.1:0-2642 GCA_039798945.1 Pseudomonadota bacterium
GTTGTTGTCGGCGGCCAGCTGCATGAAGCGCTCGACACGAGCCGAGCTGTGCTCCGGCCCCTGCCCCTCGTAGCCGTGCGGCAGCATCAGCGTAAGGCCGTTCACACGACCCCACTTGACCTCCCCCGAGGCGATGAACTGGTCGATCACGACCTGCGCGCCGTTGGCGAAGTCGCCGAACTGCGCCTCCCAGATCGTCAGCGTATTCGGCTCGGCACTGGCATAACCGTACTCGAAGCCCAGCACCGCCTCCTCCGACAGGATGGAGTCGATGACAACGAACGGCGCCTGCCCGTCGGAGACGTTCTGCAGCGGGATGTAGCTGCCGATGTCCCACTTCTCGCGGTTCTGATCGTGCAACACCGCATGACGGTGCACGAAGGTCCCCCGCCCGCAGTCCTCGCCGGACAGGCGCACGGCGTAGCCGCTGGCCACCAGCGACGCGTAGGCCAGGTGTTCGCCCATGCCCCAGTCGACGTTGATCTCGCCACGCCCCATCGCGGCGCGGTCGGCGATCACCTTCTCGACCAGCGGGTGGACCTTGAAGTTGCCTGGAATGGTCGTGATGCGCTCAGCCAGGCGCTTGATCTCGGCCAGCGGCAACGCGGTGTCTGCCGCATCCGTCCACTTGCGCCCCAGGAAAGGCGCCCAGTCGACCGCGTACTTGCTCTTGAAGTTGGTGAGCACCGGGTCGGCGGTGTGCTTGCCCGCATCCATCGCCGCCCGATAGGCCTTGACCATCTCGTCCGGCCCCTCGGCTGGCAGCACGCCCTGGGCGGCAAGCTTGTCGCCATAGAGCTTGCGCGTGCCGGGGTGCTGGGCGATCTTCTTGTACATCAGCGGCTGCGTCAGGCTCGGCGTGTCCTGCTCGTTGTGGCCGAGCTTGCGGAAACACACGATGTCGACGACCACGTCCTTCTTGAACTGCTGGCGGTAGTCCATGGCCAGCTGGGTGCAGAACACGACGGCCTCCGGGTCATCTCCGTTCACGTGCAGCACCGGCGCTTCGATCATCTTCACGACGTCGCTGCAGTACAGCGTCGAGCGCGTGTCCCGCGGGTCGCTGGTCGTGAAGCCGATCTGGTTGTTGACGACCAGATGCACCGTCCCGCCGGTGAAATAGCCGCGGGTCTGCGCGAGTGCGAGTGTCTCCATCACCACACCCTGCCCGGCGAACGCGGCGTCGCCGTGCACGAGCACGGGCAGCACCTGGTCACCCGCCTTGTCCCCCCGGCGATCCATGCGCGCCTTGACCGAGCCCTCCACCACCGGGTTCACGATCTCCAGATGCGAGGGGTTGAAGGCCAGGCTCAGGTGGACGGGGCCGCCAGGCGTGCTGATGTCGCTGGAGAAGCCCTGGTGGTACTTGACGTCACCGGCCGGAAGGTTCTCGGGCGCGGTGTGGTCGAACTCCGCGAAGAGGTCCTTGGGCATCTTCCCCAGCGTGTTCACGAGCACGTTCAGCCGCCCGCGATGGGCCATGCCGATCACGATCTCCTGCACACCGCGCTCGCCCGCGCGCTGCACGACCTCGTCCATCGAGGCGATGAAGCTCTCGCCGCCCTCCAGCGAGAAGCGCTTCTGCCCCACGTACTTCGTGTGCAGGTAGCGTTCGAGGCCCTCCGCAGCTGTCAGCCGGTCCAGGATGTGGCGCTTTTTCTCGGCGCCGAAGGTGGGCTTGCTGCGCACGCTCTCGAGCCGCTCCTGCCACCAGCGCTTCTCGGCGGGGTCGGTGATGTGCATGAACTCGGCGCCGATGGTGCCGCAGTAGGTCTCGCGAAGCGCCTGCAGGATCTCCCGCAGCGTCATGTGCTCGGCCTTCGTGAAGTACGTGTTGGCCGCCGAGAACGTGATGTCCATGTCCGATTCGGACAGGTCGTAGAAGGCCGGCTCGAGCTCGGGAATCTTCGGGCGTTCCGTGCGCTTCAGCGGGTCCAGGTCGGCCCAGCGCGAACCCAGGAAGCGGTAGGCCGCCACCAGGCTCTGCACGTGCACCTGCTTGCGCGCGACTGCCAGGTCAGCTTCGCTGGCCTTCAGCGCGAAGGCGTTCGCCTTGGCACGCTGCGCAAAGGATTCGACCACGGGCGCGTGGGCGACGTCGCGGTTTTCGCTGCCGTCCACCGCGGGCAGGTGCTGCAGGTTGTCGAAATACGCACGCCAGTTGTCCGGCACGCTGCCCGGGTTGTCGAGGTAGGCCTCATAGAGTTCCTCGACGTAGGGAGCGTTGCCCCCGAACAGGTACGAGTTCGACCGGTACTGCTGCATCATCTCGTTCGCTCACTTTCGCGCCGGTTTCCGGCACTACGATGGGTTGCACAACCTTCCGCGGCCCCGGCTTCACCGGTTGGCGGATCGCGACCCGCCTTGCACGTGCAACGGCAAGGGGACGGGAAGGACCATTCTTCAGTCTGGGCGAGACTCTACCACCGCGCAGAGCGTGCCCCGGACACCGATTGGACACCCCGCAGCCCTTCGCCAGCCTGACGCCACCGTCGGGCTTGACCGACATCAGCCAGGGGAGATCGGGGTTTCCCGCCCCGCACAACGCCTGTAACGCCCTAGCATTCCGGGCTGATCCGACAACCCGAGGAGAGCCCTCATGTCCCTGAAGACCGTCCTGGCCGGAGCCGCGCTGATGGCCG
>JBDKFA010000181.1:0-7402 GCA_039798945.1 Pseudomonadota bacterium
CGTTCAGTGCCCACATGCCGGCCAGCTGCTCGCGTGGTGCGAAGGGGTGCAGGTTGGCAAACTCCGGCCAGGTGATGGGAATCATCTCGGCCGTGGCGTTGAGCTTCATGGTGCAGCTTCCCAGGGGGATCATGCTGCGATCCAGCGCGAGGTCTTTGTCGCTCAGCGAGCGGATGTAGCGCAGCATCTGCGTCTCGCTGTGGTGGGTGTTGAACACCGGGTGCGTGAGGAAGGCGCTCGTGCGGCGCAGCGCGGCCGGGATCATCGGCTCGATGCCGGTCTCGAAGGCCGAGACCTCGGGCAGGGCCTGGCCCGGCGCGGCGAACCACGACCACAGGTCGGCGAGGTCCTCGCGGCGGGTGGTCTCGTCGAGGGCCACGCCGAGCACCGTGTCGGACAGGCGGCGCAGGTTGGCACCCGCGGTGCGCGCGCGCAGCTGGATCTCGTCGGTGCGCGGGCCGGTCTCGATGGCCAGTGTGTCGAAGGCGTGCGCGGTGAGCACGCGGTGGCCGAGCGACTTCAGGCCCTCGGCGAGGATCGCGGTGTACGCCGCCACGCGCCTGGCGATGCGCTTCAGGCCTTCGGGCCCGTGGTAGACCGCGTACATGCTCGCGATCACCGCCAGCAGCACCTGCGCGGTGCAGATGTTGGAGGTGGCCTTCTCGCGCCGGATGTGCTGCTCGCGCGTCTGCAGCGCGAGCCGGTAGGCCGGGGCGCCGTGGCTGTCGATGCTCACGCCGACCAGGCGCCCCGGCATCGAGCGCTTGTAGGCGTCGCGGCAGGCGAGGTAGGCGGCGTGCGGGCCGCCGCCGCCCATCGGCACGCCGAAGCGCTGCGTCGTGCCCACGACGATGTCCGCGCCCATCTCCCCCGGGGGCACGAGCAGCGTGAGCGCGAGCAGGTCGGCCGCGACGATGAAGGCGGCCTCCTTCGCGTGCGCCTGCTGGATGTACGGGCGCAGGTCGTGCAGCTGGCCGCTGGTGGACGGGTACTGCGCGAGCACGGCGAAGTAGTCGTGCTCGGCCATCAGCTGCGGCGCGAAGCCGACCAGCACCTTCAGGCCGAGCGGCTCGGCGCGCGTGCGCACGACCTCGATCGTCTGCGGGTGGCAGTCACCGGCGACGATGATCGTGTCCGACTTGGCCTTCACGCTGCGCCGCGCGAGCGTCATGGCCTCGGCCGCCGCGGTCGCCTCGTCGAGCATCGAGGCGTTGGCGATCGCCATCCCGGTGAGCTCGCACACCATCGTCTGGAAGTTCACGAGCGCTTCCATCCGCCCCTGCGAGATCTCGGCCTGGTAGGGCGTGTAGGCGGTGTACCAGGCGGGGTTTTCCAGGATGTTGCGCAGGATCACCGCCGGGGTATGGGTGCCGTAATAGCCTTGCCCGATGAAACTCCTGAGCACCTGGTTGCGGCTGGCGAGCTGCCTGAGTTCGGCCAGGGCCTGGACCTCGGTGACGGGCGCGGGCAGCGCCATCGGTCGCGAGCGGGCGATGGCCCGCGGCACGACCGCCTCGATCAGCGCGCGGCGCGAGGCCGCGCCGATCGTGGACAGCATCAGCGCCTCGTCCTCGGGCGTGGGGCCGATGTGGCGGGAGACGAACTCGGCCGCGCGCTCGAGTTCGGGCAGCGGCGGGTGTGCGGTCATCAGCATGGCGGCGTGGCGTCGGGTCAGGCGGGCGTCCGCGGAGGGACGTTCGGAGGGAGGAGCTGGTGCCCCGGGAAGCGAGTCAGGTTCGGCAGGCCCCGCAGGTTCAGAGCGTCTTGAGCAGCGCGTCGTAGGCGGTGCCGTCCATCAGCGCACCGGCTTCGGCGGCGTCGCTCAGGCGGACCTTGAAGAACCAGCCCTCGCCCATCGGGGCGCTGTTGGCGAGCGAAGGGTCGGCGCGCAGCGCCTCGTTGACTTCCACGACTTCGCCCGACATCGGCATCTTCACGTCGGCCGCAGCCTTCACCGACTCGACGACGCCGGCAGCGTCGCCGCGGGCGAAGGTGGTGCCGACGGAAGGTAGGTCGACGAAGACCACGTCACCGAGCGCGTCCTGCGCGTGCAGCGTGATGCCCACGACCGCGTTCCCGGGGTCGTCGGTGTTGATCCATTCGTGGTCGGGGGTGTACAGGGTAGGCATCGTCGGGTCTCCGGGTGGGGTAGGGCAGGGATGGCGCAAGGCGCAGCAGTGGGTCGGATCAGCCGCGGCAGTAGCGGTGGGGCGTGAAGGGCATCGGCGTGACGCGCATCGGCAGGCGCTTGCCGCGCACGTCGGCCAGCACCTCGTGGTGGAGTTGCGCGTGCTCGACGCCGACCCAGGCCATCGCGATGGGCTGGCCCACGGTGGGCCCGACCGTGCCGCTGGTGACGCGGCCGATGCGATGGCCGTGGGCGTCGTGCAGTGCGGCGCCCTCGCGCACCGGCACGCGTTCCAGGCCCAGCAGGCCCACCCGGCGCTGCAGCGGCGAGGTGGCAAGCTGCGACTCGATCACAGCGGCACCGGGGTAGCCGCCCGCACGCGCGCCACCCGGTCGGCGCACCTTCTGGATGGCCCAGGTGAGCCCGGCCTCGATCGGGGTGGTGGTGCTGTCGATGTCGTGCCCGTACAGGCACAGCCCCGCCTCCAGGCGCAGCGTGTCGCGCGAGCCCAGGCCCGCGGGCCGCACCTCGGGTTCGGCCAGCAGCAGGCGCGCCAGGTCCGCCGCAGCCTCGGCGGGCACCGAGATCTCGAAGCCGTCCTCTCCGGTGTAGCCCGAGCGCGTGACGTAGCAGGTGCTGCCGGCGAGGCTGAAGCCGCCGCCGGTCATGAAGGTGAGGGCGGCCACGCCCGGGTTCAGGCGGGCCAGCGCCGTCACAGCCTGCGGCCCCTGCAGCGCGAGCAGCGCCCGCTCGGGCAGAGGCTGGACGCGGCAACGCGCGCCGATGCGGTCGATCAGGTGCTGGGTGTCGGCGGCCTTGCAGGCGGCGTTGACGATCAGCAGCAGGTCGTCGGCGCGCCGCGTGACCATCAGGTCGTCGAGGATGCCGCCGGCCTCGTTCGTGAAGAGCGCGTAGCGCTGCTTGCCGACCCCGAGGCCCTGCACGTCCACCGGCACGAGGGACTCGAGCGCCGCCGCCGCGTCGTCGCCCACCAGTCGCAGCTGCCCCATGTGCGAGACATCGAAGAGCGCAGCCGACTGGCGGCACCACTGGTGCTCGGCGAGGATGCCCGCCGGGTACTGGACCGGCATCTCGTAACCGGCAAAGGGCACCATGCGTGCGCCGAGTTCGAGGTGCAGCGCGTGCAGCGGCGTCTGGAGCAGGGGGGCAGGGGCGGACATGCGGCTCTCCGGTGGGCAACCCATCGACCACCGGTCGCCCGGCGGGGTGCCCTCGCTGTCCGCTTTACCTGAGAGATTGACGCCTGCCGCCTTTCGGCAACCGGCGCTTGCCCCTTCGGTGGACAGGTACACGCAGCGCGCGACCTGCCTCTCTCCAGTGAGGTGACGCCCCGACACCTAGGGGCGCTGCCAGTCCTTTTGCCTGAGCGTTACGCCGAAGCTCTCGCCTCGACTCGCCTTCGGCGGCCCCTGCAACCTGCGCTGCACGGGCTCTCTCCTGGCGAAGAACAGTATAGCGGGACGGTTGCCGTGCAGGTGCTGCGCAGGCACAAGCCCGGATGCGCGCGGGCGGCCTCGAAGGGCACAATCCGGACATGCGCGACGACCTCGCCACCTTGCGCCGCATTCTGCGTGACTGTCGCACGCTGGCCATCGTCGGCCTGTCGGCCGAGTGGCACCGGCCGAGCTACTTCGCCGCCAAGTACATGCAGGAACACGGCTACCGCATCGTGCCCGTGAACCCGCGCTACACCGAGGTGCTGGGCGAGCGGTGCTACCCAACGCTCGAGGCCATTCCGCACGCGGTGGACATGGTGGACGTGTTCCGGCGCGAGGCCGACGTGCCGCCGATCGCACGCAGCGCGGTGGCCATCGGCGCGAAGTGCTTGTGGCAGCAGCTGGGCGTGCGCTCGGCCGAGGGCGACCGCATCGCCACCGAGGCCGGCCTCGACTCGGTGATCGACCGCTGCGTGAAGATCGAGCACGCGCGGCTCTTCGGCGGGCTGAACTGGGCCGGGGTGAACACGCGCGTGATCTCGGCGCAGCGGCCACGGTGAAACGCCGTACCGACATGTCGACCGACGTGCCCACGCCCTGACGCCCCGGAACCCTCGATGGCCGACCGCACCTTCAAGCCCGAGACGCTGGCGATCCACGCCGGCCAGATCCCCGATTCCGCCACCGGTGCACGGGCGTTGCCGATCTATCAGACCACGAGCTTTGTCTTCGACTCCGCGGACCATGCGGCGTCGCTGTTCAACCTGCAGACCTTCGGCAATGTCTATTCGCGGCTGTCCAACCCGACGGTGGCTGCTCTCGAGGAACGGGTGGCCGCGCTCGAGGGCGGCCGGGCCGGCGTGGCGGCGGCCAGCGGCATGGCGGCCGAGGCACTCGCGCTGCTGACGATCCTGCAGGCGGGGGACCATGTCGTGGCGGCCGGCTCGTTGTATGGCGGCACCGTGACGATGCTGGCCGTGAACCTGCGCAAGTTCGGCATCGAGACCACCTTCGTCGACGCCACCGACCCGCAGGCCTTCGCGGCCGCGATGCGGCCGAACACGCGCGCCGTGTACGCCGAGAGCCTGGGCAACCCGAGCCTCGTGGTGCTGGACATCGCCGCCGTGGCCGAGGTGGCGCACGCGCACGGCGTGCCGCTGGTGGTGGACAACACGGTGCCGAGCCCGGCGCTGTGCAACCCGCTTGGCTTCGGGGCGGACATCGTCGTGCATTCGGCCACCAAGTACCTCGCCGGGCACGGCACGACGCTGGGCGGGGTGGTGGTGGAGTCGGGCCGCTTCCCCTGGGGCAACGGCAAGTTCCCGGGCATGACCGAACCCTCGCCGGGCTACCACGGCGTGAAGTTCTTCGAGACCTTCGGCGACTTCGCCTTCACGATGCGTTGCCGGATGGAGACGCTGCGCGTGTTCGGCATGAGCCTGGCACCGATGAGCGCGTGGCAGATCCTGCAGGGCGTGGAGACGCTGCCGCTGCGCATGCGGCAGCACAGCGAGAACGCGCTGGCCGTCGCACGCTTCCTGCGCGAGGACCCGCGCGTGGCCTGGGTCAGCTACCCCGGCTTGCCCGAGCACCCGCAGCACGCGCTGCTCACGCGCCAGATGAGCGGCGCCTCGGGGCTTCTGGCCTTCGGCGTGCGTGCCGAAGGTGGGGAGCAGGCCGCGCTCGCGCGCGGCGTGCGCTTCATCGAAAGCGCCACCTTCATGAGCCACCTCGTGAACATCGGCGACACGCGCACCTTGATCAGCCACCCGGCCAGCACCACGCACCGCCAACTCGATCCCGCGCAGCAGCTCGCCGCCGGTGTGCGGCCGGACATGGTTCGCCTCTCGGTGGGCCTCGAGCACATCGACGACATCCTGTGGGACATCGACCAGGCGCTCGCACGGGCCTGCGCCTGAGGCCCGCAGCCACCCCCAGCCCCGCTCCCACCCCCAAGCCCTTCGACAGGAGACCATCCCATGCCCGTACCCTGGCGCGACGACGAGGAACTCTTTGCGCTGATGCGCAGCCGGCTCTTCCCGGCCGTGGTCGGCGACATCCTGGACACGATGGGCCACCTGCACCAGTTCCTGTCGCCGGCCATCCGGCCCTTGAAGCCCGAGATGGTGGTCGTGGGCCGGGCCATGACGGTGCTGGAGAGCGACTGTTTCGCGGCGGTGGAAGCCGAAGGCCGCGGGCCGCTGAGCGCCCAGCCCTTCGGGCTCTTGTTCGCGGCGCTCGATGACCTGAAGCCTGGCGAGGTGTACCTGACGGCGGGCGGCACGCCGCGCTACGCGCAGTGGGGTGGCCTGATGACCTCGCGTGCCCGCCACCTGCGTGCTGCAGGCGCCGTGCTCGACGGTTACTCGCGCGACACGAACGAGGTGCTGGCCACCGGATTCCCGGTGTTCTCCTACGGCGGCTACGCGCAGGACCAGGGTGCCCGCGGCAAGGTGGTGGACTTTCGCGTGCCGGTAGAACTGAACGGCGTGCGCGTGAACCCGGGCGACCTCGTCTTCGGCGACCTCGATGGCGTGCTCGTCGTGCCGCGCACGGCCGAGGAGGAGGCGATCCGGCGCGCGCTGGAGAAGGCGAGCACCGAGAACCGCGTGCGCGAGGCGATCGAGCGCGGCATGGGGGCTGCCGAGGCGTACCGCACCTTCGGCGTGCTGTGAGGCGGCGCACGGCCCAGGGCAGGTGAGTCCGCGCCAGGGAAGCGGTAAGAGCCAAGGATCGAGAAGACACAAAGGAAGGGCACGCACATGGCCAACATCTACGAACAGGACCTCGACCGGCAGCCGGCGAATTTCGTTGCACTCTCGCCGGTGAGCTTCGTCGAGCGCAGCGCCGAGGTCTACGCCGACCTGCCTGCCGTGGTGCACGGCGCGCGCCGATACACCTGGGCGCAGTGCCGCGAGCGTTCGGCCCGGCTGGCTGCGGGGCTGCGTGCGCTGGGCATCGGACGCGGCGACACGGTGAGCACCATGCTCGCCAACACGCCCGAGATGGTCGAGGCGCACTACGCGGTGCCGGCGCTCAACGCGGTGCTGAACACGCTCAACACGCGCCTCGACGCAGCGCTGCTGGCCTGGCAGATGAATCACTGCGAGGCCAAGGTGCTGCTCACCGACCGTGAATTCGCCCCAGTGGTGGCCGAGGCGCTGCGCCTGCTGCGCAGCCAGCACGGGCGCGAGGTCGTGGTCATCGACGTCGACGACAGCGAGTACACGGGCGCTGGCGCGCGGCTCGGCACGCTCGAGTACGAGTCGTTCCTGGCTGCGCACGCACCGCTGGCCCGGCTCGAGGGCCCGGCGGACGAGTGGGATGCGATCGCCGTGAGCTACACGAGCGGCACCACCGGCGACCCCAAGGGCGTGGTCACGCACCACCGCGGCGCCTACCTGAACGCAGTGTGCAACGCCGCCACCTGGACCATGCCGCACTTTCCGACATACCTGTGGACGCTGCCGATGTTCCACTGCAACGGCTGGTGCTTTCCCTGGACGGTGGCGGCCCGTGCAGGTGTCAACGTCTGCCTGCGCAAGGTCGAATCGCAGGCCGTGCTGGACGCGATGCGCGAGCACGGGGTGACGCACTACTGCGGCGCGCCCGTCGTGCACGCCATGCTGGTCAACGCGCCCGAGACGATGAAGGTCGGCGTGCCCCGGGGCATCAAGGCCATGGTCGCGGGTGCCGCACCGCCGGCGGCGATGATCGAGGGCATGGAAAACATGGGCTTTGACCTGACCCATGTCTACGGGCTGACCGAGGTCTACGGACCTGCCACGGTATGCGCCAGGCACGAGGCCTGGGACGC
>JBDKFA010000182.1:0-11526 GCA_039798945.1 Pseudomonadota bacterium
TCGCGGCGGTAGCGGGAGGTGGAGGCGAGGATGAGGGGGGGCATGGGCCGGGTTACCACAGGCGCTGCGCCGGGAAGGCCTCGAGCGCGGGGTCGTTGGTGATGAGGGTGAGGCCGTCGAGCTCTGCCTGCGCGGCCAGCATGCGGTCGAAGGGGTCGCGATGCGGCTGGGGGTAGGCACCTGCTCGCAGGCTGTGCGCAGCGGTGATCGGCAGATGGCTGAACCCGTCAAGCGCGATGAGCTCGTTGTAGCGCGCGTGTGCTTGCGGAATGCCGAGCTTGCCCAGGCGGTCTTTCGTGGCAATTTCCCAGGCGCTGGCGGCGCTGACGAACACCTCGTATTCCGCAGCAAGCAGGAGCTCCCGAGCGGAGTGGCTCAGGCGGGTGTCGTTCGTCCACCACCACAGCAGGGCATGGGTATCGAGCAGCGCACGCATCGCGATGTTCCGAGCCCGCAGGTTCGTCGAGTTCTCGCCATCGGCTCTGGCATCCGGCCCAAGCGGGGCCAGACTCGTACTCAGCGAGCCTCCCAGTCCTCCAAGGCCTCGGTGGGCAGGGGTTCGAAGAACGCCTCGCTGAGTTGCCCGGCCAGCCGGCCCGGGCGGCGCTCGGGCAGCGGCTCGGCCACCGGGGCCAGCCTGACGAGCGGCCGGCCCGCCTTGGCCACGACGATCTCCTCGCCGGCGAGCGCACGCTCGAGCAGGCGAGACAGGTGTGTCTTCGCCTCGTGGATGTTGACCAAGGTCGCCATGGTCAGATTATGACCTAGTCCGTTGACTAAGTCTCTTTCACCGATTGCGCTTGAGCTGCGCCAGCGCCGCAAACGGGTGCGGGGCCTCGTCGGCCTGCGCCTCGGGCTCGGGCGCTCCGGCCTCGGGCTCGTAGGCCAGGGGTTCGGGGCACTGCTCGTGGCGCGGCACGAGCGGCAGGGCGAGGATGAGTTCGTCTTCGACAAGTTCGTGCAGGTTCAGCGTGCGCGGCAGCGCGAGCACGTCTTCGTCGTCTTCGGCGTCGTCCAGGCGTGCGGCTTCTTCCTCGGTGGGCACGAAGCGCAGCGTGCGCTCAGCCTCGAGCGTGTGGGCCACGGGCTGCAGGCAGCGCTGGCAGGTGAGCCATACGCGCGCGCGGGCCGAGAGCTGCAGCCGCACCTGCGGCTCGCTGCCCACCGGTTGGCGCCACAGGCCACGGGCCTGCCAGGTGACTTCACCGGGGCTCGCGTCGGCCGGGGGGGTGGTGCCTTGTGCCAGGCGGGGGAGGTCTGCCAGCGGCAGCGTGCCCTCGAGCGTGGCGCCGGCGCGTGCGAAGGCGCTCACGTCCAGGCGGGTGGGATGGTGGGGCTTCACGGCAGGCAGGGCGGCAGCGGGGGTTCCTGCCGCCAATGGTAGCCCGGCCACGCGGCCGCCGCCGCCCTGGCTATAATGGTCGGCTTTTCTTCCAGCAGCCCACCCGTGTCGACCCGTGTGGGCAGGCTCCTGACCGAGCGCGCCGGCTGGCGCATCCGGGAGCCCGTCGCCCAACGAGCCCAGGATCCCAGGAGCCCATCATGGCTGTCCAGCAAAACAAGAAGTCGCCTTCCAAGCGCGGCATGCACCGCTCGCACAACGCCCTGGCCACGCCGGGTACCGCGGTCGAGTCCAACACCGGTGAAGTGCACCTGCGCCACCACATCAGCCCGACGGGTTTCTACCGCGGGCGCAAGGTGCTGAAGACGAAGGCCGACGCCTGATCCCGCGCGGCGTGGCCGCGCAGGAGGGGGGCGGGCCCGGGAGCATCCCGGCAGCGGATGCCCCGCAGGCGGGACAACGGCACACGCAGCACGGTATCCCTACCGTTTCGGATGGCGCCTCATGACACCTGAACCGCTGAGCCTCGTGAGGCTGGCGGTGGACTGCATGGGCGGCGACCACGGTCCGGCCGTGACGTTGCCGGCCTGCCGCGCCTTCCTCGACAAGCATCCGCAGGCCGAACTGCTGCTGGTGGGCACGGCCGCGTCGATGGCTCCAGCCCGAGCCTGGCCACGTTGCCGCGTGGTGGAAGCCACCGAGGTCGTGACGATGGACGACCCCGTGGAGGTGGCGCTGCGCAAGAAGCGCGACTCCTCGATGCGCGTGGCCATTGCGCAGGTCAAGCCGGCTGAAGCTGGGGCTGAGGCTGCCGCCCATGCGTGCGTCTCGGCGGGCAACACCGGCGCGCTGATGGCGGTCGCGCGCTACCTGCTCAAGACCACCGAGGGCATCGACCGCCCGGCGATCGCCACCGTGCTGCCGAACCGGCAGGACCGCTTCACCACCGTGCTCGACCTGGGCGCGAACGTGGACTGCACGGCCGAGCACCTGCTGCAGTTCGCGGTGCTGGGCAGTGCGCTGGTGGGCGCTGTGGAAGGCGTGGCCGAGCCGAGCGTCGGGCTGCTCAACATCGGCGAAGAGATGATCAAGGGCAACGAGACGATCAAGCGCGCAGCCGAGCTGATGCGCGAGGCCGCTGCCGCCGGGCTCATCCGCTTTCACGGCAACGTCGAGGGCAACGACATCTTCAAGGGGACGACCGACATCGTCGTGTGCGACGGCTTCGTGGGCAACGTGATGCTCAAGAGCTCCGAGGGGCTGGCCTCGATGCTGGGTGAGTTCATCAAGCGCGAGTTCAAGGGCTCGCTGTACGGCCAGTTCGCCGGGCTCGTGGCGCTGCCGGTGCTGAAGCGCTTCAAGGCGCGGGTGGACCACCGCCGCTACAACGGCGCGGCGCTGCTGGGCCTGCGCGGCCTCGTCTTCAAGAGCCACGGCTCGGCCGATGCGTTCGCTTTCGAGCAGGCGCTGGCGCGGGCGCACGACGCGGCGCGCAACCGGCTGCTGGAGCAGGTGCAAGAGCGCGTCGCGCGCACGCTGCGCGCCCTGCCGGGTGCGGTGGGTGCCGAAGGCACGGCTGTTGGCGCGGCTGTTGGCGCATCGTCAGGCGCATCGTCAGGCGTATCGTTGGGCGCGACATCGGCCCTGACGCCTGCGGCCCAGGAGGCTCCCGCCGCATGAACACCACCGGCATGACGACCACCGCCTCGCGCATCACGGGTACAGGCGGGTACCTTCCACCGCGACGCCTGAGCAACGACGACATGGTGCGCCTGCTGGCCGAGCGCGGCCTGGAGACGAGCGACGAGTGGATCGTCGAGCGCACGGGCATCCGCGCGCGGCACTTCGCCGATGCGGGCGTGAACGCGAGCGATCTCGCGCTGCACGCCTGCCGCGCCGCGCTCGAGGCGGCCGGCCGCACGCCGGCCGAGGTGGACCTGATCATCGTGGCCACCTCCACCCCGGACATGGTGTTTCCCTCCACGGCCTGCCTGTTGCAGGCCAAGCTGGGTGCGGCGGGCTGCCCGGCCTTCGACGTGCAGGCGGTGTGCTCGGGCTTCGTCTACGCGCTGACGGTGGCCGACGCGATGATCCGCACCGGCAGTGCGCGCTGCGCGCTGGTGGTGGGAGCCGAGGTCTTCTCGCGCATCCTCGACTTCAACGACCGCACCACCTGCGTGCTCTTCGGCGACGGCGCCGGCGCCGTGGTGCTCGAGGCGAGCGAACGCCCGGGCATCGTCGGCACCGAGCTGCACGCCGACGGCCGGCACGTGGGCATCCTGTGCACGCCGGGCACGGTCTCGGGCGGCCAGGTGCTCGGTGACCCGCTGCTGCGCATGGACGGGCAGGCCGTCTTCAAGCTCGCCGTGGGCGTTCTGGAGGATGCAGCCCGCGCCGTGCTGGCCAAGGCCGGGCGCACACCCGAGAGCGTGGACTGGCTGATCCCGCACCAGGCCAACATCCGCATCATGCAGAGCACGGCCAAGCGCATGAAGCTGCCGCTCGACAAGCTCGTCGTAACGGTGGACCGGCACGGCAACACCTCGGCCGCCTCGGTGCCGCTGGCGCTCGACGTGGCGGTGCGCGACGGGCGCATCCGCCCGGGCCACAGCGTGATGCTCGAGGGCGTGGGTGGAGGGTTCACCTGGGGCGCCGTCCTCGTGGACTTTTGAGGTTGCGCCACACCGCCTGCGAACTCGGTCGCCGCATCAGGATTCAGTTCCCCTTCCAACCATGACTCCGTTTGCATTCGTCTTTCCCGGCCAGGGCTCGCAGTCGGTGGGCATGCTCGACGCGTGGGGCGGCCACGCCGCCGTGCGCGCGACGCTCGAGGAGGCCTCGGCCGCGCTTGGCGAGGACATCGGCGCGCTGATCCACGCCGGGCCGAAGGAAGCCCTCGAGCTCACCACGAACACGCAGCCCGTGATGCTCACGGCGGCCATCGCCTGCTACCGCGCCTGGCGCGCCGAGGGCGGGCCCGAGCCGGCCGCGGTGGCCGGGCACTCGCTGGGCGAGTACACGGCCCTCGTGGCCGCGGGCGCGCTGACGCTGGCCGATGCGCTGCCGCTGGTGCGGCTGCGCGCGCAGGCGATGCAGCAGGCGGTGCCGGTCGGTGCCGGCGCGATGGCGGCCATCCTCGGGCTGGAGGCCTCCGCCGTGCGCGAGGGCTGCGCGCAGGCGGCCGCGGCCTCGGGCGAGGTGGTGGAGGCCGCGAACTTCAACGACCCCAAGCAGACCGTGATTGCCGGCACCCAGGCCGGCGTGGGCAAGGCCTGCGAGGTGCTCAAGGCGATGGGGGCCAAGCGCGCGCTGCCGCTGGCGGTGTCCGCGCCGTTTCATTCCTCGCTGATGAAGCCGGCGGCCGACGTGCTGCGTGCGCGGCTGGCCGAGGTGCCGCTCACCACGCCGCGCGTCGCGGTGGTGAACAACATCGACGCCCAGGTGCAGACCGAGCCCGACGCGATCCGCGAGGCCCTGTACCGCCAGGCCTTCGGCGCCGTGCGCTGGGTGGAAGTGGTGCAGGCGCTGCGCGCGCGCGGGCTCGTGCACATCCTCGAGTGCGGGCCGGGCAAGGTGCTCGCGGGGCTGGTCAAGCGCATCGACGCCGAGGCCGTGAGCCTGACGGTGCTCGACCCGGCCACGCTGGCCGAGGGCCGGGCCCTGGTGGGCTAGGCGGCGCACCGACGCGGCACGGACTTCCGGGACACGGCACAAGGGACCCCCGATGACAGAAGCCACCTCGAGCCTCGCCTCCCCTGGCGTGGCGCTCGTCACCGGCGCGAGCCGCGGCATCGGCCGCGCCATCGCGGCCACTCTCGCCGCGCAAGGCTTTCGTGTCATCGGCACCGCCACCACCGCCGAGGGTGCGCAGCGCATCACGGAGGCACTGGCCCCGCACGGCGGCGAGGGCCTGGCGCTGGACGTGAACGACGCCGCGGCGTGCGACGCCGCCATCGAGCACATCGTGAAGACGCATGGCGCGCTGCACGTGCTCGTGAACAACGCGGGCATCACGCGCGACACGCTGGCCATGCGCATGAAGGACGCCGACTGGGACGCGGTGCTCGACACGAACCTGAAGGCGGTGTTCCGGCTGTGCCGCGCCGTGATGCGCCCGATGATGAAGCAGCGCCACGGGCGCATCGTCAACATCACCTCGGTGGTGGGCGCCAGCGGCAACGCCGGGCAGGCCAACTACGCGGCGGCCAAGGCCGGCGTGGCCGGGCTCACGCGCGCGCTCGCGCGGGAGCTCGGCAGCCGCGGCATCACCGTGAACTGCGTGGCCCCGGGCTTCATCGGCACCGACATGACCGACGTGCTGCCCGATGCTCAGAAGGCGGCGCTGCTGGCGCAGATTCCGGTGGGGCGCCTGGGTACCCCCGAGGAGGTGGCCCATGCCGTGGCCTTCCTCGCGAGCCCCCTGGCGGGCTACGTGACGGGCACCGAGCTGCACGTGAACGGCGGCATGTACATGACATGAGCAACCGATGAGGCGGCCCGCCGGGCACCCTGCCCCCGGCCCGGACAGCGGGCTGGGCAGGGGGACCGGGCAAGGGTTTGCCGCCATGCCGCCGGGAGCAGCGCCTGCTGCCGGCCGGTAGAATCCCAGGCGTTTTTGTGAACCACTCCCAAGGAGGAGTCATGAGCGATATCGAAGCACGCGTCAAGAAGATCATTGCCGAGCAACTGGGCGTGCCGGAGGCCGACGTCACCAACGAGAAGGCTTTCGTGGCCGACCTCGGCGCCGACTCGCTGGACACGGTGGAGCTCGTGATGGCCCTCGAGGACGAGTTCGGCATCGAGATCCCGGACGAAGAGGCCGAGAAGATCACGACGGTGCAGCTGGCCATCGACTACGCGGTCAACCACCAGAAGTCCTGAGCGGCCGATGAGCCGTCGTCGCGTCGTCGTCACCGGCCTGGGCCTGGTCTGCCCCGTGGGCAACACGGTGCAGGAGGGCTGGGCCAATCTCGTGGCCGGTCGTTCGGGCATCGCCCCGATCACCCGCTTCGACGCGTCGGCCTTCGCCTGCCGCTTCGCGGGCGAGGTCAAGGGCTTCGACATCGAGGCCTACATCCCGGGCAAGGAAGCCCGGCACATGGACACCTTCATCCACTACGGCCTGGCAGCCTCCATGCAGGCCGTGCGCGATGCGGGGCTGCCCACCGGCGAGGCGCTGGGCGCCGAGCAGGCCGAGCGCATCGGCTGCCTGGTGGGCTCGGGCATCGGCGGCCTGCCGATGATCGAGCAGACCGATGGCGACTACCGCGAGCGCGGGCCGCGGCGCATCTCGCCCTTCTTCGTGCCGGCCTCGATCATCAACATGATCTCGGGCCACGTGTCGATCCACTACGGCTTCAAGGGGCCGAACCTGGCGATCGTCACGGCTTGCACCACCGGGCTGCACAGCATCGGGCAGGCGGCGCGGCTGATCGAGTACGGCGACGCCGACGTGATGGTGGCCAGCGGCGCGGAGAGCACCGTTTCGCCCCTGGGCATCGGCGGCTTCGCCGCGGCGCGGGCGCTGTCCACGCGCAACGACTCACCCGAGACGGCCTCGCGGCCCTGGGACAAGGGGCGCGACGGCTTCGTGCTCGGCGAGGGTGCGGGTGTGCTCGTGCTCGAGGAATACGAGCACGCGAAGGCGCGCGGCGCCAAGGTGTACGCGGAGCTCGCCGGCTTCGGCATGAGCGCGGACGCGTACCACATGACGGCCCCCGATGTGGACGGCCCCAAGCGCTCGATGCTGGCCGCCCTGCGCAATGCCGGCGTGGCCACCGACGAAGTGCAGTACCTGAACGCGCACGGCACCTCCACGCCGCTGGGCGACATCAACGAGACGAACGCGATCAAGGCCGCCTTCGGCGCGCACGCGGGCGGGCTCGTCGTGAATTCCACCAAGTCGATGACGGGCCACCTGCTGGGTGGGGCTGGCGGCATCGAGTCGGTGTTCACGGTGCTCGCGCTGCACCACCAGGTGTCCCCGCCGACGATCAACATCTTCGAGCAGGACCCCGAGTGCGACCTCGACTACTGCGCCAACACCGCGCGCGAGATGAGGATCGAGGTGGCCGTGAAGAACAACTTCGGCTTCGGCGGCACCAACGGGACGTTGGTCTTCCGGCGCGCCTGAAGGGCGCGCCAGGGCGGTGCAGGGGCCGGTGCCATGCGCGCGCCCCCGGCCTTCGAGATGACGCTTGCCGATGCCCCGCCGTGGCGCGGAGCGCAGGTGCTCG
Source organism: Pseudomonadota bacterium (assembly GCA_039798945.1). Taxonomy (GTDB): domain Bacteria; phylum Pseudomonadota; class Gammaproteobacteria; order Burkholderiales; family Burkholderiaceae_C; genus Rubrivivax. The sequence continues at coordinate 7,579 of JBDKFA010000182.1, forward strand.
TGTGGGCCTTGGCCGGTGCAGGCCTGGCCGCCTGGGTGCTCACGCCGGCGCTGGGGCTGGCGGCGCAGGCCCCGTGGCTCGTCGCAGCGGCCGGTGCGTGTTCGGCCGCGGCGGGCTGGCGCGTTTCACGCGGGTGGCGGGGCGTGCTGCGCTGGACGGGGCACGCCTGGGAGGTTGGCGCGTGCACGGCGGTCACGCCGAGCGCGCAGCCTCCGCATCACCCGGCCCCCTGGCGCGCCGCCCACGTGAGGGCGATGCTCGACGTGAACGGCTTCGTGCTGTTGCGCGTGCGGCCGCTCGATGCGCGCCGGGCGCGATGGGTGGGCCTGTGCACGGCCGATGCGGGGCCGTCGGGCCACCTGTTGCGCGCTGCGGTATATTGCGCGCCCTCCGTAGACCGCGGGCGCGCCGACGAGGATTCCGCCCGTTCCTGAATGGCCGAAGCGGATGCCGACGCGCTGCTCGTCGAGCGCGTCAAGCGCGGTGACGCACGCGCCTTCGAACTCCTGGTGCTGAAGTACCGGCGCCGCATCGAGCGCCTGGTCTCGCGCATCGTGCGCGACCCGGACCTGGTGCCCGATGTGGCGCAGGAGACCTTCATCCGCGCCTACCGCGCGCTGCCGAACTTCCGCGGCGAGAGCGCGTTCTACACGTGGCTCTACCGGATCGCGGTGAACACGGCCAGGAAGTCGGTGGCCGAGCAGAGGCGCGACCCGGTCGTGACGGAGTCGGCACTGCTGCGCGCGGATGACGACGCCGATGAAACTTCCCGCACGGAAGCCACACTAAGCGATGTCGAGACGCCCGATGCGGTGCTCGCGAGCCGGCAGATTGCCCAGGCCGTGAACAGTGCCATCGAGGACTTGTCGGAGGATCTGCGCCAGGCGGTCACGCTGCGCGAGATCGAGGGATTGAGCTACGAAGAGATCGCCCAGGTGATGAACTGCCCGATCGGAACGGTGCGTTCGCGGATCTTCCGTGCACGCGAAGCGATTGCGCAGCGGCTGCGCCCGTTGCTGGACACGGCTGCGGGGAGGCGCTGGTGAGCGCGCACGAGCCCGGCCGCGACGCGGGGGACGCGCGCGCGTCGATGTCGGCGCTGGCGGACGGCGAGCTGCTCGCCGGCCCGCCGGGTGATGCGCGTGCGCTGGAGGCCGCCTTGTCGCAGTGGAGCACCGATGCGTCGGCGCGTGAAGCGTGGAGCACCTACCACACGATCGGCGACGTGATGCGCTCGGAAGACCTCGCTGCCCATGCAGGCGGTGACGAGGCCTTCCTGCAGGCCCTGCGTGCCCGCCTGGCGGCCGAGCCGACGGTGCTGGCGCCCGGCCCGCTCGGGCGCGAAGGCGCGGACACCGGCGACGCCTCCTCGGCCAGGCGCCGTGCCCATTGGCGGGTGCCGGCGTGGCTCGGCGCCTCGGCCGCGGTGGCCGGCGTGGCCGCGGTGGCGGTGGTGACGTGGGTGGTGCAGGTGCAGGAAGTGGAGCCGGCGGGCTTGGCCGTGGCCAACGGGCCGCACGTGGTTGCCCCCTGGCGCAGCGGCGGCGGGATGGGCGCCGTGCAACCCGTGGCGGTGCAGGCCCCGCGCTCGGTGGCGCACGGGGCGGGCGTGCTCGAGGACTACCTGCGCGTGCACCAGGGCGCGCTGCGTGAGCCGGTGCCGGCGCAGGTGCCCGTGCGCCTCGAGGCCGAAGGGTGGACCCTCTCGCGTGTGCCCGAGGGCTTCGAGTTGCACGGTGCCGTCAGGCGCCTGGCCGACCATGCTGCGCCGGCCGGGCCGGGGGCGCCGCCCGCGCAGCAGGTGCAGGCCGTGTACCGGCAGGGCGCGCAGCGCGTGTCGGTGTTCATCGATCCCGCCGAGCCCGGCCAGCCGCGCGAGCCGCTGGCACTGCGCGCCGGCGCGATCACGGTGCTGATGGTGCCGCATGGCCAGGACGCCTTCGTGACCGTGATGGGCGAAGTGTCGCTGCCGACCCTGCAGCAGTTTGCGGGTGCCTTGCGCCGGCACCCTTGACCCCCACGTAGACAGCGCCGCGGCGGCGTCCGCGGCGACACCCCCCCGAAGAAGAGAGGAAGACGATGCATGCGTACGTGACGAGCGCCGGCGTGCCGGCGATGCAGACGATGCCGGATGCCTGGCGCGCGGCGATGCGCTGGGTGCGGCGCGCGGCGCTGGGCGCCGCGATCGGCGTGGCCGCCGCAGGCGTGTTCGCGCCCGTGATGGCGCGCGCCCAGCAGTTGCCGGACTTCGCGGACCTGGCCGAGCGGGTCGGGCCCTCGGTGGTGAACATCCGCACGCTCGAGCGTGCCGGCACGCGTGGCGCACAGGAGGTGCCGCCGGGGATGGAGGAGTTCTTCCGCCGCTTCGGCATCCCGATGCCGGGGCCGGGCCAGCGCCGCGGCAACCCGCAGGACGAGGAGCCCACGCAACGCGGCGTGGGCTCGGGCTTCATCCTCTCGGCCGACGGCTTCGTGATGACCAACGCGCACGTGGTGGACGGTGCCGACGAACTGCTCGTGACGCTGCCGGACAAGCGCGAGTTCAAGGCCCGCATCGTCGGCCTGGACAAGCGCAGCGACGTGGCCGTGGTGAAGATCGATGCCGCGGGGCTGCCGGCGGTGAAGATCGGCGACGTGAGCAAGCTGCGCGTGGGCGAGTGGGTGATGGCGATCGGCTCGCCCTTCGGCCTGGAGAACACCGTGACGGCGGGCATCGTGAGCGCCAAGCAGCGCGACACGGGCGAGCTGCTGCCGCTGATCCAGACCGACGTGGCGATCAACCCCGGCAACTCGGGCGGCCCGCTGATCAACCTGCGCGGCGAGGTCGTGGGCATCAACTCGCAGATCTACAGCCGTTCCGGCGGCTTCATGGGCATCAGCTTCGCGATCCCGATCGACGAGGCGATGCGCGTGGCCGACCAGCTGCGCACGAACGGGCGCGTCTCGCGCGGGCGCATCGGTGTGCAGATCGCACCCGTCACCAAGGACGTGGCCGAGTCCATCGGCCTGGGCAAGGCCACTGGCGCCCTGGTGCGCAGCGTGGAAGCCGGCGGCCCGGCCGAGAAGGCGGGCGTGGAAGCGGGCGACATCATCACGCGCGTGGACGGCAAGGTGGTGGAGCGCTCCTCGGACCTGCCGCGCCTGATCGGTGCGATCAAGCCGGGTGCGCGCGCGACGCTGCAGGTGTTCCGGCGCGGGCAGACGCGTGACCTCACGCTGACGGTGGCCGAGTTCGAGGCCGACCAGACCGCGCGCCGCACGCCGGCCGATTCTGGCGGCGCGGCACCGCAGAAGAACGCCCTGGGCATCGCCGCGGCCGAGCTGAGCGACGCGCAGAAGCGCGAGCTCAAGGTCAAGGGCGGGGTGCGCGTCGAGGCGGTGGAAGGCGCGGCGGCGCGCGCCGGGCTGCGCGAAGGCGACGTGATCCTGTCGCTGGACAACACCGAGGTGACCGACCTCAAGCAGTTCGGGCAGCTCGTGGCGAAGGCGGAGAAGTCGCGCGCGGTCAGTGTGCTGGTGCGCCGCGGCGAGTGGGTGAACTACCTGGTGATCCGGCCTGCGCGGTGAGCCCGACCCGGGCGGTGCCGGCCCGAGGCTGGCCCGCCCGGCTGGCCCGGGCTGCGGCCCGACCTCAGCCCGATCGCGGCCCGATCGCGGCCCGATCGCGGCCCGATCGCGGCCCGGCGGTAACCCCGCGGTAACCCCGAGCACAGTGCGGGGGCATTTCGTGGCTCGAAAAGCCCGAGTGTGGCCAGGGGCCGCCGGGTGCCGCGCCGGGAGCAACGGTGGGCAGCGGCAGGCGCCTCGAAGTGAGTGGCTCCCCACATCACCCCATGCCAGCTGCCGGCGATTGGTGCGGCTTCGAACTAGAATCCGCAGTTCTCCGGCGCTTTTCCATGCGCCGGAGTGCGCGAGACCGGGCCCCATCGGGGTTGTCACGGAGGGGGC
>JBDKFA010000183.1:0-3968 GCA_039798945.1 Pseudomonadota bacterium
CGGCCGGCAGAGACGGGTTTTGCAGGGCGAGCAGATTCCAGCCAGACCTGTCGGGCGTCGCATCGGAGGCGAGCCCGGCCACGACGCGGTTTCCCGGAGCGACGATGTCCGGCTTGATCAGGTTGTCGGACCATCCCCGGTAGGAGGTGCCCGCCACCTGGGTGTAGGCGCGTCCCCGCGTCGGGCCCTTGGAGCTGAAGGACGTGACCGCGTCGTCGTCGCGCCTGGCGGTGGACATCATGTTCGCGGCGCCGACCGTCAGGACGGAGGGCTCGTGGCCGGGTGACAGGATGGAGCCGTAGACGAGCCTGCCGCTCTCATCCTTTCCCACGTTGCCTGCCGCGGCCACCACCGTGATCCCCGTGGCCACCGCGGTTCGGGCTGCGCGCGCCAGGGGGTCCACCAGATAGGAGTCGGTCGAGCTGGCTCCCAGGCTCAGGTTGGCAACGCGGATGTTGAAGGCCGAATGGCGTGCCCGCTGGATGACCCAGTCAAGGCCAGCCAGCACGTCGGCCATCTCCCCGCTGCCGCCTTCGTCGAGCACGCGCACGTCGAAGAGTCGCGCGCCAGGCGCCAGGCCCCCGGACTGCACTCCGGACGCGATGGCCGCCCCGGCAGCCGCGGTGGCCACGTGGGTGCCATGGCCATAGGGATCGGGAATAGCCGGCGCAGCATTGCCTGCGTTTCGCGGTGCGAGCTTGCCCGGCATGGTGAACTGCTCGGGGCGGATGTCGAGTTCGGCCCGCAGGGCCGCCGAAGCGTCCACCCCCAAACGCCAGCCGTCGCCGAGGACGGCGCGGCGGGTGCCGACGATGTCGACGCGGCCGGCCACCTTCCTGCCCGCCGGCCCGGCCGCCAGGTCGGGCAGGGCTGCATGGCGGAAGTCGATTCCCGAGTCCAGGATGGCGAGACCCACCCCGGCACCCGTGAGCCCGGAGTCAGAACGCGCGCTCTCAAGGCGGCCGGTGGTGCGGGCCAGGGATTCGTAGGCCAGCCCGTTGCGGCGCGCAATTCGATTGGAGGTGATGTACCGGACGCCGGGCTGATTGGAGAGGGCCTGTAACCGCGCGACGGGGATCACGACCGCCATCGCAGGGAAGCTGCGGTAGCGGTAGTGCACCGAGCCACGTTGGCTCCCTGACAGGCTGCTGTCCGTGATCCATGCGCGCAGCGCGTTGAACTCCGGGTCCGCCGGGGCGTGCATCCAGATGACTGCCTTGACGTAGCGGACACCATTGATGCTGGAGAACGATGGACCGTCGGCCGACGCACTCGCGGCCGAAGGTCTGAACAGCGCGCGCAGTTCCTCCGACAAGTTGAGGTCGGGGGAGGGAGCCTGCGCCCGCGCGGGGCTTCCCGCAATCGCCACCAGTGTCGCCACACACGCCAGAAGCCGGGTAAGCCAACTCTTGAATCCGGGACATCTCCATACGGCCATTTCTCGCCCCCCGCACTCGCGAAAGGCCGAAACTGTATCGAGACCCCCACGATTCAGGGGGCCGTTGGCGGTGCGTAGTCGGTGCGCTGCGTGGAGGGATGCACAGATTTGGGCGAATCAGGCGGGGGGAATCGTGGACCTGAGGTCTGCGGGGGGGTTGCAGACCGGATCGTGGTGCTGCGCCGAGCCGACACGCAGCCAGCTTCGACGAATCCGGACACCCTTGGCACTTGACATAATATACATCGTAGCGCTTAGGGCTTCAGCCCGCGGACCCGTCATCCGCTTCGGACAGCGCATCGACTTCCGCGTCGAACGCGACCAGGTTCGCGTCCTGCACGCGTGGAATCAACGGACGATCCAGCGGGCGGCACACCCGAGCCTTCAGACGGGCCAGCCGCTCCGAGCGCTCGACCGCCTGGATCACGCCTTGCGGGTTCATCATCAGGGCAAACGGGTTGCCGAGTTCGACTGCGGATGCCATGGTGTTCTCCATCGCTGACTGAAAGTGAGCGGATGATGGAACACCTGCATGGGCGCCGCCATCCGGCGCGGCGCCATCGTGTGTGTCAGCGCAATTCCGACAGAGATGTCGGCGCGGAACTCAGCGCCTGGCCAGGGATTCGAGGCGTTTGGCAAGGGATTCGCGTCCGACGGCTCGGGCGAAATCCGCCGGACCCAGGTCCAGCTGGTTGCGCGCGGAGGCATCTGCCCCGCGCTCCAGCAGCAACGCCACCGCGTCCTCCGAGCCGTATCGCGCGGCCATCATCAGCGGCGTGGACCCGTTGGGCGAGCGCGCATCCACGCTCGCGCCGCGTTCGAGCAGCACGCGCACGAGTGCCGGGTTCGGTCCGGAAGCGGCGTAGTGCAGCGGCGTCCAGCCAGGCCGGTTGACGGCCGCGCCGCGCGTCAGCAGCCGCTGCGCAGGCTCGAGGGCGCCTCGCAGCGCCGCCATCATCAGCGGCGTTTCCTCGGCCGCGTTGGTGGCATCCACCTTCAGTTCCGGGTGTGAGGCCAGGGCCTGAGCAACCTTCTCGGACCCGGCGCGCAAGGCCACATAGAGCGCCACCTGACCCTTGGCGTCGGGCGTGTTCGGATCGAAGCCACGAGCCAGCAGTCGGTTGACCGTGGAGACATCGTCGAGCTCGATCGCACGAAAAAAATCGTCGTATGAACTTGCTTGAACACACGCTGAAAACATAAGCAAGACAACGGTTTGAGCGAGTTTTATGAGACTGTGCTTCATGATGCCTGCTCCTGTTTCCTAAAGTGCCTTCTCGGGTTTGAACAGGGTTCGGAAGTTCTCGGTCGTGACCCGGCCGACTTCCTCCGCCGAGATACCCTTGACCCGCGCGAGCTCCGCCGCCACGTGCGGCACCCATGCCGGCGTGTTGGGCTTGCCTCGGTGTGGCACCGGGGCCAGGTAGGGGCTGTCGGTCTCGATCAGGCAGCGGTCCAGCGGGACGAAAGCGGCCACTTCCCTCAACTCCTGGGCATTGCGGAAGGTCAGGATCCCCGAGAACGAGATGTAGAAGCCCAGTTCGAGCGCAGCCCGGGCCACCTCCATCGTCTCCGTGAAGCAGTGGAACACTCCTGTCGCCTCGGCGCCCCCCTCCTCCCGCAGGATGGCCAGCGTGTCGGCGCTCGCACTGCGCGTGTGAACGACGAGCGGCAAGCCACTGGCGCGGGCGGCCCGGATGTGCACCCTGAACCGCTCGCGCTGCCAGGCCATGTCCTCCCACGTGCGCCCGCCGAGGCGGTAGTAGTCGAGCCCGGTCTCCCCGATCGCCAAGACCCGTGGCAGGGCGGCGCGCGCCACGAGCGCCTGCAGCGTCGGCTCGGTCACGCCTTCGTTGTCGGGGTGCACGCCTACCGTGGCCCAGAGGTTGGCGTACCGTTGGGCGAGCGCATGCACCTGAGGGAACTCCTCCAGCGTCGTGGCGATGCACAGCGCGGCGTCGACGCGGGCGGCTGCCATGTCGGCCAGGACCGACTCGACGCGGGTGTGGAGTTCAGGAAAGGTCAGGTGGCAGTGGGAGTCGACGAACATGCGCGGCAGTCTTGGCGGGCTGGCGGATGGAGGCGGTGGCGCGGCGGCGCGCACGACAACCGGTCACCGGCAGCGGCGCGCGATCAGAGCGTCTGCGTCGGCTTGGACGAAGCGATCGAGGTGCCGAGGATCTCTTCGATGCGGATCTTCAGCGCGCGCGTCTTGTCGTCGTTCGGGAAGCGCACGCCTACCCCCTGGGTGCGCCCGCCGGATGCGTTGGGGGGTGTGATCCAGACCACTTTTCCTGCCACCGGATAGCGCTGAGGCTCATCGGGCAAGGACACCAGCAGGTAGACGTCGTCGCCGAGCTTGCAGTCGCGCGCCGTCGGCACGAAGAGACCGCCGTCGGTCAAGGCGGGCATGTACGCGGCGTACAGGGCCCCGCGCTCCTTGAAGACGAGCTGGATCACGCTCGGCCGAGGCGGGGAGGCCGGCGCGTTCACGGGCGCTGCCGGTGCGGCGGCAGTCGGGCCGGGGGCG
>JBDKFA010000184.1:0-17417 GCA_039798945.1 Pseudomonadota bacterium
GTGCAGGCGGATGCCGATCTGCCGGCAGGTGGCGTCGTCCAGGCCCAGGTCGGCCCGGGCTTGCCGCGTGTCATTGAAGGCCTTGCCGCTGGCGATGATGCCGAAGCGGTCATTCGGGCCGGCAATCACGTTGTGGTTGAGCTTGTTGGCGCGGATATAGGCCAGCGCCGCATACCACTTGTGGTCAAACAGCCGCGCCTCTTGCACCAGGGCCACATCGGGCCAGCGGATGTGCAGGCCGCCGGCTGGCATGGGGAAATCATCGGGCAGCAGGATGTTGACCCGGTCGGCCGACACATCGATGCTGGCGGAGGACTCCACCACCTCCTGGATCGTTTTCATCGACGTCCAGACGCCGGCAAAACGGCTCATCGCAAAGGCGTGCAGGCCCAGGTCCAGGATGTCCTGCGCGCTGCTTGGGAAGAACACCGGCAGGCCGCAGGCCTTGAAGATGTGGTCGCTTTGGTGGGCGGCCGTGCTGCTCTTGGCCACATGGTCGTCACCGGCCAGCGCGATCACCCCGCCATGCGGCGCGGTGCCGGCCATGTTGGCGTGCTTGAAGACGTCCGAGCAGCGGTCCACGCCCGGGCCCTTGCCGTACCAGATGCCGAAGACGCCGTCGAACTTGCGCGACTGGGGGAAGAGGTCGAGCTGCTGCGTGCCCCATACGGCAGTGGCCGCGAGCTCTTCGTTCACGCCGGGCTGGAAGACGACGTTCTGGGCGGCCAGGTGTTTCTTGGCCTGCCACATCGCCTGGTCGTAGCCGCCAAGCGGGCTGCCGCGGTAGCCGCTGACGAAGCCCGCCGTGTTCAGGCCGATGTGCGCATCGCGCACGCGCTGCAGCATCGGCAGGCGCACCAGCGCCTGCACGCCGCTCATGAAGGCGCGGCCCGATTCGAGCGCGTACTTGTCGTCGAGGGTGACGCTTTCCAGGGCCTTGCGGACCTCGTCGGGCAGGGGGGCGTTCATCGTCGGGCGCTCCTCGTTCGCTCGGGCACCTCGATGCGGGTGCCGGTGGGCGCCAGTGTAGGCCGCCGGTGCTCGAAAGTCTTTGCTTTTGATCCCAGGAGAGCGATACTGTGAGAAAGAAACGTGCGTGAGAATAGGCTTATGGCAAAGAAAAGTGCCCTGATACCGCGAAGCAGCGCACGCCCCGTTCCTGCCCCGGCCGCCGAGCCCGATCCGGCCGGACACGGGCTCGACCGCTTCGACGTCGCGATCCTGCGCACGCTGCAGCAGGAGGCCCGTCTGACCAACGCCGAACTCGCCGAGCGCATCGGGCTGTCGCCGGCGCCCACGTGGCGCCGTGTGCGGCGCCTGGAGGAGCAGGGCTACATCACCGGCTACCGCGCGGAGATCGACCGGCGCCTCGTGGGGCTGGGGGTGCTGGCGTTCGTGCGCGTGGACGCCGAGCGCAACAACGCTGCCGCCACGCGGGCGCTGGAGGAGGCCATACGGCGCGTGCCGGAGGTCGTGGCCTGCCACTACATCAGCGGCGCGGGTACCTTCGAGCTGCACGTGGTGACCACCGACCTGGACGCCTACTCGCGCCTGGCGATGGACACGCTGCTCAAGCTGCCCAACGTGAAGGACCTGCACACGAGCTTCTCCCTGGGGGAGGTGAAGGCCGGCGGCGCGCTGCCGCTGCAGCACCTGGATGCGCGCTGAGCGGCCCCGAGCGGGGCCGGGCGGGCCGCGCGGGTCCGGCCCACGCGGCGTGCGAGATTCGGCGTTCGGGGTTACCCTTGCTGCCGCGCATGAAATCCTCCCGCCTCGCCGACTGGCTGCTGTCGACCGACCCCGCGCTGCGTGCGCGGCTGGTGTCGGTGGGGCTGGGCATGGGAGCCATGCTGGCGGGCGCAGCGGCCATGCACTATTTCGCCGCCGTTGGCCTCGTGCGCGGGCCGGCGCTGTGGGCCTGGAGCGTGTGCGCGGTGCTTGCGATCGGGCTGGTCTGGGCCCTGGTGCGCAGCGGCCGCACCGCGGCGCGCGACGACCCGACGCTGGCGGTGCCGCAGATGCTCGTGGCGCTGAGCCTGGGCGCGTGGCTGTACGCGCTGCTCGGCCCGGCGCGGGGTGCCGCCTTCCCGGTGGTGATGGTGGTGATGATGTTCGGCCTGTTCGCGGCCTCGCCGCGCCAGATGGCAGGAGTCGGCCTGTACGCGGTGGCGGTGTTCGGCGTGACGATGGGGGCGATGGCGTGGCACGACCCTCTCGGCTACCCGCCCGCGGTGGAACTTGGTCACTTCCTCGTCGTGGCCACGATGATGCCGGCGGCCGCGGTGCTGGCGGCGCGCGTGTCCACGCTGCGCGAGCGCATGCGTGCACAGCGCCTGCAACTCGAGCGCGCGCTCGAGCGCATCGAGGAGCTCGCCACGCACGATGCCCTCACCGGGCTGGTCAACCGCCGCCACATGGAGAGCCTGCTCGAGGGTGAGCGCCAGCGCAGCGTGCGCTCGGGGCACGTGTTCTGCCTGGCGATGCTGGACGTCGATGCGCTGGCCGCGCTGAACGTCCGGCACGGGGAGTCCGCCGGCGACGCGATGCTGCGCACGATGGCCCAGGAGGCGCTGGCCGTGCTGCGCCTGTCCGACCGCCTCGGGCGCTGGGGGGGCGGCTGCTTCGTGCTCATGATGTCCGACACGCGCGCCGCGCTCGCGCGAGGTGCGGTCGAGCGGCTTCGGCTGCGGATGGCTGGCGCGCGGCCAGCCGGGGTGCCCGTGGCGCCGGATGCGACCGTGTCGGCCGGGTTGACCGAGCACCGAGCCGGCGAGCCGGTCGAACGCACCCTCGCGCGCGCCGCGCAGGCGCTGCGCGAAGCCAAGGCGGGCGGACGCGACCGCGTGGTCATGGCCTGATGGACGTCACGCGGGACTTCGGCATGGCACTCGGGCCACTTGGCAGACATCTTGGCAGACATCTCGACAGCGGGCCCGTCCGGAGCAGGGGCGGCTCGGCCTGGGGCCGGTTCGGTGCCTTGCTGGCCGCAGCGGGCCTCGTGTGCAGCGCCGCGGTCGCGGCTGGCGGCGCTGCACCGCCGCGCGTGAACCTGGTCGTGGAGTGGCGCTGGAGCGAGGCTGCGCCGCGCCGGCCGGCGGGTGCGGGCGAGGCGACGGTGGTCACGGGCACGCTTGGCTCCACCGCGCCGGCGCAAGGGCAGGTCACCGTGCGCAGCAGCGCGCCCGGGCCCGCGGCACCGATGGCAGCGACGGCCGCCCCTGCTGTGCCGGCCCTGCCGGCTCGGTTCGTGGTGGCCAATGGCGGCAGCGCGCGCGTGCGCCTGGCCGAGGCGGTGCCGCTGCAATGGGTCGAGCCCTGGCAGGAGCCCGGCGGCCGCGGGGCCGTGCTGCGCCAGGCCTGGACGGAGTCGGCCCAGGTCTTCCAGGTGCGCGTGCAGTGGCCGGGCGGCGTGTCGGACGCGCAGATCGAGCTCGAGGTCGAGCAGCCGCTCAGCTCGGCCCAGGAGATGGCGCAGCTGCAGCCGCGGCGCGAGCAATTCGGCACGGTGGTGCGCGTGCCGCTCGGCCAGTGGGTGGGCGTGGCGAGCTGGGGCGAGGCCCGCGGGGGCCCGCCCGCCGCGCCGGGCACGGTCTCCACCGCCGACCTCGTGGCAGGAACCGGGCGGACGTTGCAGTTGCGGGTCAGTCCGGCCACGCGGCCGTGAAGGGGAGCAGGCGTCGATGTGGTTGCTGATCGTCGAGGCACTGGCCGCGCTGGCCCTGCTCGTCGGGTTCGTGTGGTGGACGATGTTCTCCGGCCGAAGGCGCGGCGAGCCGCCGCGCGACGAAGAGGACGGCCAGGGCGGCGGAGACGGACGCTGAGGACCAGGGCGGCCACGGCCACCCGCGACCTCCCACCGGCGTTCGCGAACGTCGTGGCCTCGCCGCCCTTCGGCGTGGGCCTTCAGTGCAGCGAGGCTGCCTCGCCGAGCGTGAAAGCCGGCACTGGCGCCTCGAAGGCGTGCGCGTCCTCGGTCATGCAGTAGAAGGTGCCCTGCATCGAGCCGTGCGGCGTGGCGATGCGCGTCCAGCTCGTGTACTCGAAAGCCTCGCCGGGCTTGAGCAGCGGCTGGCGGCCCACCACGGCCAGCCCGCGCACCTCCTCGACGTGCCCGTGCGCATCGCTGACGAGCCAGCGCCTGGCCACGAGCTGGGCGGCCACCTCGCCGGTGTTGCGGATCGTCACCGTGTACGCGTAGGCGTAAGGGCCTGCCGGTTCTTGGGTGTGCTCCGGCAGCGCCTGCACGCGCACGCTGCAGCTGAATTCGGCTCTGGCCATGGAGGCGGATTCTAGAATCCGGGCGATGGCCGCACCCGCATCCTCCGCCCCCGCCCCTGCCGACCCCAGGTCTTCACCCCCCGCTCGCGCCTGTCGCATCGCGCCTTCGATCCTGTCGGCCGACTTCGCCCGCCTGGGCGAGGAGCTGCACACGGTGATCGCGGCCGGGGCCGACTGGATCCACTTCGACGTGATGGACAACCATTACGTGCCCAACCTCACCTTCGGCCCGGCCGTGGCGCAGGCGCTCAAGCCGCACTGCGTGCGCGCGGACGGCACGAAGGTGCCTCTGGACGTGCACCTGATGGTGCAGCCGGTGGACGCGCTGGCGCAGGCCTTCGCACGCGCCGGCGCCGACCTCATCAGCTTCCACCCCGACGCGAGTACGCACGTGGACCGCACGCTGCAGCTCATCCGTGCCGAGGGCTGCCGCGCCGGGCTCGTGTTCAACCCGGCGCAGCCGCTGGACGTGCTCGAGTGGGTGATCGACAAGGTCGACCTCGTGCTCATCATGAGCGTGAACCCGGGCTTCGGCGGCCAGGGCTTCATCGGCTCGGCACTGCGCAAGGTGGCGCAGGCGCGTGCGCTCATCGACGCCGAGCGCGCGCGCAGCGGGCGCGAGATCGCGCTCCAGGTGGACGGCGGCATCAAGGTGGACAACATCCGCGCGGTGGCCGACGCCGGCGCGGACACCTTCGTGGCCGGCAGCGCGATCTTCGGGCAGCCCGACTACGCGCAGGTGATCGCTGCGATGCGCGAGCAGGTTGCGCGTTGAAGGCGGCCGGGCGAGCTCGAGCACGCGGACCCATTGCCTGCAGGCGGCCCCGATGTCGAGCAGCCCCCCCGCACCGTTGACGCCCCCGGTGGGCATGATCCCCTGCGAGGAGATTGCCGCCTCGCCCGCTTTCACGCGGCTCGCCGACGTCCCCGGCATCGCCCACGACCTGCGCTACGCGACCGCGAACAACTTCAGCGGCCGCGTGCTCTACGTGGGGCTCGACTGCGCGTGGGTCCGCACCGAGGCGGCGCGCGGCCTGCAGCAGGCGGCGGCCTGGCTGGCGCAGCAACGTCCGGGCTGGCGCATCCTCGTGCTCGACGCGCTGCGCCCGCAGCGCATCCAGGAGGCGATCTGGGCCGAGGTCGTGGGTACGCCCGCCTCGCAGTGGTTCGCCGACCCCGCGCGCGGCTCGATCCACTCCTTCGGCATGGCGGTGGACGTCACGCTCGTGGACGAGGCCGGGCGCGAGCTCGACATGGGCAGCGGCTACGACGAGATGAGCGAGCTGTCCAAGCCCGAGTTGCACGCCGAGCACCTGGCCTTGGGTCGGCTCGCGGCCGCACAGGTCGCGGCCCGCGGCTGGCTGCACGCCGCGCTGTCGCGCGGGGGCTTTTCCGGCATCTCCAACGAATGGTGGCACTTCGACCACGGGGACCGCGTCGCGGTGCGACGCGAGCTGCCCAGGGTGTGGTGAGGCGCGGCGCCTGAGCCGCCCCGCTCAGGGCCCTTCGCCCAGCGGGCCGGAGAGCTGTGCGTGCACAGGCTCGGCCGGCTGGCCTCGTGCCACCCAATCCACGAGCGCATGCAGCGCCGGAATGGCGCGCGCCGCACGTTCGTGGTTGATCATCGCCACGAACGCCCAGGGGCGGCCTTGCGGGTCGGGCACGATACCGGCCAGCGAGGATACGTTGCGCAACCCCCCGGGCTTCAGCCGCGCCCGGCCCGCTGCGGCGCTGCCGCGCAGCCGCAAGGCGGTGTCCACGCCCACCACCGGAACGCTCATCAGCAAGTCGCTCGCGTACGGGCTCGCGTGCGCGACGGCCAGCGCCTGCGCGAGCTGGCGCGGCGCAATGCGCTCGCTGCGCGACAGCCCCGAGCCGTTGTCCAGCACGATTCCGGCGGGGTCGATGCCGTGGCGGACGAACCAGGCCTGCACCACGGCGGCGGCCCGCTCGCGGGTGGGGGCCAGCCCGCCCGGCCCGGCCACCCCGGCTGTCCCGACTGGTGGCGCGTGCACCCCCAGCAGCAGGAACAGCAGCCGCGTGAGCGGGTTGTCCGAGCGCTTGTTCAGCCCCCGCAGCACCTCGCCCCACGGGCGCGACTCGCGCTGCGTGACGAGCCTCGCCTGCGGGAGCGTCGGGCCTTCACGCACCTGGCCGTGCCAGTGGCCGCCCAGCTGCGCCCACCAGGTGCCGAAGGCAAGGCCGGTCAGCCGCGTGCGCTCCACCAGCGTGAGCTCTGCACGCGCCGTGCAGCCCCGCGGAAAGCCTCCGCGCAGGGCCACCACCACCCGCGTGCCCTCGTCGCGCACGGTCGGGGGTTGCCACTGTGCGCCCCAGCTGGCGCAGGAGCCTTCCACCAGCGACATGCCCGAGGTGTCGAAGGCGATGCCCTCGATGCGCGGCACGCTGCGCACCGACAGCGTGTGGTCGTCGGCGTGCAGCGCCACGCCGAGCAGGCCGCCGTTGAGGTGCAGCGCGTCCGGAATCGCGTTGTAGGGCCACTCCGGGCTCTCGTCGAAAGGCGGCACGCCGATGTCCTCCCGCGCGGGCGAGAACAGGGTGCGGTCGAGCACGAGGTCGCCTGTGATCTCGCGCACGCCTTGCGCGCGCAGCTCCTCGAGCATCGCCCACAGCTGCGGCCAGCCGAAGTCGGGGTCGGCCCCGCCGCGCAGCACGAGATCGCCGCGCAGCACGCCGGCCTCCACGGGGCCGGTGGCGAGCAGCTCGGTGCGGCTGCGCAGGTTCGGGCCCAGCTGTTCGAGGGCGACGATGCTCGTGAGCAGCTTGATCGTGGAGGCCGGCTGCATCGGTGCGTCGGCGCGGTAGGCCCAGGTGCGGGCGAAGCCCGACAAGGGAATGGCGATCGCGCCCAGCGCCTCGGGGGGAACTTGCGCACGGGCCAGGGCGTCGCGCACCGGCCCGGGCAGGGCCGGCCCGAGTGCGTGCGCGGGCGCCGCCACCGCGGTCACGCCAGCCACTGCGACCAGCGTGGCCCACAGTGCCCGCCTCAAGCACTCCAGGGTATGCAGCATGGCTGCGATTGTGTCCGAGGGCCGAGCCCGTAACATCGGCGAATCGTGACCCCGCCTGCTGCCGAGCCCCCTGTGAGCCAGACCGACGCCGCCGATCCGGATCCGGGCCTGCGGCGGCGCCGGCTGCTCGCCGCCGCCGGCGCGTGGGCCGGCGCAGCCGGCCTGGCGGGCTGTGCCGCGCCGGTACGCGAAGGCGAACTGGCTCCGGTGGTGCAGGCGAGGGTGGGCCCGGCCGGGGCCGCCGCGCCGGTGCCGCACCCGTCACAGGAGCCGCACGAACCTCCATCGGCGCCGCGCGAGTTCCGCGCCGCGTGGGTGGCCTCGGTGGCGCAGATCGACTGGCCGAGCCGTGCGGCGCTGGAGCCGGCCGTGCAGCGCGAGCAGGCGCTGGCCATCCTCGAGCGTGCGCGCACGCTCGGGCTCAACGCGCTCATCGTGCAGGTGCGGCCCGCGGGTGATGCGCTGTACGCCTCGCCCCTCGAGCCCTGGAGCGAGTACCTCACGGGCGAGCAGGGCCGTGGCCCCGCGCCCGCCTACGACCCGCTCGCCTTCTGGGTGGAAGAGGCCCATCGGCGGGGCCTGGAGTTGCACGCGTGGTTCAACCCCTACCGCGCGCGTCATCCTTCCGCGCGCACACCCCTGGCCGCGCCGCACCTGGGCGTGCGCCGCCCCGAGTGGGTGCGCCCGTACGGGGACATGCTGTGGATGGACCCGGGCGAGGAGGGTGCGGCGGCGCACACGCTGGCCGTCATGCTCGACGTCGTGCAGCGCTACGACGTGGACGCGGTGCACATCGACGACTACTTCTACCCCTACCCGGTCACGCGCGAGGGCGTCGAGCAGCCCTTTCCGGACGAACCCGCCTGGCAGCAGTACCTGCGCGGCGGCGGGCGCCTCACGCGCGAGGACTGGCGCCGCTCGAACGTGGACCGCCTGGTGCAGGCGATCTACCGCGAGGTGCACCGCGTGAAGCCCCATGTGCGCGTAGGCATCAGCCCCTTCGGCCTCGGGCGGCCGGACCGGCGCCCGCCGGGCATCCAGGGCTTCAGCCAGTACGACAAGCTCTACGCCGACGTGGAGCGCTGGCTGCAGGAGGGCTGGCTCGACTACCTCGCCCCGCAGCTGTACTGGGCGATCGACCGTCCGGCGCAGGCGTTCGGCGTGCTGCTGGACTACTGGCTCGCGCAGAACACGGCTGCGCGGCACGTCTGGCCCGGGCTCTTCACGAGCCGCGTGGGCGCGCCCGAGCCCGCGCGCGCCTGGCCGGCACGGGAGGTGACCGACCAGGTGGCGCTGATGCGCACCCGGCCGGCTGCGGGCGGCCACGTGCACTTCAGCATGGTTGCGCTGCTGCAGGACCGCGAGGGCCTGGCCACCGCCTTGCAGCAAGGCGCCTATGCCGAGCCCGCCCTGGTGCCGGCCACACCGTGGCTCGGCATGCAGCCGCCGGCCGCCCCGGTTCCCGCGTGGGCCTCCGGGCAACTGGCCGTGCGCGCCGGTGTGGGGCCGGGCACGCCACCGGTGGCCTGGGCGGTGTGGCAGCGCGTGCAGGGGCGCTGGCGCTTTGCGGTGCAGCCTGTTGCGCGTCGCGACGGGGCGGCGCCAGCCGCTGCTGCCGAGCCGGTGCGTGGCTTGGACCGCGCTGCCGAGGCGGTCGTCGTCAGTGCGGTGGACCGCCTGGGCAACGAAAGCGCGCGCGTGCGCGCAGCACTGAGGCCCGCGTGATGCAGGGTGCATCGGTGGGCGCTGCAGCGCAGGGGTCGGGCGGTTCGTCGCACACCCCGTCGGGCGGTATGTCGGACGGTGCATCGGCCCATTCGCAGGAGCTGGCGATGGAGGTGCTCGCCACCGAGCGGCCAGCCGCCGAACACGAGGCGCTGGACCGCTACGACACCCCTGCCCTCGTGGCGGCGATCGCCGGTGACCAGGCGCGCGCCGTGCAGGCCGTGCTCGCCGCCGGCGCGGCGATCGCCCAGGCGGTGGAGGCGGCGTGGCCGAGGCTGCAGGCCGGAGGGCGGCTGATCTACGCGGGTGCGGGTACCAGCGGGCGCCTGGGCGTGCTCGACAGCGTGGAGCTGCTGCCCACCTTTTCCTGGCCGACGGCGCGTGCGCAGGCGCTGCTGGCCGGCGGGCCGGGGGCGATGTACGTGGCGGTGGAAGGTGCCGAGGACGACCGCGAGCAAGGCACGCGGGACCTGCAGGCGCTGGCCCCCGGTGCGCACGATGTGGTCATCGGCCTGGCCGCCTCGGGCACCACGCCCTACGTGCGCGGCGTGCTGCAGGCCGCGCGCGCGGCCGGGGCCCTCACGATCGGCCTGGCCAACAACCCGGGCACGCCGGTGCTGGCGGACGCCGAGTGCCCGGTGCTGCTGGACACGGGCGCGGAGATCGTCTCGGGCAGCACGCGGCTGAAGGCCGGCACGGCGCAGAAGATCGCGCTGAACACGCTGTCGACCGCACTCATGGTGCGGCTGCACAAGACCTACGGCAACCTGATGGTGGACCTGCGCGCGACCAACGCCAAGCTGCGCGGGCGCGCGCTGCGGCTCACCATGCTGGCCAGCAGCGCCGACGAGACAGCTGCGCGCAGCGCGCTGGAGGCCTGCGGCGGGCATGTCAAGACGGCCATCGTGATGCTGCGCGCGGGCGTGGATGCGCCCGGGGCACAGGCCCGGCTGGAAGCGGCAGCGGGTAGCGTGGCCGGGGCCGTGGCGCAGGCGGGGTGACGGCGTGATGCCCGGCGCAGGCGACCGGCTGCGCGCGCTGGACGCGTTCCGCGGTGCCACCGTGGCGCTGATGATCCTCGTCAACAACCCCGGCTCCTGGCGGCACCTCTACCCGCCCCTGGCCCACGCGAGCTGGCATGGCTGCACCCCGACCGACCTGGTGTTCCCGTTCTTCCTGTTCGCCGTGGGTAACGCGCTCGCGCTCACGCTGCCGCCGCTGCTGCAGCGCCCGGCCGCTCAGGTGGCGCTGCGCATCGCGCGCCGCGCCGCGCTCATCTTCCTCATCGGCCTGGCGCTGAACGCGAGCCCCTTCGTGCGCTGGGATGCGGTGGGTGAACTCGTGTCGCGCAACTGGGAGACGCTGCGCCTGATGGGGGTCCTGCAGCGGATCGCGCTGGCCTGGGGAGCAGCGGCACTGCTGCTGTGGGCGGGGGCGGCGTGGGTGGCCGGGCTGGGGCGCGCCGGTGCAGCGCGAACCGGCACCGGCCGGGGTGCCGCCACCGATGCCCACCCCGATACGGACACTGCCCTCGTACGCGTGGCGCTCTTGCTCGCGGCCGCGCTGCTGCTCGGCTACTGGGCAGCCTGCGTGACCTTCGCCCACGGCACCGACCCCTACAGCCTGGAAGGCTTCTTCGGCACCCACGTGGACCGCGCGTGGCTCGGCGCCGCGCACCTGTACCGCGGCGAAGGCGTGCCCTTCGACCCCGAGGGGCTGGCAAGCACGGTGCCAGCCGTCGCGCAGGTGCTGCTCGGCTATGCGGTGGGCCGGGTGGTGGCGCGCACGGCCGGGCGCGGGCCGATCGACGACGCGCTGCTGGTGCGCCTTTTCGTGGCCGCGCTCGGGCTGCTGGTACTCGCTTACGTGTGGCAGCTCGCGGTGCCGGTGAACAAGAAGATCTGGAGCTCGAGCTACGTGCTGCTCACCACCGGCCTGGCCATGGCCGCGCTGGCGCTTGCGCTGCGCGCCATCGAGCAGCGCGGGGCGCAGGGGGCGTGGGTCGGGTGGCTGCAGGCGCACGGCCGCCACGCACTCTTCATCTTCGTGCTCAGCGGCTTCGTGCCACGCGTGCTGGCGCTCGTGCGCTGGAGCGACGGCGTGGACACCGAGGGCCGCCCACGCTGGATCACGCCGCTGCCGTGGCTCTACCGCACGGCCTTCGAGCCGCTGGGCAGCTGGGTAGGCGATGCGCGGTTCGGCTCGCTCGCCTTCGCGGTGACCAACCTGGCCGTCTACACGGTCATCGTGGTGGCCTTCGACCGGCGCGGCCTGCGCTGGCGGGTCTGAGGCACGCGCGCCGCTGTGCCTCGTCTTGCCCAGCCTGCCCGGCAGGCTCGCCCATGGCGCCCCGTGCCGGCATAATTCCCGACATTGCCACTGCGGAGACCTCCGTTGGACCAGAGTCACCCTCGGTGACCGTCCACCTCGCATCGGCGCCCGGCTGCGGGCGCGGGGGGTGAGACGGTTGCGCCGCCCCCCTTGCCACCTCCCACCTGCCGCCTGGCGCGCGCCCCCTGCGTGCCCCGGCGCCGGAGATCCCGATGCTCAACGTCTTCTCGCTGGCCAGCGGCCGGCTCGTGCATGAAGAGATCGACTCGCGTGCCGCGCTCGACCCGCTGCGCCCGGTGTGGGTCGACCTCGAGGCGCCCACGCCCGAGGAGAAGGCCTGGATGGCCAGCCGCTTCGGCCTCGTGCTGCCGGCGGACATCGTCGACGAGGACATCGAGGAGTCGGCGCGTTTCTACGAGGAAGACAACGGCGAGCTGCACATCCGCTCGGACTTCCTGATCGAGGGTGACGAGGAGGGCGGGGGCCGGCGCACGCGCAACGTGCGCGTGGCCTTCATCCTGCGCGACGGCGTGCTGTTTTCGGTGCACGAGGAAGACCTGCCCGTCTTCCGGCTGCTGCGCCTGCGCGCACGGCGCATCCCGGCGCTGATCGAGGACGCCAAGGACGTGCTGCTCAAGCTCTACGACGCCGACGCCGAGTACTCGGCCGACGCGCTGGAAGGCGTGTACGACCGGCTCGAGGAAGTCAGCGCGCGCGTGCTGAAGGAAGACGTCAACGACACCATCGCGGCCGAGGCGCTGGCGGCGATCGCGCGCGAGGAGGACCTCAACGGCCGCATCCGCCGCAACATGATGGACACGCGCCGCGCGCTGAGCTTCATGATGCGCAGCCGCATGCTCGGGTCCGAGCAGTTCGAGGAGGCGCGGCAGATCCTGCGCGACATCGACTCGCTGGACTCGCACACGGCCTTCCTCTTCGACAAGATCAACTTCCTGATGGACGCGACGGTGGGCTTCATCAACATCAACCAGAACAAGATCATCAAGATCTTCTCGGTGGCCAGCGTCGCGCTGCTGCCGCCCACGCTGATCGCGAGCATCTACGGCATGAACTTCCGCCACATGCCCGAGCTCGAGCAGCCCTGGGGCTACCCCTTGGCGCTCGCGCTCATGGCTGCCTCGGTGGCGGCGCCGTTCGTGTACTTCCGGCGCAAGGGCTGGCTGCGCTGAGGGCCGTGCGTCGCCGCAGGCGGCACTTGCGTTAATCTCCGGTCCGCATGGTGACCGCCCGCCCCGCCCAGACCCGAGCCCTGCCGTCCCCGTCGTCCTCACGCCGCCTGCTCGGGGTCGCCAGCGTGCTGCTGGCCCTGGCCGGCCCGGCTGCCGCGCAGTTCGCGATGGTGCCGCCGCCCGCACTGCAGGCGGCGCCCGAGCCCTCGCAGGCCGAGGACGAGCGGGCCTATCGGCAGGACGCTGCCCGCCACCTCTACCGGGCCTACGGCAGCCGCATCTACAAGGGCAAGCTGCCGCCGATGATGTATGCGGTGATGATCACCGACACCGAGGTCGACGCCGCGGGCGTGGTGAGGAACGTGAGCGTGGCGCGCCCGCCGGCCGCCGCCAAGGAGGTGACGCCCTGGGTGCTCGCGCTGATCCGCGGTGCGAGCCCCTTTCCGGCGCCGCAGCGGCTGGGCGAGAACGGTGCGGTCTACCGGGAGATCTGGCTCGTGGACAAGTCCGGCCGCTTCCAGGTGGACACCCTCACCGAGGGGCAGCGCTGAGTCTTGGCGGCGTGTGCGGCCACGGGGGCGCGTTCACGCCGGCTGCTCGCGAGCTCAGCCCGCCGCGCGCCGCTTGAGCCAGCGCATCAGGCTGCCCACGAGCGGCAGCTTCTCGTACAGCTCCTCGGCCACGTCCCAGTAATCGCGGTGCTCGGCGATGCGGCCGTCGCTCGCCAGGCGCAGGTGCGTGGCCCCGCGCACACGCTGCAGCGCATCGTCGCCGCGGCGGAAGCGAAACAGGAAGTCCCAGGTGAGGAAGCATTCGTCGCCCTGGGCCACGGCCGCGTGCACGACGAAGCGCGGCTCGCGCAAGGCCACGTACATGTGCTCGAAGACCGCGCGGATAGCCGCCACGCCCTGCACCTCGTTGAAGGGGTCCTTGAAGCGCGCGTCCTCGGTGTAGAGCGAGCCGAGCTCGGCGAGGGCGGCCGGGCTCAGCTGCTCGAAGGCGTCGATCACGCGCTGCACGCGGGGGTCCGCGTGGCGCGTCGTGCCGGCCGTGCCCGTCGTGGTGTCCATCACGGCCCCTTCACAGTCCGGTCGAGCGGCGCACGGCCGCGAAGTACAGGCGGCTGCCCAGGTGGCTCAGCGCCTTCATGCTGCGCGTGAAGCGCTTGGGAAAGTGGATCTCGAACTCGCCGCGGGCCAGTCCGTGCAGGATCTCGTCGGCCGCCTCTTCGGGCGTGATGAGCGCGGGCATGTGGAAGTCGTTGCCCGCCGTCAGCGGCGTGCGCACGAAGCCAGGGTTGACCACCGACACACCCAGGCCGCTGGGCGAGAGATCCAGGTACAGCGTTTCGGCGAGGTTGATGAGCGCGGCCTTGGTCGGCCCGTAGGCCAGTGCCTTGGGCAGGCCGCGGTAGCCCGCCACGCTCGACACGAGGCTCAGGTGCCCGCCGCGTTGTGCGAGCAGGTGCGGCAGCACGGCGTCCAGCAGGTACAGCGCGCCCACGTAGTTCACCTGCTGGTGCTGCAGCGCCACCTGCAGGTCGAAGGCGGTGGCGCGCATCGGGGTGTACACGCCCGCGCAGAACATCACGAAGTCCAGGCGTCCGTGCTCGGCGACGATGGCCTGGGCCGCCATGCGTAGCGCCGGCGCATCGGTGGCGTCCAGCGCACGCGCCTGCGCGCCGGGGTGCGCGTGCACGAAGGCCTGCAGCGCGTCGGCCGAGCGCGCGGAGACGACCACGCGTGCGCCGCGCGCATGCAGCGCCGCCGCCGTGGCGCGGCCGATGCCGGTGGAGGCGCCCACGAGCCACGCGGTGCGTCCGCTCCAGTCGGCCAGCCGGGGGTTCAGCGGCATCGCGCGCTCACTTGCGGGTGAAGGAGAGCGTGACTTCGCCGAGGAAGATGCCGAACTTGCTCATGCGCGCCTTGTTCAGCATCACCCGTTCGTCCACCAGGTACATCCAGTCGTCGAACTGCACCTCGTAGACCTTGTCGTCCACCGGCAGCCGCAGCGTGTACGACCAGTTCAGCGCGTTGCCGGCGGCCTGGCCCTGCGCCTCGCCCACGACGTCGTCGGCGCGGCCCGTGTAGCGCCCGTTGCCATGGTCGGTGAGGCGCCAGACGCGACGCTCGGTCTTGCCGTCGCTGTAGGTGAAGCGCTCGTCGAGCGTGCCCTGGTTGCCCTGCCAGGTGCCCGTCATCTGCACCGTGAAGCGGCGCGCGACCTTGCCGCCACGGTCGGTGAAGATGCCGTGCGCGACGAGCTCGCCGTCGAAGTAGCGCTTCAAGTCGAGCACGGGCCGCTCGGCGGCGTAGTCGGCCGGCACGGGGGCACTGGCGCAGCCGGCCAGCAGGGCTGGGGTGGCAGCGGCCAGCGCGGCCGCGCGCATCAGGTGGCGTCGGTTCATCGTTGTTCCTTTCGGATCCACAGCAGGTAGAGCAGGCCGGCCGCAGCCAGCTTGAGCGCGCAGGGCAGCAGGCAGTAGGCGAGGGTGAGGGCGTGCAGCGCCTGCGCATCGCGCGCACCCGGCGTGTAGCCGAAGGCGCTCAGCAGCGGCAGCGCCAGGCCGGCGGCGAGCGCGAGGTTGAGCTTGGTGGCGAAGTTCCACCAGCCGAAGTAGGCGCCTTCCAGCCGCGTGGCGTGGCCGGCGCGCTGGATCACACCGGCCAGCAGGGCGCCGGGCAGGGCCAGGTCCGCGCCGAGCGCGAGGCCGCTGGCCACGCACACGGCGGTGTAGGCGGCCGCATCGTCCGTGCCCAGCAGCGCCGCCCACGCGAAGGCGAGCACCGCCAGCACCATGCCGATGAGCCACGCGCGCGCCAGGCCGATGCGCGTGACGAGCCGCACCCACAGCGGCATCGACAGCGCGCCGGTGGCGAAGTAGCTCGCCAGGAACAGCGGCTCGAGGGGCTGCGCCTGCAGCCGGTCGCGCACGAAGAAGAGCACGAGCGTGGCGGGAACGGCGCTGGCGATGCCGTTGACGAGGTAGACGGCCAGCAGCCGCCGAAAGTCCGGATTGGCCCAGGGCAGTGCGAGCGAGCCCGGCGCGTGTGGCGTGTGCGGCGCAACCACGGCGAGGCTCACCGGGCGCGGCGCGCGCGTGAGCAGCACGAGCCCGAGCGCGAGCGTGGCGGCAAATACGAGGCTCGAGGTGTGCAGGCCCGCCAGTGCCGGCAGCGCGCTGGCCACCAGCACGCCCAGCAGCGACAGCCCCTCGCGCCAGGAGACGATGCGCGCACGCGCCGACTCGTCGCCCCCGAGCCGCGCGCCCCAGGCCTGGTGCACGACACTGGCCACACTGAAGGCGAGGTAGGTCACCACGAGTGCGCCCGCACACCACGCGAGCAGGGCGCCGCCCTCGCGCACGGGCGGGAAGAAGAGGGCGTGAAAGCCGAGCGCGAGTACGAGCGCGGCCAACGCCGTGGCGGCGAGCACCCGCCGCACCGAGGCGGTGAACCAGGCGTCCACTGCGCGCCCGATCAGCGGGTCGACGCCCGCGTCGAGCAGCCGGACGGCCAGCAGCAAGGTGCCCAGCGTGGCCAGCGGCACGCCGAACTCCACCGCGTAATGGTTGGGCAGCACCACGTACAGCGGCAGCGCGACGAAGGCCAGCGGAAAGCCGAGTGCGCCGTAGCGCACGCCGGCAGCCCAGCTGCGGCTGGGCTGCTGCGGCGTCTCAGGTCGCAGGCCCGTGGGCTCGGGGTGCAGGCTGGCAGGTGCGGGGGAAGGGCTCATCGCAGTCCGAGCAGCGCGGCGCGCAGCCGCGGCTCGGAGGTCTCCGGGGCGAGCCAGATGCCGAAGAAACGCCGCGCGAACTCGGCGTCGCGCTTCTCGCCACGCAGCCGGCCGTTGACGAAGAAGCGCACGTGCCCGTCCGGCCGCTGCAGCCCGAGGATGCGGTCACCGGGGCGCACATCGGGGAAGAACTGCACCATCGCCTGCAGCCAGCGCTCGGCAGCCTCCGCCGGGATCGGCCCGGTGCGGCGCATCTCCTCGAGCGAGCGCTCGGCGATCTTGCGACCCACGAGCTCGCGCGCGTACTCGATCTCCAGTGCCAGGCCGCGGCGCGTCCAGTCCTGCGGGCTCACGGGCGTTTCATCGGCCCACAGCCGGATGTCGTAGACGTGCAGCCCGAGAAAGCGCAGCTGGCCCTGGCCGTGCAGGCGTGCGGCCGGCCATTCGACACCCAGCTCTGGCGGAGTCGCGCGCCCGGCCGGCGCGGCGGAGGCTGCAGCCTCGCGCGCGCTCAGCGCGAGCGCGGGCGCGAGTGCGCGCGAGAGTGCGGGCGGAAATGCGGCGCAGGCGTACAGGCTCAGGCAGGTGCGTCGGCGCATGGGCGTGCTCCGTGTACTCGAGGGTGCACTCAGGCGTGGCGCAGCGTGAACTGCACGACGTCGGTGTTGCCGGTGTCGAAGGCGGCCTCGCAGTAGGCCAGGTAGAACTCCCAGATGCGCTGGAAGCGCAGATCGAAGCCCAGACGCCGCACCTGCGCGTCCTGTGCCAGGAAGTCCGCGCGCCAGCGTCGCAGCGTCTCGGCGTAGTCGCGCCCGAAGGCGAGCTCGCGCTCGACGACGAGGCCGGCACGTCGAGCCTGTGCGCGAAACGCCTCGGCACTCGGCAGCATGCCGCCAGGGAAGATGTACTGCTGGATGAAGTCCGTGGATCGCGCGTAGCGCTCGAAGAGGTCGTCGCGGATCGTGATCGTCTGGATGCAGGCGCGCCCCCCGGGCTTCAGGCGCGCGCGCACACAGTCGAAGAAGCTGCCCCAGTAGTCCTGGCCCACGGCCTCGAACATCTCGATGGAGACGATGGCGTCGAAGGGCGCGTCGGTGATGTCGCGGTAGTCCTGCAGGCGCAGGTC
>JBDKFA010000185.1:0-33450 GCA_039798945.1 Pseudomonadota bacterium
GCTGCCCGACCGGCGCGGCTCGCTGAACATCGACGACGAGGGCCACGTCACGCAGCGCAACGTGCTGATCGAGGACGGCATCCTGCGCGGCTACATGCAAGACCGCCTGAACGCCCGGCTCATGGGCGTGGGGGCCACCGGCAACGGCCGGCGCGAGAGCTACGCGCACGTGCCGATGCCGCGCATGACGAACACCTACATGCTCGGCGGCGAGCGCTCGCGCGAGGAGATCGTCGCGAGCCTCAAGCGCGGCCTGTACGCGACCAACTTCGGCGGCGGGCAGGTGGACATCACGAGCGGCAAGTTCGTCTTCTCCGCGAGCCAGGCCTGGTGGGTCGAGAACGGCCAGCTGCTCTACCCGGTCAAGGGCGCGACGATCGTGGGCAACGGCCCGCAGGCGCTCAAGCGCGTGACGATGATCGGCAACGACCTCGCGCTCGACACCGGCGTGGGCGTGTGCGGCAAGGAAGGCCAGAGCGTGCCCGTGGGCGTGGGCCAGCCCACGCTGCGCATCGAGGGGTTGACGGTGGGCGGCACGGCCTGAGCGGCCAAGCGACTGAGTGCCTGAGCGACTCAGGCGCTCCCGGCGCGCAACGGCAGCCCCGCAGCTTCGGCCGCCAGGGTGCCCACCGCCTCGTACAGCTCCACGATCGACTCGCGTGCGCGCGGGTGCACGCGGTTGGACAGCAGCACGTGAAAAGCGCCTGAGACGCGGTCGATCCACAGCGCGCAGCCGGTGAACCCGGTGTGGCCGACGCTGCCCAGGGGGTAGCGCGCCCCGCGGGCGCGCGAGTAGGGTGAGTCGACGTCCCAACCGAGTGCGCGGCGTTCGGGCACCGCAGCCGGGCTCGCCACGGCGAGCATGCGCTGCACGGCCGCCTCGGTGAGCACGCGCACGCCGTCGAGCTCGCCGCCGCGCACGATCATCCGCGCGAAGCGCGCGAGATCGGCCGCGGTGCTGAAGAGTCCCGCGTGGCCAGCCACGCCACCCATGCGGCGCGCGGTGGGGTCGTGCACTTCCCCGCGCAGCATCGTCGTCGCGGTGGTGCTGGAGCGGGCGGCGTCGGGCGATGCGCCCGAGGCCACCGGTGCATCACTCCACTCGGTGGGTACGCAGCGCGCGGCGGCGTGGCGCGCCAGCGGCAGGTAGCCGCTGTCGTGCATGCCCAGCGGCGCGAAGAACCACTCCTGGACCAGCGCCTCGAGCGCCCGGCCCGTCACGCGCTCGGCGACTGCGCCGAGCAGGATGAAGTTCACGTCGGAGTAACGAAAGAAGGTGCCCGGCGCGTGCGTAGGTTCGCGCGTGCACGCGAGCGCCACCGCGGCGGCGGGGCCCTGCCACGGGGTGGCCAGCGGCAACCCCGCAGGCAGCCCCGAGGTGTGGGTGAGCAGGTGGCGCAGCGTGATCGCGCCCCCACCGACCGCTTCGCCGAACTCGGGCACGAAATCGGCCACCAGCTGGTCCGCGTGCAGCACGCTGTCTTGCATCAGCCGCGCCATCACCGGGGCCATGCACACCACCTTGGTCAGCGATGCGCAGTCGTACACCGCCTGCGCATCGAGCGCCTCGGGCACGGGCTCAAGCGCACGCTGGCCCACTGCCTCGCACCAATGCGTGTCGCCGCGCCCCACGAGCGCCACGGCACCGGGCAGCTGCCCGAGCTCCACACCGCGCTCGAGCACCTGCCGCAGCAGGGCGAGGGGCTCGGGCTTCAAGGTCATTTCAGCGGCTGGTGGCCGCGCGGCTGAGCAACAACGCGCGCGAGCGGTGGTGTGGCAGGCACAGGGAGCGAGGAGGGGACAGGCGGGTGGGTAGGTGGATGGCGGTGGCGGTGGCGGCTGAGGCTCGGCCGAAGGTCGGAGGCCCCGCGCTTCATGCTAGAGTCGCAGTATGCGTTCGATTCCACGCGCTTCTTACTTTGCGTACTTTTGGTTCTCGTGCCGCCCGGCGGCTGGAGAGGCCCACGCATAAGCGCAAGCAGCGTCCCGAACCAGACAAACCGCCGGCAACCCCGGCGGTTTTTCTTTTTCCGGGCCCCGAAGCGACGACACCCGCCTGACCCCGCCCATCACCGCCCCACACGACCCGAGGAGGACCCCGATGCCCCACCGCCAAGCCACCACGACCTCCGAGGGCTGGTATGCGCACAGCGAGAAGACCAGCCGCACCGACGACCAGCGCATCCGCCAGGTGACGCCCTTGCCGCCGCCGGAGCACCTGATCAAGTTCTTCCCCATCGCGGGCACGCCGGTGGAGAAGCTCGTGGGCGACACGCGCCAGGCCGTGCGCCGCATCATGCACGGGCAGGACGACCGGCTGCTCGTGATCATCGGGCCGTGCTCGATCCACGACCCGGCCGCCGCGCTCGAGTACGCGCAGCGGCTGAAGGCCGAGCGCGCGCGCCACGCCGGCACGCTCGAGGTCGTGATGCGCGTGTACTTCGAAAAGCCCCGCACGACGGTGGGCTGGAAGGGCCTGATCAACGACCCCTACCTGGACGAGAGCTACCGTATCCACGAGGGGCTGCGCATCGCGCGCCAGCTGCTGCTGGAGATCAACCGACTGGGCGTGCCTGCGGCCGGCGAGTTCCTGGACACCATCAGCCCGCAGTACATCGCCGACCTCGTGAGCTGGGGCGCGATCGGCGCGCGCACCACGGAGAGCCAGGTGCACCGCGAGCTCGCCTCGGGCCTGTCGGCCCCGATCGGCTTCAAGAACGGCACGGACGGCAACATCAAGATCGCCATCGACGCGATCCAGGCCGCCGCGCGCCCGCACCACTTCCTGTCGGTGCACAAGAACGGGCAGGTGGCCATCGTCGATACCGCTGGCAACCCGGACTGCCACGTCATCCTGCGCGGGGGCAAGACCCCGAACTACGACGCGGCGAGCGTGGCGGCGGCCTGCCGCGAGATCGAGGCGGCCAAGCTCGCCTGCCGGCTGATGGTGGACTTCAGTCACGCCAACTCCAGCAAGCAGCACCAGCGCCAGGTGGAGGTGGCACGCGACATCGCCGCGCAGGTGGCCTCGGGCAGCCGCTGCGTGTTCGGGGCGATGGTGGAGAGCCACCTCACGGACGGCGCGCAGAAGTTCACGCCGGGCAAGGACGACCCGGCGCAGCTCGCCTACGGCCAGAGCATCACCGACGCGTGCATCGGCTGGGAGGATTCGGTGCAGCTGCTGGACACCCTGAGCGAGGCGGTGCGGCAGCGGCGCGGGCGTTGAGGGCCAGCGGGGCGACAGCCGTCCAGCGGCTCGGGGAGCCCGGCTGGGGCCTTCAGGCGCGCGGCGTGTGGGCGCGCGCCTCAACCTGCCTCGCCCGCCTCAGCCAGCCTGCTGCGCCAGGCGCTGGCTGCGCCAGTACACGTCGTCGCCACCGCGCCCGTCGAGGTTGGCGCGGTTGAGCACGCGCGCGAGCACGAACATCAGGTCCGACAGGCGGTTCAGGTACTGGCGCGGCGCCTCGTGGACCGGCTCCTGCGCGGCCAGCGCGACGAGCGCGCGCTCGGCCCGGCGCGCCACGGTGCGGCTCACGTGGGCGAGCGCAGCGCTGCGGGTGCCCCCAGGCAGGATGAACTCCTTGAGCCGTGGCAGCCGGGCGTTGTAGGTGGCCAGCGCCCCGTCGAGTTGCGCCACCGCCTCGGCCTTGAGCAGCGTGTAGCCGGGAATGGAGAGCTCCCCGCCGAGGTTGAAGAGCTCGTGCTGAACGGCCACCAGCAGCGTGCGCACGTCCTCGGGCAGCGGCTCGGCGAGCAGCACGCCCAGCGTCGAATTCAGCTCGTCGACCTCGCCCATCGCGTGCACGCGCAGGTGGTCCTTGGCCACGCGCGAGCCGTCGCCGAGGCCGGTCGTGCCGTCGTCGCCGGTGCGGGTGGCGATCTGCGTGAGGCGGTTGCTCATGCGGGGATGCTAGCAGTGCCGCCCCGCGCAAGCCGGCCGCTCCTAGAATTCCAGGCGCTGCACACCCGGAGAAGCTCCCGGGTGCCCCCCCGGCGCTTCCCGGCGCCTCCCGCCCCGCCCGCCCTGCCGCGAAAGGACGCCCATGAACGCTCCCCTGCCCTCGCACGCGATGCCCCGCGTGGAACCGCGCCCGGTGCCCGCGGCCATGCTCGAGGCGCTGCGCGCGCGCTTCGGCGAGCGCTGCTCGACGGCTGCCGCGGTGCGCGAACAGCACGGGCGCGACGAGTCGCCCTTTCCGGTGACGCCGCCCGAGGTGGTGGTGTTCTGCGACAGCATCGAAGACGTGAGCGCGGTGCTGGCACTCGCCCACACGCACGCCGTGCCGGTGATCCCCTTCGGCACGGGCTCGTCGCTCGAAGGCCACCTGCTCGCGGTGCAAGGCGGCGTGAGCGTGGACGTGAGCCGCATGACGCGCATCGTGCGGCTGAACCCGGAAGACCTGACGGTGACGGTGCAGGCCGGCGTCACGCGCGAGCAGCTCAACCGCGAGATCCGCGACTCGGGGCTCTTCTTCCCGATCGACCCCGGCGCCAACGCGAGCCTCGGGGGCATGGCCGCCACGCGCGCCAGCGGCACGAACGCGGTGCGCTACGGCACGATGCGCGAGAACGTGCTCGGGCTGACCGTGGTCACCGCCACGGGCGAGGTGATCCGCACCGGCACGCGGGCCAAGAAGTCGAGCGCCGGCTACGACCTCACGCGGCTGCTGGTCGGCAGCGAGGGCACGCTCGGCGTCATCTGCGAGGTCACGCTCAAGCTCTACCCGCTGCCCGAGGCGGTGAGCGCGGCGATCTGCCAGTTCCCCGACGTGCGCTCGGCCGTGCAGGCGACGATCCAGACGATCCAGATGGGCGTGCCGATCGCGCGCTGCGAACTGCTGGACGCCAACGCGGTGCGCGCGGTGAATGCGCAGAGCCAGCTCGGCCTGCAGGAAAGCCCGCTTCTGCTGATGGAGTTCCACGGCAGCCCGGCCAGCGTGCAGGAGCAGGCCGAGACGGTGCAGGCGATCGCCAGCGAGTTCGGCGGCGAGGGCTTCCAGTGGGCCACCACGCCCGAGGAACGCACGCGGCTGTGGACGGCTCGCCACAAGGCCTACTTCGCCGGCATGCAGGCCAACCCCGGCTGCCGCACCGTGACCACCGACACCTGCGTGCCGATCTCGCGCCTGGCCGAGATCATCGACGCCTCGGTCACCGAGGCCGACGCCTCGGGGCTGCCGTACTACATCGTGGGCCACGTGGGCGACGGCAACTTCCACCTCGCCTATCTCGTGAAGGACGGCGACGACGCGCAGCGCGCCACCGCCGAAACCCTGTCGCAGCGCATGGTGCAGCGTGCGATCGCGATGGAGGGCACCTGCACCGGCGAGCACGGCATCGGGCTGCACAAGATGGGCTTTCTCGTGGAGGAAGCCGGCGAGGGGGCGGTGGCGATGATGCGCACCCTCAAGCGCGCGCTCGACCCGAAGAACATCCTGAACCCGGGCAAGATCTTCACGCTGTAGGGGCTGCACCTGGGCCGGGCTGCGCGCCGGCGGGCCGATACTCGCTGCATTCGGGGGTACCGCCCGCGGCGGGAGAGATCGGCGAGCTCCAGCCGGCCTGCTGCAGCGGGTACGCGCGCCCGCCTGTGAGACGATGCGGGCGATGAACCGCAACGTCTGGCTGCTCGCCTTCTGTCAGGGCATGTTCCTGACGAACAACGTCACCTTCATCGCGATCAACGGCCTCATGGGCCTGGCGCTCGCGCCGGTGGGATGGATGGCCACGCTGCCCGTCATGGGCTACGTGGTGGGTGCCGCGCTCAGCGCGCCGATGGTGGCGCGCGTGCAGCGCGCGCATGGGCGCAAGCGCTCGTTCCAGATCGGGCTGCTGGTGGCGCTGCTGTCGGCCGCCCTGTGCGCGTATGCGGCGCACTCGCGCCAGTTCTGGCTGTTGGTGACGGCCACGCTCGTGGCGGGCTTCTACAGCGCCAACGCCTCGCTGTACCGCTTCGCAGGCCCCGAACTCGCGCAGCCGGCCTTCAAGGAGCGCGCCATCTCGCTCGTGCTGGCCGGGGGCATCATCGGAGCCTTCATCGGGCCCAACCTGGCGAGCGCGACCCGGCTGGCGGCGGGTGAGCCCTTCGTTGGCTCCTACCTCGCGCTGATCCCGGTGGCGCTCGCCTCGCTCGTGGCGCTGTCGTTCATCCGCTTTCCCGAGCACCAGCCGCCCGCGCCAGGAGCGAGCACGGGGCGCTCGGTGGCCGAACTCGCCCGCCAGCCGGTTTTCATCGTGGCCGTGGCCGCGGGAGCGCTCGGCTACGGCGTGATGAACCTGCTGATGGCGGCCACCCCGATTGCGATGCAGCAGTGTCAGCACCCCTTCGACCGCGCCGCGCTCGTGCTCGAGTGGCACGTGCTCGGCATGTTCGTGCCGGGCTTCTTCACCGGCAGCCTCATCAAGCGCTACGGCGCGCTGCCGATCATGGGCGTGGGAGCGGGGTTGAACCTGCTGTGCGTGGCGGTGGCGCTCTCGGGCGTGGACCTGATGCAGTTCCTGGTGGCTCTGGCCGTGCTCGGCGTAGGCTGGAACTTCCTGTTCACCGGGGCCACCACCCTCTTCACCGAGGCCTACCGGCCCGAGGAGAAGAACAAGGCGCAAGGGGCGATGGACACCTGCGTGTTCGCGACGATGGCCGTGACCTCGTTTTCCTCCGGCGCGCTCGTGACGACGCAGGGCTGGACGTGGCTGAACGTGGGCTCGCTGCTGCCGATCGCGCTCGTCTCGGGTGCGCTCGCGTGGCTCGCGTGGGTCAGGCGTCGCCCGCCCCCAGCCGCTCCAGCAGCCCGTTGAGCTCCTCGAGCGAGCCGAAGGCGATCGCGATCTCGCCTTGCTCGCCTCGGCGGGTGCGGCGCTTGACGCGGATCTCCACCGCCGCGGCGAGCCGGTCGGCGAGTTGCTCCTCCAGGCGCACGAGGTCGCGCGGCTTGTCGGCGCGCATGCGCAAGAGCGGCTGCTGGCGGCCCGGCTTGAGCGTGGTGGCCACGAACTTCTCGGTCTCGCGCACCGACAGCTTGCGCGAGGCGACCTCGGCGGCGGCCAGGATCTGCTGCGCGGGCTCGAGGGCGAGCAGCGCGCGAGCATGGCCCATCTCGAGGTCGCCGGCCATCAGCATCTGCTGCACCGGCTGCGCCAGGTTCAAGAGCCGCAGCAGGTTCGTGGCCGCGCTGCGCGAACGACCCACGGCCTGAGCCGCGCGCTCGTGCGTGAGGCCGAATTCGTGGACGAGCCGGTGCAGGCCCTGCGCCTGCTCCAGCGGGTTCAGGTCCTCGCGCTGGATGTTCTCGATCAGCGCCATCGCCGCGGCGGCTTCGTCGGCCACCTCGCGCACGAGCACCGGCACCTCGGCGAGGCCGGCTAGGCGCGCGGCGCGGAAGCGCCGCTCGCCGGCGATGATCTCGTAGCGGCCCTCCTCGCGCGGGCCCACGGGCCGCACGAGCACGGGCTGCATCACGCCTTGGGCGCGGATGCTCTCGGCGAGTTCGTAGAGCGCGCCCTCGTCCATGCGCGTGCGCGGCTGGTACTTGCCAGGCTGCAGCCGCTCGAGCGGCAGCGAGGACGGGCTGCCCGGCACGGCCTCGGCAGGCTCGGCGCGCTGCGGGCCGAGCAGGTTCTCCAGGCCGCGTCCCAGGCCCTTGGGCTTCTTCGTCACCATGCTTCGTCCACCTTGGGGCGCGATTGTCCACCACCGCCGCGGCCCCGGGTGTGCGCCTGCCGCCGATGTTGCACGCAGGGCGTCTCCCCGCAGCGGCCACCCCGGTCAGGGCATGGCTTATGCTCGCCCGCTCGGCTGCGCCAGGGCATGGGCGCCTGCGCAGGCCGGCCAGGAGCGTGAGCGATGTCCATGAAGGTCTTTGTCGACGGGCAGGAAGGCACCACCGGGCTGCAGATCCACGAGATGCTGGCGCGCCGCGCCGATGTCGAGGTGCTGCGTATCGACCCCGAGCGGCGCAAGGACAGCGCCGAGCGTGCGCGCCTGCTGAACGCCGCCGACGTCGCCTTCCTGTGCCTGCCCGATGCCGCGGCGCGCGAGGCGGCGGCGCTCGTCACGAACCCGCGCACCTGCGTGATCGATGCGAGCACCGCGCACCGCACGGCGCCCGGGTGGGCCTTCGGCCTGCCCGAGCTGGCGCCGGGCCAGCGTGAGGCGATCCGCCACGCCAAGCGCATCGCCAACCCGGGCTGCCACGCGAGCGCCTTCATCCTGCTGCTGCGCCCGCTGGTGGACGCGGGCCTCGTGCCCGCGGGGCTGCCCGTATCGGCCACCTCGATCACCGGCTACTCGGGCGGGGGCAAGAAGATGATCGCCGAGTACGAGGCGGCCGCCCAACCGGGCGGCGACCCACGGCTGGCGGCCCCGCGCCCGTATGCGCTCGCGCTTGCGCACAAGCACCTGCCGGAGATGATGGCGCACACGGGGCTGCAGGCGCGGCCGCTGTTCGTGCCGGTGGTGGCGAGCTTCTACAAGGGCCTGGCGGTGAGCGTGCCGCTGCACCTGGGCCAGCTCGCGGCGGGCACCACGGCATACACGCTGCAGCGCGCCTTCGAGGAGCGCTACGCCGGCGAACACTTCGTGCGCGTGATGCCGCTGTCGGACCCCGCCACGCTCGAACACGGCTTCTTCGACGTGCAGGCCTGCAACGGCACGAACCGCGCCGACATCTTCGTGTTCGCCGGCGAGGGGCAGGCGCTGCTGGTGGCGCGGCTGGACAACCTCGGCAAGGGGGCGAGCGGCGCGGCGGTGCAGGCGATGAACGTGCACATGGGCTGCGACGAGGGGGCGGGGCTGGTCGGGTAGACCGACGTCGCGCCCGGGCCCGTTGCCTGCCCGACGGCCGGCCCGCGCCCGCCACCTGCCCGTTATCCGGGCGCCCCTCCGCCCGCCGGGGCTACCCGGTAGTGGTACCCGTAGGCGTCGAGGAAGCCGAGCCGGGCGTACACGCGGCGCGCCGCCACATTCCCGGCATCGACCTGCAGATACCCCACCCGCGCCCGGTCACGCGCGGCGGCATCCTGCAGCAGGCTCGCGCACAGGGCGGTGGCCAGTCCGCGGCTGCGTACGGCCGGGGCGGTGAAGACGTCGTACAGGCCCGCAAGTTCGCCGTCGCAGGCCACCTGGCCGCAGGCCAGCACGGCCCCGGGCGGTCCGCCGTCGCCGGGCCACCTGGGCCCGGCACGCCAGACGACTCCGCGGTACGGTACCGGCGAGGCGGCCAGACGCTCGGCATGCGCCTCGATCTGGGCGGCGGTCGAGCCGCGCAACGTCCCCACGACCTGCGCGTAGTCGGCAGCCGGGACATCCTGCTGCACCTCGATGCCTGTGGGCGTGGCAAGCGCCGGCACCGTGGTCACATCCGGCATCACCAACACGCGCGTGGGGTCCTCGACCGTCCAGCCGCGTGCGCCCAGCTCCACATCCAGCCCCGCCGGGGCGCTGAAGGGGGTGATGCGCACATAACAGGTCAGGCCAGCAGCACGGTACAGCGCCTGGCACAACGAAAGTTTTTCGGACAGTGGGCGCTCACCTTCCTGGAGGGCGTTCACGCACCTCGCACGCTTGGCCTTGCCCGGCTGCAGCCGCACGAGCCACCCGTCGAGCAGCTGCTGCACCGGGGGCTGGCTCGCGCGCAGGCCGGCGCCTTCCACCTCGTGCAGCTGCGCGAGGCTCAGGCCGGCAGGCAGCGGCTCGACGAACCGCGCCGTCACGGCCCGGCCTCGGCCTCGGCGTGCACGCGGCGCACCATCTCCTGCGCAAAGGCCAGGTAGGCCTGCGCACCCTTGGCAGAGGGGTCGAAGACGAGCCCGGGCTGGCCGTAGCTCGGCGCTTCGGCCAGGCGCACGTTGCGCGGAATCACGGTGTCGAAGACCTTGTCGCCGAAGTGCGACTTCAGCTGCTCGCTCACCTGCTGCTGCAGCGTGATGCGCGGGTCGAACATCACGCGCAGCAGCCCGATCAGCTTGAGATCGCGGTTCAGGTTCGCGTGCACCTGGCGCACGGTGTTGACGAGGTCGGTCAGACCCTCGAGCGCAAAGTACTCGCACTGCATGGGCACGATCACGCCGTGCGCACTGCACAAGCCGTTGAGGGTGAGCAGGCTCAGCGACGGCGGGCAGTCGATGATGACGAAGTCGTGGTCGGCCGCCGCCGCGTGCAGCGCCTGGCGCAGCCGCTCGTTGCGCCGCTCCAGCCCGACGAGCTCGACCTCGGCGCCGGCAAGTTCCCGGTTCGCGCCGAGCACGTCGTAGCCGCCCGAGGGGCTGCGCTGGCGGGCCTCGGCGACGCTTGCCGACTCGAGCAGCACGTCGTACACGCTCGTCTCGAGCTGGCGCTTGTCCACCCCCGAGCCCATCGTCGCATTGCCCTGCGGGTCCAGGTCCACCAGCAGTACGCGCTGACCGACGCGCGCGAGACCCGCGGCGAGGTTCACGGCGGTGGTGGTCTTGCCCACGCCGCCTTTCTGATTGGCCACGCCATACACGCGCATCGGGTGCTCCAGGTTCAGGAAATCGCCAGCTTCAGCCCGAAGCCGATCAGGCATACGCCGGCTGCACGCTCCAGCCAGCGGGCCAGCCGCGCGTGGGCACGCACGCGGTCGCGCACCCGCTCGGCCAGCGCACACAGCGCGAGGCAATAGGCCGCGGAGATCACCGCGATCGTGGCGGCCATCGCACTGAAGGTCACCAGGCCCTGGTGCCGCGCGGGGTCGATGAACAGCGGAAAGAAGGCCATGTAGAACACGATCGCCTTCGGATTGAGCAGCGTGATCAGCAGCGCTTGGCGTAGCGGCTGGCCGGGGCGCATCGGCACCACCGCCCCGCCTGCGCTGCGGCGCCACAGCAGCTGCACGCCGATCCAGGCGAGGTAGGCCGCCCCAGCGTAGCGGATCGCGTCGAAGGCCCACGGCGTGGCCGCCAGCACGGCTGCGACACCGGCCACCGCCAGCCACAGCAGCACCTGGTCGCCGATCAGGACCCCGAGCGTGGCTGCGGCCCCTCCGCGAAAGCCCCCTTGGCCGGTGGCGGTCAGCAGCGCAAAGGTGCCCGGGCCGGGCAGGGCCAGGAACAGCAGCACCGAAGCGCAGAAGGTGCCGTAGTCGGAAATGCCGAACATCGGGGAAGGCGGGGGGAGGCAGTGGGGGCAGGCCGGCGCGCAGCCGCTCAGCGCGACGGCGCCGCGTGCGGATGCACCTGCCAGCGCGCCAGTTCCGCCGCGAAGCCCTGCTCGACGAGCCGGGAGCGTATCGCAGTTTCATCGGCGCTGGCCAACCGAGGCGCGCGCGACAGCACCCATAGGTACTGCCGGCTCGGCTCGCTGACCACCGCATAGCGACCGTCCTCGGCCAACTGGATCACCCAGTACCGGCCCCAGCCCACCGGCAGCCAGCGGATCCAGGCCGGCAGGAAGCTCACCTCAAGCTGCGCCGGCGCCAGCGTGCTGCCGGAGAGTGAGCCGGTCGGGCGGGCACGGCCGACGGCCTCGTCCAGCCGACCGTCGGCGGTGCGGCAGCGGTTGGTGACCTCCACGCTGCCGTCAGGCAACTGGCGGTAGGTGGCCGTCGTGTCGCTCACACACTGGGCCTGGAAACGGTTCGGGAACAGCGCCGCCTGGTACCAGGTGCCCATGTAGGGCGGGACGTTCAGGCTCGGCAGCGACTGCAGAGGCGCAGCCGGTGCCGCGGCAGCGGTCGCCAGGCCGGGCGCGGGAGGGGTGGTGTTCGCGGTGGCGACGAGTGGCCAAGCTGCGATCGCCACGGCCGCCACCACCGCGCTCGCACCGGCCATCCTCGCTACGGTCCACCCCGCCAGGCCGCCCACGGCGGGACGCCATTCGGCCATGCGTATCCCGGCGGGTGGCTTGCCCACCCCGCGCAGTCGTTCGGCATCCATCAGGCTCTCCTCATCCACACCAGGCAGCGCTGGGCGTCGAGCCCAGGCACCTGCAAAGGTTCCACGTGAAACATCTCGACGCCGGGCGGCAGCGCTGCGAGCTCGTCATCGGGCCGCTGGCCCTTCATCGCCATCCACACGCCGTCCGTGGCCAGCAGCGGCCGACTGACCTGAACGAAGTCGGCCAGGGACGCGAAGGCGCGGGAGGTGATCACGTCGTACCCCGTCGCCACGGGCAGCTGCTCGACACGGGCGTGCAGGGCGTGCAGGTTGGACAGACCGAGTTCCGCCGCCACCTGGCGCACGAAGCCGGCCTTCTTGCCGACGGCATCGACGCAGGTGACCCGCAGGTGCGGGCCCATGATGGCCAGGACCACGCCCGGCAAGCCAGCGCCACTGCCAACATCGAGCACGCGCAAGCCTGGCCCCGGACCCTGCCTGCTCCCTGCCTCGATACGCTGCAACGGAGGCCATACCGCCAGGCTGTCGAGGAGGTGCTGGGTCAGCATGGCCTGAGGTTCGCGGACGGCCGTCAGGTTGTAGACGCGGTTCCAGCGCGCGATCAGCGCCAGGTACGCGAGCAATTGCTGCCGTTGCTGCGGGGTAGCCGCGATCGCCAATGCCTGCAGACCCGCTTCCAGCCAGGCCTGCAGATTTGCATCCCGGCTTGCGTCGCGCCCCGGCTCCGACGCCCCGGCTGGCGAGGGATCGAAGCCTTCTTGGGCAGCCGCCCGCGGCGGCTCCGACGTGCTGCCCGGGAGGCTTGTCAGGCCAGTGGGCCGGGGAGAGCGACGCACTCCAGGCTTCACGCCGCGTCGCTGAGCAGCGCCTTGAGCCGGCCCTTCTTCAGGTGCACGAGCAGCAGCGAGACGGCCGCCGGGGTCACGCCCGGCACGCGCGAGGCCTGCCCGAGCGTCTGCGGGCGGTGCTGGGCAAGCTTCTGGCGGACCTCGAAGGACAGGGCCTTCACGGCGCCATAGTCGAGATCGGGCGGCAGCGGCAGGTTCTCGTAGTGCGCCGCGCGGGCGACCTCGTCGTGCTGCTTGTCGATGTAGCCGGCGTAGCGCGTGGCGATCTCGACTTGCTCGACGACGGCCGCGGCCAAGGCCGGCCCAAGCTCGGCAGCCAAGGTTTCACGTGAAACACCCGCCTCGGGCCGCGCCAGCGCCGCGATCTCGGCCACCGTGTCGAAGCCCACACTCGGGCGGCGCAACAGCTCGAGTAGGCTGTGTTCGTGCTCGAGCGGCTTGCCGAGCAGGCGCTGCGCATCCTCGGCGGCCAGTACCCCCGGGTGCACCCACGTGGACTTCAGGCGCTCGGTTTCACGTGAAACAGCCTCGCGCTTGCGGCAGAAGGCCTCCCAGCGCCGGTCGTCCACCAGGCCCAGCCGGCGGCCGGCCTCGGTCAGGCGCATGTCGGCGTTGTCCTCGCGCAGCTGCAGCCGGTACTCGGCGCGGCTCGTGAACATCCGGTAGGGCTCGGTGACGCCGCGCATGATCAGGTCGTCCACCAGCACGCCCAGGTAGGCTTCGTCGCGGCGCAGCTGCCACGGTTCCCGGCCGCTGGCCCGCAGGGCAGCGTTCACGCCTGCGTACAGGCCTTGCGCAGCCGCTTCCTCGTAGCCGGTCGTGCCGTTGATCTGGCCGGCGAAGAAGAGCCCGTCGATCGCGCGGGTCTCGAAATTCGGGCGCAGCTCGCGCGGGTCGAAGTAGTCGTACTCGATCGCGTAGCCCGGGCGCAGGATGTGCGCGTGCTCGAGGCCCGCGATCGAGTGCACGGCCGCGATCTGGATGTCGAAGGGCAGCGAGGTGGAGATGCCGTTCGGGTAGTACTCGTGCGTGGTCAGGCCCTCGGGCTCGAGGAAGATCTGGTGGCTCGACTTGTCGGCGAAGCGGTTGATCTTGTCCTCGATGCTCGGGCAGTAGCGCGGCCCGACGCCCTCGATGACGCCCGTGAACATCGGGCTGCGGTCGAAGCCGCTGCGGATGATCTCGTGCGTGCGCGCGTTCGTGTGCGTGATCCAGCACGGCAGCTGCCGCGGGTGCTGCGAGGGGTCGCCGAGGAAGCTGAAGACCGGCATCGGGCTCGTCGGCGGCGCGCCATCCGGGCCGGGCACGCCATCGCCGGGCTGCTCCTGCAGCCGCGAGAAATCGATCGTGCGGCCGTCGATACGCGGGGGCGTGCCGGTCTTCAGCCGCCCCTGCGGCAGCTTCAGCTCCTTCAGTCGCGACGAGAGCGTCACGGCCGGCGGATCGCCCGCGCGGCCCGCCGCGTAGTTCTGCAGGCCCACGTGGATGCGCCCGTCCAGGAAGGTACCGGCCGTGAGCACCACGGTGCGCCCGGCAAAGCGCACGCCCGTCTGCGTGACTGCACCCGTGACGCGCCCGCCTTCGACGATGAGGTCGTCCACGCCCGCCTGGAAGAGCCACAGATTGGGCTGGTTCTCCAAGCGACGCCGGATGGCCGCGCGGTACAGCACCCGGTCGGCCTGCGCCCGCGTGGCGCGCACGGCCGGGCCCTTGGAGCCGTTGAGGATGCGAAACTGGATGCCGGCCTCGTCGGTGGCCGTGGCCATCGCGCCGCCCAGCGCATCGACCTCCTTGACGAGGTGACCCTTGCCGATCCCGCCGATGGACGGGTTGCAGCTCATCTGGCCGAGCGTCTCGATGCTGTGGGTGAGCAGCAGCGTCGCGCAACCCATGCGCGCAGCGGCCAGCGCAGCCTCCGTCCCGGCGTGGCCGCCACCGACGACGATGACGTCGAAAGCCTTCGGGAATTGCATGGGGGCCTCGGAAGCGGCGAGCAAACCCACTATTTTAGGTCGGGCGGCGACTGGGCGGGCGCTCCATCCGATCGATGATCCACGTCAACGACAGGCCGGGCGGGGGCCCCACAGTGGATGCGGCTCAGGGCCTGCGCACAGCCGCTGGGCCGCCCACCGGAGGAACCACCATGAAGACCAACATTGGCGGCATCGACCGCATCCTGCGCACCGCCATCGGTCTGGCCTTGATCGGGCTCACGCTGGCCGGCACCATCGGGCCCTGGGGCTGGATCGGCATCGTACCCCTGGTCACCGCCGCGCTGGGCAACTGCCCGCTGTACACCCTGCTGGGCGTGAACACCTGCCCACGCGGCAAGGCCTGAACGCCGGAAACGGGTCGCAGGCCCCATAGGCCCCACAAGCCCCACACGCCCCGGCTCAGCGCACCGCGGCCTGCCGCAGCGTGCGCGCGATCCACCACAGGCCGGCCGCCGTGAGCGCGGCGCACACGGCCACGGTCACGAGCACGTCCAGCGCGCCGGGCGCTTCACCCTTGAGCACGCGCGTCATCAGCGTGATCTGCGCAAGCGCCGGCACCCACAGGTGCCAGGGCTCCTCGCCGCCTCGGCCGAAGACCTGCACCAGCGGCACCAGGTTCACGGCCAGCAGCACGACGGTCGAGTTGGCCTGCGCCTCCTTGAAGCTCTTGCAGCGGATCGCGGTGGCCATCAGCACCGCCGCCAGCGCACCGGCCAGCGGCACGAGCAGCGCGAGGAACCACAGCGCTTCCACCGGCCCGAAGCGGAACATCGCGGCCAGCGCCTCGCTGCGCAGCAACCACTGCCCGGGCAGGAAGCTGAAGCACCCGAGCACGGCCACCAGCATGCCGAGCGTGGCCACCGCACCCCACTTGCCGAGCGTGAGCGCCAGTGGCGAGGCCGGCGTCATCAGCAGCGGCTCAAGCGAGCCGCGCTCGCGCTCGCCGGCGGTGGTGTCCAGCGCCGCGTTGAAGCAGCCGTAGAGCACGGCCGTCATCACGAAGAAGGGCACGATGAAGGCGAGCTGCGCGCCGCGCGAGGCCGTGTCGGCGAGGTCGCGCTCCTCGATGTCGAGCACCCGCAGCACCTCGGGGGCGAGGCCGTGGTGCGCCAGGCGCAACTGGCGCTGCTCCTCGGCGAAGCCCCGGAGCAGCCCTCTCAGCCGGCCCACACCCGCCTGCGCGCGCTGGTTGACGGTGTTCGTCAGGATCTCGAGCTGGGGGCGCTCGCCACGCGCGAGCCGTTCCTCGAAGTCCGGCGGGACGATGAGCACCGCCTGGTCGAGCTTGCTGTCCTTCAGCGCGCGCTCGTAGTCTGGCGGCGGCGCCTCGACGCGCATCGTCTGGCGCGCCATGAAGTTGCGCAGCGTGGGCGCGTGCTCGAGGCCCAGGACGACGATCTCGCGCGACTCGGCGCGCTTCTCCATGTCGGCCACGAGCACCGACATCAGCACCAGCATCAACGGGCCCACGGCCACCGAGCTGAGCAGCACCATCAGCATCGTGCGGCGGTCGCGCAGCGCGTCCACGAGTTCCTTGACGAAGGCGGTGCGCGCGGCGTGCGCGAGCCCCACGGGCCGTGCGACTCGGTTCATGGCGAAGTTCCCCCGGCGCGGGCGGCGGGGAAAGCCAGCGCCACGAACGCCTCCTCGAAGTCGGTCTGCCCGGTGCGCGCGCACAGCTCGCCCACCGTGCCCGAGGCCACCGTGCATCCGCCGGCGACCACCACCACCTCGTCACACAGGCGCTCGACCTCCTGCATGATGTGGGTGGAAAAGACGATGCACTTGCCCTGCTCGTCGCGCAGCCGGCGCAGCGCCTCGCGCAGCGCGCGCGTGGACAGCACGTCCAGGCCATTGGTGGGCTCGTCGAGCACGATGTTGGGCGGGTCGTGCACGAGCGCACGGGCGAGTGCCGTCTTCATGCGCTCGCCCTGGCTGAAGCCGTCGGTGCGGCGGTCGAGCAGCTCGCCCATCTCCAGCACCTCGGCCAGCGCCTGCGCCCGTGGTTCGGCCGCCTCGCGCGTCATGCCATGCAGCCGCCCGTAGTAGACGATGTTCTCGCGCGCGGTCAGGCGCGTGCTCAGGCCCTTGGCGTCGCTGAGCACGCCCATGCGCGCGAGCGCCTGCGCCGGGGCGGCGACGACATCGATGCCGTCGACCGCCACCGTGCCGCTGTCCGGCGCGATGAGCGCGGCAGCGATGCGCAGCGTCGTCGTCTTGCCCGCGCCGTTCGGGCCGAGCAGCCCGGTGATGCGGCCGTCGGGCGCGGTGAAGCTCACGCGGTTCACGGCCTGCACGCGCTGCGCGTGTCGGCCGCGGCCCCGCACGAAGGTCTTGCTCAGTTCGCGCACCTCGATCATCGCGTGCTCCTGGCCGCGGAGGCGGCCGACGATGCGGGGCGGGCGGTGCCGGCCGCTCCTGCCGGGCCCTGGTGGCCCTGTTGGCCCTGCAGGTCCGGCTGGCCCGGCGCACGCCAGGCCAGCGGGCGCGGCACGTACTTCGCGCAGCCCATGTCCACCGCCTGTGCGGCGGCGGCGTCCTCCGCCTGGACGAAGCGCACCACCGCGTCGCGCAGGCAGCCGATGGCCAGCACCCCGTGGCCGGCGTGGGGCACGACCACGTGGCGCGCCTGCGCCCCGAGGGCGCGGGCAACCCGTTCGCCGTGACGGGGCGGGGTGACGGGGTCGGCACCTCCGGACAGCAGCAGCGTGGGCGCGCTTGCCGCGCCCACGGTGTAGAACGCAGCAGGCACCTCGCCACGGGGCCACTCGCGGCAGGCCTCCCGGTAGGTGGCCAGCAGCGGCTCGCGAAACACCGACTCCGCCGTGGCCGCACTCGCCGTGCCTGGCGGCAGGCGCGGCACATCCTCGGCACACACGACCGAGAAGTGCAGCCCCTCGGCCAGACGCAGCGACCGCTCGCCGCCTCCCAATGCCGCGCCCAGGCCCACGAGCGGCTCGAAGCGCCCGCGTGCCGCCTGCGACACCGCATGGGGCAGGCCGGCGGCCAGCGCGGGCACGTACAGCGGCGTGCGCACGAGCGCGGCCACCACGTCGCGCGTGAGCGTGAGCGTCTCGGGCTGGCCCGTCACCGGGTGCCGCACGGTCACCGGGCGCGGCAGGCCCGTCAGCAGCGCCGACCAGTCCGCGCGCAGACTCGGGTGGCGCGCACGGCAGGACGCGTCGTCCTCGCAGCCGCGCAGCACCGCCTCGAAGGCCATCTGCGCGTCCTCGCCGAAAGATAACGGCAGCACCATGTCGGGCGGGGCCACGCCGTCGAGCACCATGCGGCGCACGGCCTGCGGGAACTGCCGCGCGTACTCGAGCGCCGCGCGCGTGCCGTACGAGGCGCCCACGACATTGACGGCCGGTGCACCGAGGGCCTGGCGCACGGCCTCCACGTCCTGTACCGCCAGCGTCGTCGTGTAGCGGCGCAGGTCACCATGGGGCAGGCGCTCGAGGCTCGCGCGGCAGGCGGCCAGGCGCGCCCGGGCAACCTCGGTGTCGACGCGTTCACGCAGCGGCTGCGCAGGTTCGGCCTCGGGGCACATCAGCGGCGCGCTGCGCCCGGTGCCGCGCAGGTCGACGAAGACGAAGTCGCGCCGCGTAGCCAGCCTCCCGAACTGCGCGTGCAGCATCCCGGCCATCGCGATCGCGCTCTGACCAGGGCCGCCTGCGAAGAAGACGACCGGGTCCGGGCGCTTGTAGCGGGCAAGGGCCGGTACCACGGCGACATGCACATCGATGTGCGTACCCTGGGGCGCCGCGGGGTCGAGCGGCCGGCGCACGACGCCACACTGCGCCGCATGCTCCAGGCCAGGCAGGCGGCAAGGCCTCAGGCCCGAGAAGGCCGCACCGGCTGCGGCCGCGGCCGCAGCCCCGGAGGCGGGTGCCACCGACGCGGATGCCAACGTGGATGCCGGCGTGGACGAGGACGCGCGGGCGACGGGAATGGCCACGGCCCAGGCCAGGCCCACGGCCAGGCCCATCGCGGCAAGACCTGGCCCGGACAGCCCGGCTCGGCACGGCGATGCGGCCGGCCGGGCGCAGGGGAGGGAACGGACCACGATGGGTGACGGCTTCGACATGGCGCGCATTGTCCTGCGCGACCCTCCGCCCGAGGCGAAGGGGGAGATCGGCGGCCGGTTCGGCGGGCCGAATGCGCGGCGCGCCAGGATGGGCTGCGGCGCCACCCGCCTCGGCGTGGCTCAGACGCCGCTCGGATGCGGCTCAGCCGCGCGGCTTGAGCACCGCCTCGCAGGCTGCGCGCTGGCCGTCGGACGTATCCACCGCGGCGCACACGCCGTCGAGCTGGCGCCTCAGGCGCTGCAGCACCGCGGCCTGGCTGCCGTCCTTGTTCCATTCGTTGAGT
Source organism: Pseudomonadota bacterium (assembly GCA_039798945.1). Taxonomy (GTDB): domain Bacteria; phylum Pseudomonadota; class Gammaproteobacteria; order Burkholderiales; family Burkholderiaceae_C; genus Rubrivivax. The sequence continues at coordinate 19,064 of JBDKFA010000185.1, forward strand.
TTCGTGCCTACTCGCTGCAGTGAGCGCGCACTTCTTTCGTAAAAGGCACCCTTATCGGCCGCCGCCTCGGTGAAGAGCTGCGACACCGTCTTCTCGATGCGCGAACTGTCCTTGGGCGCGAGATCGACGAGTGCGGCGAGATAGCCCGAGCCCCACTGCAGCCGCGTGGCCGGGCCCACGGCCTTGTCGAAGGAAGCCTGGTACCAGCGCAGCGCGTCCTCCGTTCGGCCCTGGCGACGCAAGTTGCCGGCCAGCTGGCTCATCAGGTAGTAGGGCGAATGGCTGCGGGCGAGGTTGGCCTGCAGCAGCGCGTCGCTGTCCGACCACAGACCCGCACGGGCCAGCGCGTAGGCCCCGGCGGTGACCACTGCCTGGCGCTCGTAACCGTCGGCGATCTCGCGGTCGAAGCGTTGCACCGTCTCGCGCACCTCGCGCTCGAGCGCAGCGGGGAGCTTCGGCTGCAGCACGTCGCGCGGCTGCCCGAGCCGGGCGAGGTTCACGCGGCCGATCAGCACGCTCACCCGGTCGCCGCGCGACAGCGTCGCATCGGCCTGCAGCCGGGCAAGGGCCGCGTCGTAGCGCTCCACGAGTGCACGTCGCTCGCCTCCCTCCTCGGGTGCCAACACCTTCACGATATCGGACACCTCCCCTGCGAGCACATCCATGTGTGCACGCGCAAGTGAGGGCTCACCCAACACGCGTTCCACACGCTGTCGCAACGCCGCATCCGGCTTGAGCCCCTTGCCATCGTCGCTGGCCGCCAGCGCCTTGAGCCACAGCCGCATGGTCGTCTCCGAGTCCCCGGCGGGGCTGCGGGCGGCAAGTTCGGCGAGCACCGCCGGGCGTTCGGCAGCGGGCACGAGCTGGCTCTCGTCGACCTCCCAGCCGTGGAAGGCCAGCATGCGCCACTCGTTGGCCGAGAGCGGCTTGCCCGCCCGCGCATCGGCCAGCACGGCCTGGATCGGACGCCCGCCGGCGAGTCCGGCCTGCAGCAAGGCCAGCATCTGCGCCGGGTCGGCATCGCTTGCCAGGCGCGAGATCTCGGTGCCGTCCGCGCGCATCAGGATGACCGTCGGGTAGCCGCGCACCTTGAAGCGCGCGCCGAGCTTCTGCGCGCCGGGCCGGTCACCGTCCACGTGCACGGCCACGAGGTTGCGCGCCTGCTGCGCGAAGTCCTGCCGGTTGAAGAAGGTGGCCTTGAGCTGGTTGCACGGCGGGCACCAGGTGGCACCCCAGTACAACAGGACCGGCTTGCGCTGCTCGCGGGCCTGCGCGAAGGCGCGCTCGATGTCGGCGTCCACCGCCGCCGGTACCCAGGCGACGTTGGTCGAGGGCAGGCCCGGCGCCGCCTGCGCCGCCGGGGTCACCCCGACCAGCCAGGACAGGGCTGCAGCGACGGGGACGACGGCGCAGGCGCGCAGCGCGCGGAGCAGACGGGGCGTGGGCGGGCGGTGCGGCATCGTGTGGCCTCGGTGGCGGAGCAGGCGCCGGATTCTGCGGGAAATCAGACCCGCGCGGGCCACGCGGCCGCAGCTCAGGTCTGGCGCAGCAGCGGCTGCGCCGCCTCCTCGGGCTGCGGCTCGGCGCTGGCGCGCGCCAGCGCCATCCAGGTTCCCAGCGCCAGACGGTGCGGGCGCTGGGGCGCAGGCCGCAGCACCTCGAGCCGGCCCCCGAAGGTCTCGTCGGCCAGCCAGGCAGCGCCGGGTTGCCCGGCAGGCGAGGGCGCGGTGCCCGTATCGCCTTCCTCGGACGTGGCCGCCCGCGCGCCCGGTGCAGCCCCGTGGGCGACCATCACGCCACACTCCGGTGGAATCTCCCCGGGCTCGGCGATGCCGGCCTTCAGCACGTACCAACACTGGCTGGCGAGAGCAAGGTAGGCCGCTCGCTTGCCCGGGCGACGCAGGTCGGCCAGCAAGTCGGCGCGCCGCACCTTGATCTCGTGCACGATGGGCAGCACCTGGTCCTCGCGTGTCGTGTGGCGGATCGAGTAGACATCGGGCATGGCCTGCACCCACCGGGTGGGCGCGGCCGGGCCGCTGGCTGGCGAGCCGTGGGGCGCCTCGGGTCGCGGCACGGGTGCGCGCAGCACGAGCCCGCGCCAGACGATGCGGCCAGCGCGCTGCATGTCGAGCGCCACGCGCGCGACGAGTCGCTCGTGCAGGCTGCGCGCGTGGCGATGCCATGCGACGCTGCCGGCCAGAGCCTGCACGCCGGCCGGTGTCAGGTGGAGCGTCTCGCAGCCATGTGCGTCGCGCTCCCGCGCGAGCAGGCCGTGCGCGAGCAGCTCGAGCTCGACCGTGTCGCGACATGGCCAGCCCGCCGAGCGCCACACTTCGCGCAGGCGGCGGCGGTGCGGAAGCGGCAGGCGAACGGCATCGGACATGGTGTCCGAGCGTAGCGCGGCTTCGTCCCGGCTTCGACCCGGGACACACGCCCGCGTGCGCACAGGCGGCACCCGCAACGGCCCGCGCGGCCGATCGATCTTCGATCCGATTGAAGCCTGCATTCAACGCGACTGCCCACCGGTGGCGGGCACTTGCCGCATGATCGAGCCCATGCTCACCGTCCACCACCCCCGCCCCGTCGAACGCCTCGTCGCCGGCCAGGCCACGAGCGACGGCGCCGGCGTGAAGCTCGTACGCGTGCTCACGCAGCCCCTGCAGCGCCGGCTCGACCCCTTCCTGATGCTCGACGCCTTCGGCAGCGACAGCCGCGACGACTACATCGGCGGCTTCCCCGACCACCCCCACCGCGGCTTCGAGACGGTGACGTACATGCTCGAAGGCCGCATGCGCCACCGCGACTCGGCCGGCAACGAGGGGCTGCTCACGGGCGGTGCGGTGCAGTGGATGACGGCCGGTCGCGGCGTGATCCACAGCGAGATGCCCGAGCAGGACGACGGCCGCATGGAAGGCTTCCAGCTGTGGCTGAACCTCCCGGCGCGCGACAAGATGTGCGCACCGTGGTACCGCGACATCCCCTCAGCGGACATCCCCGAGGTACGCGCCGAGGGGGTCACCGTGCGCGTGATCGCCGGACAGGCGCTGGGGGTGGCCGGTGCGATGCAGCGCGAGACGACGGCGCCCACCTACCTGGACCTGCACCTCGCGCCCGGGGCACGCCTGGTGCAACCGCTGCCCGAGTCGCACAACGCCTTCGTATACGTCTACCGTGGTGCGCTGCGCATCGGCGAAGCCGTGGTACCGCGCCAGCGCATGGCCATTCTCGCCAATGCGCCGGGCGCGGACGGCGTGGTGCTCGAGGGCGCGGATGAGGGCGCACGCGCCATCCTCGTGGCCGGGCAGCCGCTGAACGAGCCGATCGCGCAGTACGGGCCGTTCGTGATGAACACGCACGAGGAGATCTACCGCGCGGTGGAGGACTTTCGCGCCGGGCGACTGGCCTGAGCGTGGGCTGAGCCTGGCCTGCGCGCGCACGCGCCCGGGCCGGGCGCGCGGTGTCGCAGTGCGCGCGGCCCCGGCTCGGCCGCCGCACGCAGGCAGGGGCCGGTCAGGCCTTCGACGCGCTCGGTGCGTGCGCCAGCGTGGCGTGCGGCGCGTCGGACTCGGCCAGCGTGTTCACGCCGACGAGCATCACCAGCGTCATGACCACTGCAGCAGCCAGTCCGGCCGTGCGCTGGGCGAGCGTGGAGGCGAAGGGCTTCGGGGAGAGGGGCTTCTTCATGGTCGCTCCTGTCTGATCCTGGCGGATCGTGGCTGAGGGAGAGGGCCCGCAAGGGGGTCGATGGATGCAGGATGCGCCACCCGCTGCCCGCTGGCCAGGCCCATGCGACGAGCAGCAGCCCGCGGGTGCTGAACAGCCCTCAGGGCCGACGGCTGCGGCCGGCCAGACCTGCCCATTCGATCCACCAGGCGAGCGGCAACTCGTTGACGATCGGGTCGAGCTGCTCGTGCTCGTGCACCGAGGCCCCCTCGCGCAGCAGGCGACTGGACTCGAACCACCCGCACGCGCTGGCGTGCGCATCGTCACCCGGCTCGGCCACTTGCCCCGCGCCGTGGCCGGCGCCTCGGCCGACCGCCGGCGCCGGGGTGCACTGCCGTGCACCACACTCGGCGGCCAAACCTGCACGCTGCCCGCGCATGCCGCGCCCCATTGCACCCTCCTGCTGCCGCGCCCACGAAGCGCGCGTCCGGGAAGCATGGTGGGGTGACGTGGCGCGCGCGGCCATCGCCCCGAAGACGGGAGGCCAGGGGACCCCGAAAGGGGGAGACGGCCGCTGCGGCGGCGTCTGCAGCCGCAGCGCCAAGCGCCCGTGGCGGCGTTCGGCGTTCGGCGTTCGGCGTTAGACGTTGGCGTTGGGCCGCGGCGCCGCTCAGCCGAAAGGCCGCACGCCGATCAGCGCCTGGTGGGCCCAGAACGCGAAGACAGCCCACGCGGCCAGGCCGATCACCACGGCCAGCACCGTGCGCGAAGCCTGGGCCACGCCGGGCGCGACGCCGGTCGCCCGGTCACGCGCACGCGCCGCCCGGTAGCTCAGCACCGACCAGGCGAGAAAGCCGCCGAACAGCAGCAGGTCGGCCAGCGTGTTGTTGGCCACCAGGTGCGCGAGCGCCCAGGCCTTCACGCCCAGCACCATCGGGTGCTGCAGCCGCGCCTTGATCGCGTTGCCCGGCACGTAGGCGGCGGCCAGGAACACGAAGGACACGAGCGTGAGCAGGCTGGCCACGTGGCGCACCCACAGCGGCGAGCCCCACAGCACCACCGGCTCGAGCCGGGCCTGGCCGTAGCCCCAGACGAGCAGCACGAAGCCCGCCACCGACACCAGCGAGTACAGGCCCTTCCAGGCGTTCAGGCCGCGCTCGGCGATGAAGCGCTGGCGCGCGCCTTCGGCGAAGACGCGGCTGGAGTGGATGCCCAGGAACAGGACGAGGCCGAGGACGAGCAGGGTCATGGCAGGCGGGCGCAGCGCGCGGGCGGCGCGTAGGGAGGGAAGGCGTGCGTCCAATTGTCGACCCAAGCCGCCGTGCCGCCAAGCCATGGCCCGCTATGCTGCACGCCATGAGCGCACGCACGAGCCCCGACGCGCCGCCAGGGCTGCCCACCCCGAGCGACGACCCGGACTTCCGCTACCACTGGGAAGACTTCCCAGTGGGCTTGGTGCAGGAGTTCGGCCACATGCCCATCGAGCGCGAGGCCACCATCGCCTTCGCGAGCCAGTACGACCCCCAGCCCTTCCACCTCGATGACGAGGCCGCAGCCGCTTCGCTCTTCGGCCGCCTGTCGGCCAGCGGCTGGCACACCGCCTGCCTGATGATGCGCATGCTGTGCGACCACCACCTGCTGCGCACGGCCAGCCTCGGCTCGCCCGGCATCGATGCGCTGCGCTGGCTGCAACCGGTCTACCCGGGCGACACGCTGGCGGTGCGGCAGGAGGTGCTTGAAGCTCGGCCGATGCAAAGCCGCCCGCACGTGGGGCTCGTGAAGTCGCGCTACACGGTGCTGAACCAGCGCCGCGAGGCGGTGATGACGCTCGAGACCTGGGGGATGATCCGCCGTCGCGAGGTGCCCGTGCGCGCCGTTCAGCCCGACTCGGCGTCGTAGCGTCGCCCGCGCTCGAGCAGTTCGGGCGTGCCGATCAGCGCATTCAGGCCGTCGAAGTCGAGCATGCGCTCGCGCCACGGCGCGGTGCTGCCGTGTGCCTTCAGGCTCGCGTAGTAGCCGCTGAGCGTGTGCGCCACCGCGCGTGCGGTGCCGCCGGGAAAGATCACGATCCGAAAGCCCCGCGCGCCGAGCTCCTCGACCGACTGCACCGGCGTCTTGCCGCCTTCGACCATGTTGGCCAGCAGCGGCACGCGCGCAGCCAAGCGCGTGCAGGCACGGTCCATCTGCTCGGGCGTGCGCAGCGCCTCGATGAAGAGGGCGTCCACGCCGCAGGCGAGGTAGGCCTCGGCGCGCTCGAGCGCGGCGTCGAGCCCCTCCACCGCCAGTGCGTCGGTGCGCGCGAGGATCAGCGTGCGTGCGCTCGTGCGGGCGTCGAGGGCGGCGCGCAGCTTGCCGCACATCTCGGCCGTGCCCACCACGCCCTTGCCGTCCAGGTGGCCGCAGCGCTTGGGGAAGGTCTGGTCCTCGAGCTGGATCATCGCCGCGCCGGCGCGCTCCAGGCCGCGCACCGTACGCTGCACGTTCAGCGCATTGCCGAAGCCCGTGTCCGCATCGACGATCACGGGCACGCGCACGCGCTCGGTGACATGCGCGAGCGTGTCGGTCACTTCGGTGAAGGTCGTCAGGCCGATGTCCGAGCGCCCAAGCCGCGTGTAGGCGATCGACGCGCCCGACAGGTACAGCGCCTCGAAGCCGGCCTGCTCGGCCACGAGCGCGGACAGTGCGTCGTAGACGCCGGGGGCGAGCAGGGGGCTGGGTTGCGCGAGCCGCGCACGCAGGTCGGTGGTGTCGGTCATCGGGGGCCCTCTGCGGGAGTCGTGGCCACGGGTGCGCCGGCAAGCGAGGCCGGGGCCTCGGCCAGGCCCGTCGGCGTCGATGGCGCGGCTGCCGGCGCGGTCGCACACCCGAGCATCGAAGCCGCTGTCCGCGCGGCGAGGTAGCCCCCGGCCACTGCACTCAGCAGCCCATTGCCCGACAGGTAGCCCCATACCGCGTTGCCGGACACCCCGCGCGCGGCGCCGCCAGCGGCCAGCAGGTTCGGGAAGGGCGCGCCGCTTGCGTGCAGCACGCGCGTGTGGGCATCGATGGCCAGGCCCCCTTGCGTATGGAAGAGCGCGCCGGTGACCTGGATCGCGCAGTACGGGGCCTGCAGCGGCGTGGCGGCAAGCGTGCGCGCGAGCACCTGCGCGTCGCAACCTATCACCTGCGCCAGCGCGGGCACGTCGTCAGCGCGGCGCACGGCGCCCGCCGCCTCGGCACCAACGAAGTCCGGGAAGCCGCGCCCGAGCGCGAGCAGCCGCTCGTCGAAGACGTTCCAGGCGCGGCCGCCGGGCTGCGCGAGCACCTGCACGCTGGCTTCCGAGTAGCCGGCCGTCTCATCGTGAAAGCGCTCGCCGCGCGCATTGACCTGCACGCCGCCTTCGGCCATCAGCGCCCAGGTGATCAGCGCACCCTGCGGCACGGCCCACGAGCCGTGGCCCTGGTAGCCGCCGAGGTCGGCGAGCTGCGCCCCGAGCGCACGGCCCCAGGCGATGGCGCTGCCGTCGTTGCCCACGTGCCCGCCGAAGACAGCCTCGCGCATCTCGGGCAGCAGCTCGCGCACCATCTGCGCGTTGCCGCCAAAGCCGTTGCAGGCGAGCACGAGCACCTGGCAGGCCAGGTGCTCCAGGCTCCCGTCGGGGCGCTCGTAGCCCACGCCGAGCACGCGTGCGGGTGCCGCCTCGGGCACGGTCTCGGCGTCATCGACCCACAGCTCGCGCACCAGCGCCTGTGGCACGAGCATCGCCCCGGCGCGTTCGGCGGCTGCGTCCAGCGCCGCCACGAGCGCAGCCCCCGTGCGCGCGGGCAGCGTGTGCATGCGCCGCACCGAGTGGCCGGGGTAGAGGAAACCATCGAGCAGCTCGAAGGCCAGGCCGTGGCGCGCGCCCAGCGCATCGATGGCCGGGGCGATGGCCTCGGCGTAGGCCTGCACGAGGTGCGGCGCCGCGGTGCCGTGGGCCTTGGCCTGGATGTCCGCGGCGAAGCGCTCGACGCTGTCGTCCAGCACGCCCGCGGCGCGCTGCACCGCGGTGCCGGCGGCCGGGATGAAACCCGAGGACAAGGCGGTGGAGCCCTGGGGCGTGGCGTCGCGCTCGAGCAGCACGCAGTCGATGCCCGCGTCGCGCAGCCTCAGCGCGGCCGTGAGCCCGCAGGCGCCCGCGCCGACGATGGCCACCGGCACCTCGGGCGTGGGCGCGGGCATCGCGCGGGCGCGCACCACGCGCGGGGCGGTGGACATCGTGCGGTCGGCCGCGTGGTGCGTCACGTGGTGGGTCACGTGTTGGGTCACGCGGTGGGCCGGTGCAGGTACTGGCCACGCGGCTTGCCGAGCACCTGCCCGTTCTCGTAGATCTTCATGCCGCGCAGGAAGGTCGCGTCCACCCGCGCGGAGAGCTCCAGCCCCTCGAAGGGCGTGTAGCCCTGCGTGGAGGGCGAGTCCTCGGCGCGGATGCTCCAGGTGTGGGCGGGGTCGACGATGGCGATGTCGGCGTCGAAGCCCACGTCGATGTCGCCCTTCCTGTTCAGCCCGTAGCGCTGCGCGGGGTTCCAGCTGGTCACGCGTGCCATGTGGTTGTAGCCCATGCCGCGGCGCGTGCCCTCGCTGACGAGCGCGGGCAGCAGGTACTCGGTGCCGCCGAAGCCGCTCTTGGCCATCCAGATGTTGCCGAAGTAGTGCTTGGGGATCTTCATTTCGTGGCGGCAGCAGGCGTGGTCGGAGACGACCCAGTCGAGCTCGCCGGCGAGCAGCGCCTCCCACAGGTACTCCACGTCCTCGCGCGGGCGGATCGGCGGGTTGACCTTGGCAAGCTCGGCGGCCTTCGAGGTGATGTCGAGCATCAGGTGGCCGATCGTCACCTCGCGCCGGAAGTCGATGTGCGGGAAGACCTCGGCCATCATCAGCGCGGCCTGTACCGCCTTGCGCGAGGACAGGTGCAGCAGGTTGATGTTGGGCAGCGCCGTCTCGTGCGCGAGGTAGGAGGCGATGAACACGGCCAGGCCTTCCGAGTGCGGCGGGCGGCTCGCGTGGTAGGCGGCGAGTCCCTTCATGGACTTGTCGCGCTCCACGATCTTCGTGTAGGCCGTCATGATCTCGGCCGTCTCGCAGTGCAGGCTCAGGGAGATCTGGCGCGCGCGCTCGGGGAAGCGCTCGCGCGCGGCCTGGATGCCGCGCATCACGAACTCGAAGTGCGCGTAGTCGTAGCGCTCGTCCTCGCCGATCATCAGGAAGTCGCGCTGCGCGTTGCTCGCGCCGTGCAGGCCATGCGAGCCGTAGAACATGAAGATCTTGAAGCTCGACACCCCGTGCTTGTCGATGAGCATCGGGATCTCGTCGATGTGCTCACCGTTCATCGGCGCGAGGTGAAAGCCGTAGTCGACGTGGAAGCGGTTCTTCGCCGTCTTGAGCACCTCGGGATAGAACTTGCGGTACGGCCCGCCCTTGTTCAGGTAGTACTGCCCGGTGCGAAAGTAGTTCAGGCTCGAGGTGACGCCGCCCATCGCGGCCGCCCGGCTCTCGGTGACGGCGTCTTCGGCCAGCGGGGAATAGATGCCCGAGTGCATGTGCGCATCGACCACGCCCGGGAAGGCGAGCCGCCCACGCCCGTCGTAGACCTCGCGCGCACGCGCCGCGTCGATGCCCGGGGCGAGGTGCGCCACGCGCCCGCCGGCCACCGCGATGTCGGCCTCGTGCACCACGTTGCCGTGCGGGCGCACGACCCGCACGTTCTTGATCAGCAGGTCGAATTCGGGCTTGTTGCTCATGGGCGGGGCTCCTCGGTGCGCGCGGCCAGGCGCCGCTTCAGTTGGGGCAGCAGGCCACCTGCCTCGACACGTTCGAGCAGGAAGCCGGGGATGGGGAAACAGGGCAGCACGGTGCCGTCCGCACGCGTGAGCGTGCCCGCACGCGCGTCCACGCGCACCGCCTCGCCGTCGTCGATCTCGGCCGCGCGAGGACAGGTGACGAGCAGCAGCCCGACGTTGAAGGCGTTGCGGAAATACAGGCCGTTGAAGCTCGGCGCAACGACGGCGGCCACGCCCAGGTGCACGAGCACGCTGGCGGCCTGCTCGCGCGAGGAGCCGATGCCGAAGCGCGGTCCGGCCACGATCACGTCGCCCGCGCGCACGCCGGCGGCGAAGTCGGTTCGCACCGCCTGCAGGCAGTGCTGCGCCGTCACCTCGATGCCGTGCTTCATGGTCTGGCCCGGGGCGAGCTGGTCGGTGTCGACGTCGGCGAGGAGTTTCCACACGCGCGGGGTCCGACTGGTCTCGGGCGTCGCTGTCCCGGCGTCGGGGCCCCGGGCCTCGGCCACACCCGCCTGACCGTGCACGCCGGCTGGTGCACTCACGCCAGCACCTCGCGCGGGTCGGTGATCCAGCCGCGCAGCGCCGAGGCCGCCACCGTGTACGGGGAGCCAAGGAAGACCTGCGCCGTGTCCGCGCCCATGCGGCCCTTGAAGTTGCGTGCGGTCGAGGAGATCACGGTCGAGCCCTCGGGGATGCGCCCGCCGTAGCCGGCACAGGCGCCGCAGGCACTCGGCAGCAGCTGTGCGCCGGCCTCGCGCAGCACCTGCATCACGCCTTCGGCCTCGGCCGCGCGGGCGTCGCGCACGCTCGCCGGCGCCACCATCAGCTGCACGCCGGCGGCCACGCGCTGGCCGGCGAGCACGCGCGCGGCCGCGCGCAGGTCCTCGAGCTTGGCGCCGGTGCACGCGCCGATGTAGGCCACGTCCACGCGCACCGGCTCGAGGTCGCCTACCGCGCGAGCATTGGCGGGGCTGGCCGGCAGCGCGATCTGCGGCGCGAGCGCCGAGGCGTCGAAGTGGTGCCAGCGCCCGGGCGCGCCTTCGTCGCTGCGCCAGCGGGTGCAGTCCTCGAGGGCCAGCGCCTCGAGCGGCGTGGCTGCATCGACCGGATCAGTCGAATCCCGAGCAGGTCGGCAGGGTGGCTCATCATGTGAGCGAGTGCCCATGCCGCCCGGTGCGGCCGCTTGCGTGGCCTGCATGGCCTGCGCGGCCTGCCGCAGCCACTGCCGCGTCGTCTCGTCCGGTGCCACGAGCCCCACCTGCGCGCCGAGCTCGGCGGCCATGTTGCACAGCGTCATGCGCTCGGCCATCGGCAGTGCGCGCACGGCCTCGCCGCAGTACTCCACGGCCTGGTACTGCGCGCCGTCCATGCCGAAGCGGCCGAGCATCGCGAGCATCATGTCCTTGGCGGTCACGCCCTCGGTGAGGCGCCCGCTCCAGCGCAGGAACATCGTCTGCGGCACCTGCAGCCAGATCTCGCCGGTGACGACCACGCCGAGCATCTCGGTGGCGCCGATGCCGAACATGTAGGCACCAAACGCCCCGCCCGTGGGCGAGTGCGAGTCGCCGCCCACGCAGAACATGCCCGGGCGGATGTGGCCGGCCTGGGGCACGACGACGTGGCAGATGCCCTGGCTGTCGTGCACATGCGGCAGCGCCTGCTCGGCGGCCCAGTCGCGCGCCAGGCGCACGATGCGGCGCGACTCCTCGTCGGCCTCGGGCACGTAGTGGTCGATGACGAGCACGACGCGGCGCTTGTCCCAGATCGTCGCGCCCAGCTGCTCGAGCATCGGCTTCAGGCGCCGCGGGCCCGAGGAGTCGTGGAACATCGCGAGGTCCACGCGGCAGGTGACGATCTCGCCGGGCTCGACATGGGCGCGCCCGCAGGCCCGCGCCACGAGCTTCTGCGCGAGCGTGGTGGGAGGCGAGGCGCGACCGGTGGCGGGCACTTGCGGTGGGTCCGTGAAGTCGGGCGGTCGAGGCGGGGGCAGGGACTGCGGCGAGTGCGGCAGTGGGATCACAACCCCAGGTAGGCGCGGCGCAGCTCGTCGCTGGCCAACAGTTCCCGGGGTTCCCCGTGGAAGCGGATGGCCCCGTTCTCGAGCACGTAGGCGCGATGGGCGATCTCCAGCGACTGGCCCACGTTCTGCTCGACCAGCAGCACCGCCAGGCCCTGCGCGTGCAGCTGACCGATGAGCGCGAACATCTGCTCGACCAGCAGCGGCGACAGCCCGAGCGAGGGCTCGTCCAGGATCAAGAGCCGCGGCTCGGCCATCATGCCGCGGCCGATCGCGAGCATCTGCTGCTCCCCGCCGCTCATCGTGCCCGCCTTCTGCGCGAGGCGCTCCTTCAGGCGCGGGAAGGTCACGAACACGCGCTCGACGTTGCTCGCGCGGCGCGCGCGGGCGCGCGTGAAGGCGCCGAGCTCCAGATTCTCGAGCACCGTGAGGTTCGGGAAGATGCGCCGGCCCTCGGGCACCTGAATCAGCCCGGCGCGCACCACCTCGCGGTAATGGGCGCCGCTCAGGTCCACGCCGTCGAAGAAGACCTGACCGCCCCAGGCGGGCACGAGGCCGCTGACGGTGTTGTTGAGGGTGGACTTGCCCGCGCCGTTGCTGCCGAGCAGCGCGACGATCTCGCCCGGGCGCACCTGCAGGTCCACGCCACGCAGCACCTCCACGCGGCCGTAGCCGCTGCGCAGCGCGCGGATGTCCAGCAGCGGCGTGGCGGCGGTCATGGCGTGGACACCGACGGGGCGCCGAGCGAAGTGGCAACGGCAGCGGTGGCAGTCCCTGCCGCCGTGCCCGCGCCGTCGGCGCCGCGCAGCCGCGCCGCCGCCCCATGCCCGAGATAGGCCTCGATCACGCGCGCATCGGCCGTGACCTGCTGCGGCGTGCCCGAGGCGATGAGCTGGCCCTGCGCGAGCACCCACACGTGCTCGGCGAGGTTCATCACCGCCTGCATCACGTGCTCGATCATCAGCACCGTGACGGCACCGCCCGAGTCGGCCACGATGCCGCGCACGACCGGGATCATCTCGGCGATCTCCTGCGGGTTCAGGCCCGCGAGCACCTCGTCGAGCAGCAGCAGCTTGGGCCGCGTCGCAAGCGCGCGGGCGAGCTCGAGCCGCTTGCGTCCCGCCACCGTCAGGTCGGCCGCGGGCTTGTCCAGTTGCGGGGCGAGCCCCACGCGGGCAGCCACCGCCTCGGCCAGCTCGAGGGCGCGCGAGCGCCGCGGCTCGTGCAGGTGCGCGCCCACGGCGATGTTCTCGCGCACGGTCTGCGCCGCGAAGGGCTGCACGATCTGGAAGGTCCGTGTCATGCCTGCGCGCGCATTCAGCTGCGGGCTGCGGCCGGTGATATCGCGGCCGTCGAAGCGCACGGTGCCGGCATCGGGCGTGAGGAAGCCCGACATCAGCGCGAAGAGCGTCGTCTTGCCCGCGCCGTTCGGGCCGATCAGCGCGGTCAGCGTGCCCGGCTGCACCGCCAGGCTCACGTCCTGTACGGCCTTCAGGCCGCCGAAGGCGATGGACAGCCCCGACAGCTCGAGCAGCGGCGCACTCATCGGCCGGCTCCCCCGCCCGGCGGCTTGCCGGAGATGCCGCTGCGCCACAGTTCGCGCACGCTGCGGCCGATGCCCGCCAGCCCGCGCGGCAGGAACATCACGATGAGCACGAGCACTGCGCCGTAGATCACCATGTTCACGCCGGGCAGCTGGCCGAAGAGGTTGCGCGTTAGCTCGGCCAGCAGGTGCAGCACGGCCGCGCCGAGCACCGGGCCCCACAGCGTACCCATGCCGCCGACGATGGCCGCCACGAGCGCCTCCACCGAACTCGCCGGGCCGAAGGCGATGGCCGGGTCGATGTACTGGAAAACCTGCACGTAGAAGGCGCCGCCCGCTCCCATGAAGGCGCCCGACAGCACGATGGCGCCGAGCTTGATGGCGAACGGGTCCACCCCCACCGCACGCGCCGCGTCCTCGTTGTCGCGCACGGCCTGCAGCCGGGCGCCGAAGCGCGAGTGCCGCAGCCACGCGGTGACGACGAGTGCCGCCACGACGAAGCCGAGCACCAGCCCGATCGCGCCCTTGCGCGAGCCGAACTGCAGGTTGGCCACCGACTCCTTGAGGGGGATCATCAGCCCCACCCCGCCACCGGTGAACCCGACCGACACCGCGAGGATGCGAAACACCTCCGCAAAGGCGAGCGTGACGAGCGCGAAATAAGAGCCCTTCAGGCCGTAGCGGAAGGTGAGTGCGCCCACGAAGCCGCCCACGGCCGCGGCCGCCAAGATGGCCAGCGCGAGCGCCACCCACGGGTTCAAGCCGCCACTCAACTGCGCGATCGCCTGCACGTAGGCGCCCGTGCCGAAGAAGAGCGCGTGGCCAAAGGAGAACTGCCCACCGAAGCCGCCGAGGATGTTCCAGCTCAGCGCGAGCAGAGACGCGTAGAGCGTCATCATCAGGAAGGTGAGCCACACGCCGGAGTCGACGGCAAGCGTGACGGCGATGATGCCGCTGGTGAAGGCTGCGATCTGCAGGAGGTCCCGGGTGAGGCTGTTGCCGGCGCTGTTCACTGGAGGACCTCGCGAGCGTCGTGGAGGCTTCGGGCGTAGGCCTGCGCCTCGCGAGCCGCGCGGGGCGGGCAACCGGCCAGGCTCATGTCCCCCGGGCCGGGCCGAGCCCAGCCCTCCTCCTTTACTTCGCCTGGCCGGTTGCCCGCCCCACGCGGCCTGCCATCGACTGGGCACACCACCTTCGGTGCGCCGGGGTGGTCGTGGAACGCGTGGGCGGGGATACCGTCCCCGCGAAGTAAAGGGGGAGGCGTCCGCCGACGGCGGGCGCCGGAGGAGTGAGCCCGGACACGAACAGTCCAGTGGACTGTTCGTGCCTGGCGAACGCCCGTGGCGCAAGCCACGGGCATGA
>JBDKFA010000186.1:0-34446 GCA_039798945.1 Pseudomonadota bacterium
TCCGGCAGCTCGCGCCCCCGGCGCTCGGCTCGGCGCAGGATCCCCCGACAGGCCGTGGCGCTCAAGAAGTACCGCGGCGGCACGCTGCCAGCTTCCTCCAGCGTGTCCGACAACGAACACACGGCGGCGTCGCTGGGCCACTCCGAAGTACTGAGCGTCCAGCACTCGGTAGGCGAGGCCATACCCGAGGTCTTCCAGCGCCCCGAGGATGGAACCAAAGTCCCGTCCTCCGCTCGATGACAGGACACCGGGGACATTTTCCCAGACAATCCAGCGAGGTTGCTCGCGCTGAGCAAGTCGGCAAAACTCAAGGGCGAGGTTGCCACGGTCGTCATCCAGTCCGCCTCGCAGTCCGGCAATGCTGAAGGACTGGCAGGGCGTTCCACCGACGAGGAGGTCGATCTTTCCATACTGGTTCTGCTCAATGGTTGTGAAGTCGCCGTGCAGCGGCACTTCAGGGTAGTGGTGCTCCAACACGGCGCGCGGGAACTTCTCGATTTCAGAGAAGAACGCGGGCTCCCAGCCCATGTGGTGCCATGCGGCGGTGGCGGCCTCGATGCCGCTGCAAACCGAGCCGTACCTCACGCCGGTTCGCCGACGAGGGGGATCAGGCTGGGCTTGACGAGGAGGGCGCGGTCCACGCGGTACAGCGTCTCGATCTCCAGCGCGCGGGTGGGCGGCACCCAGCCGCGCTTGACCCACTGGCACACGGCCTGCACGGTCACGGGCGGGTCGAGGCTGTCTGCGAAGGCGCGGCGGCCGCCTGCAGCGGCGATGGCGGTCTCTATGCCGCTCATGCCGCCACCGCCCGCGCGGCGTCGTTGCGCACGTGGAAGTCGCGGAAGCCGGTGCAGCCCCGGCGCTTGCCGTACTCCACACAGGCCCGGCTCAAGACCGGCTCAAGGCGGCGCAGCTCGGCGCGCATCTCGTCCACCTTGCGCAGGAGGGCGAGGGTCTCTTCGTCTGTCATGTCGGTGTCTCCGTTGCTGATAGGCGGGCGTACAGACGCCCGTGGGCCCTGTCAAGCGGGTGGTTTCAGGTGTTCCCCGGCCTCGATCTGGTCTGCGATCTGGGGCCTGCCGTGCTTGCGGAACCACGCCGCGAGCAGCTTGCGCTCCTCGGCCCGACCCTCGTTGAACATGTCCACCATCTCGCGGGTGCTGAAGCCCGCAGAGCGTGCGGGGGGCTCTGGCGCGAATTGGTCGTCGTATGCGGTGGTGGTCATGCTCTCGGCTCCTTCAGCAGTGTGTGCATTGATTTGCGCCCTGCTTTCAGATCAGCAATCAGCGCGTCAGCTTGCAGGGGTTCATTGAACTCGGCTAGAGTGCGACCATCGGCCTTGGGGTGATCACACTCAACGATCACCGTCATCCTACCGTCTTTGTGGTGACGAAAATCCCACCAGTAGGATAGGGGCCTGCTCACGCTCTCGGCTCCTTGTCCTCGTGGCGTTCGATGGCGTCGGCAATGCGGGCAATCGTGCGGTAGAATTTGGTCGGTGCCGTGCTTGGCCCCGAAAAGCCTTGCATCATGTCAGCTGTCTCCCGCAACCAAGCCACAATCCCCGCCCGCTCCTGCGCCACCTGCTCGCGGAGGCTGCGGATTTCGGCGGCGGCTTTTCCACATAGTTCACGAGAGCTCCAAGCGTATGCTCCCTGCCCGCCGTTGCGAGCGTGTTCGGCCTCCAACCGCTGCACCAGATCATCCATGGTCCGTCTCCAGTGCTGCGCGGGCTTGGCAAGGGGCACAGGTAATTGCGCCCTGCATGACACCGCAGGAACAAGGCTGTCGGGCAAACGCTTCAGCAAAAGTCCGCAGCTTTGCGTTCTCGGCCTCAAGCTGAGCATAGGCTTCGTCACGCAAGGCAATGTCGCGCTGGTACGTCTCCACCGGCACAGAGCGGGCCTCTGCTGCTGTGGCGCGGTAGGCGTCTGCCCACTGTCGCATAGCCGTGCAGTTCTTTTCGCCTTCTCCGAAGATCAGGCGGATTTGCCAGACGCCGTTCTCGACACATTCAAGCACAAGAGGTTTCTTGCCGACCCATGTTGCCGCCCGATCCAGCGCGGCGAGTTCGTCCTTATCCATTGGTGCGGTTCCTTTCGGTGATCATGGCGTTGGCAAGCGCGTAGGCTTCATGTGCCCACTCGTCCCAGCGCAGGGCCGTTTCGCCAATGTGCGGAAGCATGGACAAAGCCTGCCCCGCGAACCAATCGCGCAAGGTCATGCCATCGCAACCTTGAGCGCCAGAGGGGTGCGGAAATGCGCTTGGGTTATCCATCATTCTATCCTTTCAAAACTCGATCTCACCGGGCTGCCAGTCGTACAGGTCGATACCCAGTTCACGGCGGAGGAAGTCGCGGAGGCGGGCGGGGATCATGCGAACTGCCGCCAATCATCAGAAAAAAAACACGTTTTTCCGAAAAGGTGTTGTGCCATGCGTAGTTGTAAAGACGGCGCAGAAAACGGTGCCATGCTGTCGGGCCAACACCGGGTGCTATGCCTTCGTAAACATCGCACTGGCAGCCGTATTGGACCATGCCGATGCAGTCAGCGCACGCGAACAAAGGCCAAGCTGCGCGATAGATTGCGTTCCTCACGCCCCACCCCCATCGCTATCGGCCTTGGTGGAAGGGGGTGGGTCGGCAAACGGCTCCCAAAGGTCGCAATACGTGCCCTTGGTTTCCTCCATGTAATTGTCGATGCTCCAGCTTTCTGGCATCACGTGCGCCACATCAGCGCAGCAAGCGCGGGCATCTTTCCAGACACGCGAACCGCGATACAAGTTCTCGGAATATAGGCGGCAAGTTCCGCAGCACTTTCCCATCACCCTTCTCCTTCACGCAAATGCAGGTGGGCGAGGGTGACGCGGCGCTGCATCAACAATTCAGCAATCTGGTCTGGCCAAACCCACCAAACCGGGAATGCTCCCTCGTTTTCGGCGCGCTGAAAATCGCCGCCATTGAGCACGCGCCTGCCCTTTTGGTCAAAACACAGTGCCGTGAAGTGCGGGCCGCGCCATCCTTTCGCCGGGCCTTCATGTTCAGTGTTGCGGTAATCTCGATGCGCGGTCAGCACTCGGCTCGCGCGATTGATCCAATCCTGTTGGCAACTGAACGACTGCCCAGCCACTGCGATAAACACAGGATCGCCGCTTACCGGCTCCGGCGCGTATTGGTCCTCGGTGGTCATAGCGGTATCACCTTCCTGTACTCGATGCTGCCGATCACGCGGCGCTTGTCGGCCAGCATGATCTTCTCGGCCAGCGCCATAGCCTCGTCGGGCGTCGGCGCGATGGTCGTCTCGTTGACCTGCACGGCCCGGCCCGCCGGGGTGCGGTACATGATGATGCACCGATAGGCGCGGTCGGTGCTGCTGTCGTAGCGTCTCACTGGCGAGATCTCCTGTCCTCGGGCGGCACCCGGTCCTTGGTCTGGCAGGTCTTGCGCAGGCAGGACAGGATGCCGCTCAGCGGCATGTGGGCGTTGCAGTGGTCGCACCAGAGCGTGCGGCGGGTCACGGCTGGACGCTCTTCAGGGCGAGGAGGGCGGCCTGTACGGCCGAACCGCTGTCGTATCCCCCGGCGAGCAGACGCCCCAGCGTGGAGGGGTCTTGCATCTTGTCGCGCTGGACCTCGGCCACGATCTCGCGCGCCTTGAGGAGCAGCGGATCGGGTGAGGCCAGTTCGGGGTGCTTCTTGATGGCGTCGGCCTTCCACGCCTGCAGCTCGGCGATCTGGGCGGAGAGACCCGCGTTTTGCGCAAGCACGGTGACGACCTGCTCCTGCGTATCGACCAGTTGCGTGTGGGCGAGCCCTCTTTCGCGGGCCAGCGCGGCCTCGGCTTCGGCCAGCGCGGCCTCGGCTTCGGCCAGCTTGCGCCGCCCCTCGGCCAGCGTGTGCTGCTCGTCGAGGATGAAGTAATAGAAGTGTGCGCCCTTCTTCTGGCGAGACAGGAGGCCGTCGTCGTGCATGTGAGACAGGGTGCCCCCCACGCTCCCGGCCTGCTCGGGGAGGTGGCTGGCCACGTCAGCGGACGTGCAGCCGGGGTTGTTCTGGACGTGGGCGTAAACGGCGCGGCGAAGCTCGCCGCGAATGGGTGTCTGGGTCTTGCCGGTGTCTCCGTGTCGCGGTTGGCGGCGGCCTGCTCCTGCAGGTGCCGCACGATCTGGGGGTGCTCGCGCTGCAGGGCGATGAGCAGGGCGTCGCTGGCGACGCTCACGGCGTCCCGGAGGCGCCGCTCGCTCGTGAACAGGTGCGCGTCGCTGGTGGTGTGTGCCATGGTGTCAGTCCTGTCCTGCTGCAGCATCGATCTCGTCGGCCAGCTTACGCAGGATGGCCGAGACATCAGATGGGGATCTACGCACCCAATCTTCCGCAGTCATTGCAGCCGAGATCATCAACTCGTCCAAAGGGAGCCGGAAGCGCGCAAAGCTGTCGATGTCATCGTTGGGCGAGTTGATGCTGATCTCGATCTCGGCGTCGTTGATGTCAAAGTGACAGCACACAACGCCGGGGCGCTCCATCCACTTCGCGGTGACGCGCTCGACGACCTCGTGGGCCGCCGTGCTCATCACCCGGGCGCTCTCCTCGTCGGCCTCTATGGCGTAATAGAAGCCGCCCTCGCTGTGGTCGCATTCTAGCAGGCTGGCGTCGCAGTAGCGGTTGTAGTCCATGGTGTCAGTCCTGTCCTGTTGCGGCGCACAGGGCGCTGTAGGCTTTGCGGTAGGCCGCGTGGAGCGGCTGCAGGGCGTCGATCATGTCGTCCGGCAGGTCGGGGTCGGGGTCGCCCTGTGCGGGCTCGAGGAGCCAGCCCAGAACGGTCAGCGTGTCGGCGGGGGTGAGGTTGCGGAACTCGTGGCGGAAGCCGGGGGTCATGCGCGGTACTCCTGCGGGAAGGTCTCGGGAACCTTGGTGGCGTAGTGGATGGGGCGCTCGTAGCGGCCCTGCTCGTCGCGGTATATGCTGATCCAGCGGCCGCCAGCGGACAGGCCGCGCGTCTCGCCGTAGCTCAGGGTGACGCCGAGGGGCCAGCTCTCGAGGAGGCCCTCGGCCTGCAGCGCGTCGTTAAGGGTGGGGAACCAGTTCATGTGGGCAGTCTCCGTTGCTGATGACGTACCAGTAACCGGGTGCTTAACTGGGGTCAAGCGGAAAAATCATACCGGGAAGGGCGTGCCTTCGACGATGACGTACTCGTACTGGTAGAGGGACGGCAGGAAGATTTCGGAACTGTCGTTTTGTGCCACGATGCGGGCCATCTCCCGTTCCAGACGCCGCCTGTCGGAGCCGTTCTCGCGTACCTGCCAGCCGTAGGACCGCCTTTCGAAGGTGGAGTTCATCCCTGCCACGTCTCGTTCGCAAGCCTCCAGAAGGGCCGCCTCCCGCGCCGTGTCATTGTTGGCACGCGCCTTCGTCAGGTAGGGGGCGTAGTAGTTCTCGACGTGCCGCCGGATCAGTATCGGGTCAGGGCGCACTGCGCGCGACAGCATGGCGTAGATCCGGTTGGCGTGGATCGTCCCATTCGAGGGGTACATCAACTCGTCGCCGTCGGGCGCGATGACGCGGAAGCGGTACTTGAGGCGGCCGCCCCGGGCCGCCAGTGCCAGCTCCTGCCCCCTGCGCGCCTCGGCGTCGCGCCTGATGGTCTTGAGCGCGCCGATCAGGCTGTGCCGGATCTTCTCGACGCTGCCGAGGTTTGAGGCGGCGCTGTAGAGCCGCGCCCAGTCGGCGACGAAGGCTGCCTCTACCTCGCTCAGTTCTGCGTTCAGATCCGGCGTGGCGGTGCTGCGCGCGGGGAAGCGGGTGTCGTAGTTCTCGCCCATCACGGGGCGTACAAGCTGTTCAAAGTTCATGGCTCAGTCCTCCTCTGGTTCGGGGCCGGTGCCCTCGTACGTGGCGATGTCGCTGTAGTCGTCCCACAGCCGGTCGAGGCCCTCGCGGCCGTGCTCGCTAAACATGTCGGTCACGTCAGCCGCGTCCTCGTCCTGCCAGAAACAGGCGTACTCGCCCTTGCGAAGCTCGACGGCGGTGCCGCTGGCCCAGACAATGAGCTGGTATGGGCCGCAGTGGTGTGTGATGCTGATCATGCGATCACTCCCTGCTCCAGCAGGTCGCGGGCGGTGCGGCCGAACCAGCCCTGAAGCTGGTAGGCCACGCCGCCCGCGACCTGCTGGAGCTGCCACGCCTCGATGATCTGATCCTCGCTGTCTGCGTCGATCCAGCCCTCGGCGATGCCCGTGGCGGTGTAGGTGTCCATGTCGATCTCTCCTTGTGTTGGGTGGCGGGGCCGGAGCCCCGCCGTGGTGGGTCAGAGTGCGGCAAACTTGGCGGCGCTGGTGAACTTGCCGTCCACGTAGATGCGGGCCGGGAACTGGTTGAACAGCGTGCCTTTGTTGCTGATGTTCACGATCATGTCCTGCTCGATGCGGACCCGGCGGTCGCCCTTCCGGCCGACGATGTTGAAGCGGGTGCCGTCAAGGTGGCGCACTTCAGCGTCGGCCAACTCGCCCAGCTTGGCCTCGATCTTGGCGGCCCACGCGGCGACGGTCTCTTCGGCGAAGTGCTTGGCGGCGGCGGCGAGGCGCGCGTCGTCCAGAGCGTACTCGCTGTTGACGCGGTCGCCGAGGCTGACGGTGCAGCCTGCGATGGCCTGCCAGTTGCGGTACTGGTCGCTGTTGTAGATGCCGCGCAGGGCAGGGCCGAACTGCTCGACGAGGCGGTTGAAGCGGGCGGTCGTGAAGCTGATGAAACGAGCTTCGAGGTTGGGCTTGTGGGCTTCAAGGGCGGTGGTGAGGTCGGTCATTGGTAGTCTCCGTTGCTGATGACGTACCAGTAAAGCAGGCGGTTGATGCGGTCAAGCGGAAAAATGCACACAGGACAAAATAGGGGTGTCTTGCACGGTGTCCGCTGTCCGTGTATGGGTGCGGGGTGCAACATGAAAGGACATGCGACATGGATTTTACTGGCAAGCCCGTCTGGGCCAACCCGCTGGCGGTGTTGGAGACTAGTGGCGAGAGGTGTGACGTGGTCGAGGGGTTCGTGCCGATGCGCGGCATCACTTGGATGTACGGCCCGTCGATGAGCTTCAAGACCTTCATCGCGATGGGCATGGCTGCGGCGGTGTCCACCGGGCGGGACTGGATGGGTCTGGCCACGGAGCCGAGTGTGGTGCTGTATCTGGGTGCCGAGGGTGGCGATGCGCTGCACCTGCGCCGCGCGGCGCTGGAGACGGACGCCGGGGATCGGGGCCTTCTGTTTGTGGTGCAGGAGCGCCCGGCGCTGGACACGGATGAGGGCGCGGCAGAGCTGAGAAACATTTTGATGGCCCTCACCCGGTACGAGCATGATGGTGCGACTGCGTCGGACAAGTACTGGGACGTGGGTGTGTTTGACGCGATGATCGACAGCGACTGCTCGTACCGCGTCCTGTGTGTCATTGACACCTACTCGCAAACTTCTGCGGGCGATGAAAAGGCCAACGTGTCCGCCTTCATCAAGAACCTGCGCAACATCATCGAGGAGGGCGCCACGGGTTGCGAGACGGAACTGGACATCTCGTTCCTCGTGCTGGATCACGCCACAAAGGGCGGCGGCAGCTACCTCGGCAGCGTCGCCAAGCTCAACGACGTGGACAGCCAGCTCGAGGTGATCCGCGCGTCGGATAAGCAGTTGGTGCGCGTCCACCAGCGCAAGCGCAAGGATGGGGAGGGCCGGGCTACGGTGGACATCGAGTTGGTGCCCTTCGTGTTTGAGGGCTACACCGACGCATACGGCAAGAACCTGCAGACGCTGGTGGCCAAGGACGGTAGCAAGACAAAGGCGCTGGTGGACATCAGCTCAAGCAAGGCCGGGCTGCTCCTCGATCTGCTGGAGGATAGCGGGGACAGTCTGCCGGAGGACGTGGCGCGGGCGAGGTTTTTGGCGCACCCGTCGCACGGTGACGGCAACAAGCCGGACACGGTCGGGAAGGCGTACCGCCGGGCCAAGGAGCGGCTGCTTCTGGACGGACTTATTGAGTTGGATGGGGGTGTCATGACCCGCAAGTAGGACATCCGGACATCCGGACATTACACCCCTCCCTTAGAGAGGGGGGTGTATGTCCAGTCCACCGTGTCCGACTGTCCGGAGCTACTTGCGGCGTTTTACGTGTGAATTGTTCTGTTGCATTGTTTTGCAAGTAACGGTGGATCACCCTCGAACTGATGCGTGGTCCCTTGGATCTCCAAGGCACCCTTGTCGGATCAAGCGCTCGGTGCTATCTCTGTCGCCACTGGTAGTCCTGCCACGTAGCGGAGCATGCAGATGGCCCAGCGGCCCACGAAGAGAACCCCCGTAGTCGAGAAGCGCATCATTGACGGCCTGTGCGACGGCACGCCGCTGAGGGAGCTGTGCCGCCAAGAGGGCATGCCGAATTGGCGTACGGTGTATCTGTGGCAGGAGCGCGACCCGGACTTCGCTGCACAGGTCGCGCGCGCCCGGGACACCGGCACCGACGCCATCGCCGAGCAGGCACTCGACCTGATCGACGCAGAGCCCGCCCGCGTGGACGGTCGCGTCGATCCGGGGCACGTGCAGTGGAAGCGCGCGCAGGTGGACACCCGCCTCAAGCTGCTGGCCTGCTGGAACCCGAAGAAGTACGGCAGCAAGCAGACCGTGGACGTCGGCAACAAGGACGGCGAGGCCCTCAAGGTCGAGCACAACGCCGCCGAGGTCGCGGCCAACATCGCCGCCGCCCTGCGCGCCGCGAAGCGCGGCGCATGATCTGGAACCCGTGGAGTTACATCCGCGCGGCGGATGCAACCATCGCCGATCTCGCCGCAGACGTGGCCGTACGTGACGCGCACATCGCCGAGCTGCAGCGCGCCCTCGACGTGTCGGCCGACCGCTACGATCTGGTGCGCGAGATGAACACGCAGCTCAGGCAGACCCTCGAGCTGTACCGCAAGGCGTGATGGACCTCGCCACCATCGAGGCGCAGACAGCCAAGCTGCCGCCCGACATGCTGGCCTACGTGGACTGGCAGCGGCGCTGGGCCGAGACGGCGCGCCCGCCGCAGATCCCGCCCGAGACGCCGTGGAGCGAGTGCGGCTACCTCGCCGGGCGCGGCTTCGGCAAGACGCGCGTCGGCGCCGAGTGGCTGGCGCAGGCCACGTACGAGGATCCCTCGGGCCTGCCCGTGTACGTCATCTGCCCGACGCTCGGCGACGTGAAGCGCGTGGCCTTCTACGGCGAGAGCGGGCTCATGTCCGTGATCCCGCCGCAACTGATCATCGCCGACAACAAGTCCGACCTCACGATCACGATGCGCAACTGCGCGGGCAAGCCGGTCCTGATCCAAGGCTTCAGCGCCGAGAACCCGGAGCGCCTGCGCGGCCCGCAGGCCTGCCGTGCGTGGTGCGACGAGCTGGCCGCGTGGCAGTACGACGAAGAGACGTGGGACATGATGCAGATGGGCCTGCGCCTCGGCTCGACGCCGCAGGTGCTGTGGACCACGACGCCCAAGCCCAAGGAGCTGATCCGCAAGCTCAGCGCCCCGCAGCCGGGGCGCGTGATCGTGCGCGGCTCGACGTTCGACAACCGGGCCAACCTGCCCGACAGCTTCTTCAAGCAGCTCGAGCAGTACGAGGGCACGACGCTGGGCAGGCAGGAGCTGCACGGCGAGCTGATCGACCCCGAGGAGGCGGGCATCATCAAGCGGAGCTGGATGCGCCTCTGGCCCGCCAAGAAGCCCCTGCCCGTCCTCGACTACATCGTGCTCAGCCTCGACACGGCCTTCACCGAGGCCACGTACGACAAGAAGAGCGGCGACCCGGACAGCACGGCCTGCGTCGTGCTCGGCGCGTTCAGCACGTACGACCGCGAGAAGAGCCGCACCACGAACCTGATCCTGCTCGACTGCTGGGCGGATCAGATGGGCATGCCGGATCTCATCAAGCGCGTGAAGAAGGAGCTGAACGTGGCCTACGGCGACGATCAGGACACGGCGCTGATCAAGCCCATGTTCGGCGGCGCGAAGCCCATCACGTCGGGCCGCAAGCCGGACCTGTGCCTGATCGAGGACAAGGGCAGCGGCATCAGCCTGCGCCAGATGCTGGAGCGCGAGGGCATCGAGGCCTACGCCTACAACCCGGGCCGGGCCGACAAGCTGGCGCGCCTGCACATGGTCAGCCACGTCTTCGCCCGCCGCCGCGTCTGGTTGCCGGAGAGCGACAAGTACCCGGGCCGCCCGCGCACGTGGGTCGAGCCCCTGCTGGCGCAGCTCTGCTCCTTCACCGGCTCCGGCAGCATCAAGCACGACGACTTCGTGGACGCCACGACGCAGTGCGTCCGCCTCATGTTGGACAAGGGCCTCGTGTCGATGGTAAAGGAGGCCAAGACCGAGGCCCCGCCGCCGCGCAAGCCCGTATCCAACCCGTACGCAAGCTAGGACCGACCCATGGACGAAGACGACATCGAGCAGCCCGGCGAAGAGTACGGCGAAATGGTCGAGCTGTCCGACGATGCCGAGGACGACGTCGAGGACACCGAGGACGGCGGCGCTATCGTGCGCCTCGAGGACGAGGAGGCGGAGCGCGACGCGGACTTCCTCGAGAACCTCGCCGAGGTGCTGCCCGATCACGAGCTGAACGCCATCGCCACCTCGCTGGTCGAGCTGATCGGCCGCGACAAGGAGGCGCGCAAGAAGCGCGACGAGCAGTACGAGGAGGGCCTGCGCCGCACCGGCCTCGGCGACGACGCGCCCGGCGGCGCGCAGTTCCAAGGCGCCAGCCGCGTCGTGCACCCGATGATGGTGCAGGCCACCGTGGACTTCGCCGCGCGCGCCATGAAGGAGCTGTTCCCGCCGCAGGGCCCGGCCAAGGACTTCATCCCGGGCGAGGTGACGCCCGACAAGGCGAAGAAGGCCAAGCGCAAGACGGCCCTGATGAACTGGCAGCTCACGGTGCAATGCACCGAGGCGCGCGCCGAGATCGAGCAGATGCTGACGCAGGTGCCGCTCGGCGGGGCGCAGTACCTCAAGCTGTCGTGGGACGAGAGCCGCAACCGGCCCGGCTTCCTGTTCGTTGCAATCGACGACATGTTGCTGCCGTATGCCGCCACCAGCTTCTACACGGCGCAACGCAAGACGCACGTGCAGTACATCACGCAGGTGGACTACGAGCAGCGCGTCAAGGCGGGCATGTACCGCGACGTGGACATCGGCTTGGTGAGCATGGAGCCCGAGCCGAGCATCGTGCAGAAGGCCAACGACAAGATCGAGGGCCGCACCGACACGAGCTACAACGAGGACGGCCTGCGCACCGTCTACGAGACGCACGCCCTGCTGCGCATCGAGGGCGACGGCATGGCCGGGGGCGAGCTGGCCCCGTACATCGTCACCATCGACAAGACGAGCAACAAGGTGCTCGCCCTGTACCGCAACTGGGACGAGCTGGACGAGAGCCGCGAGGAGCTGGTCTGGTTCATCGAGTTCCCCTTCGTGCCGTGGCGCGGCGCATACCCCATCGGCCTGCCGCACATGGTCGGCGGCCTGAGCGCGGCGGCCACCGGCGCCCTGCGCGCCCTGCTCGACAGCGCGCACATCAACAACGCGCCGACCATGCTCAAGCTCAAGGGCGGCTCGCGCGGCGGGCAGTCCCTGAACATCCAGCCGACGCAGGTGGAGGAGATCGAGGGCGGCCTCAACGTTGACGACATCCGCAAGATCGCGATGCCGCTGCCGTTCAACCCGCCCTCGGCTGTGCTGTTCCAGCTCCTCGGCTTCCTCGTCGATGCCGGGCAGGGCGTCATCCGCACCACGCTGGACGACATCGCCGACAGCAACCCGAACGCGCCGGTCGGCACGACGCTGGCCAAGCTCGAGCAGGGCATGGTCGTGTTCAGCGCGATCCACGCCCGCCTGCACGACGCCATGGCGCGCATGCTCAAGGTGCTGCACCGCCTCAACGGCATGTACCTCGACGACGCGGACACCGAGGCTGAGGTGGGCGAGGAGATCGCCACGCGCGCCGACTTCGAGGGGCCGATGGACGTCGTGCCCGTCAGCGACCCGAACATCTTCAGCGAGGCCCAGCGCTTTGCGCAGGTGCAGGCCGTGGCGCAGCGCTCGGCGGCCCTGCCGCAGCTCTACAACCTGCGCAAGGTCGAGGAGCGCATCCTCGAGACGCTGAAGATCCCCGACGCCGAGGGCCTGCTCAACCCGCCCGTCGAGCCGCAGGAGCTCAACGCCGTGGCCGAGAACGTGTCCGCCAGCATGGGCAAGCCGGTCACGGCCTTCCCCGATCAGGACCACATCGCGCACCTCAAGACGCACCTCGCGTACATGAGGAGCCCGGCCTTCGGCATGAACCCGCTCATCGCCCCGGCCTTCCTGCCCGTGATGCTGCAGCACCTCAAGGAGCACATCGCCTACTGGTACGCCAGCAGCGTACTGGACGTGGCCAACGAGGCTTCCGGTCTGGACATCAGCGAGGACATGAAGGAGATCAAGGGCGACAAGGAGGCGCGCAAGGCACTCGACCGGGCCCTCGCCGAGGCAGGCGCGTACGTGGTCGAGCAGGGCGACGAGGTCTTCAAGTCCATGCCCGAGGTCATCGCGCAGGCGCAGGAGATGGCGCAGAAGCTCGCCCCGCCGCAGCCCATGGATCCGGCGCAGGCCGCCGCCCAGTCGGCCCAACTGCAGGCGCAGGTCAAGCAGGCCGAGCTGCAGCAGCGCACCGCCGTCGAGCAGGCCAAGATGCAGCTCACCGCACAGCAGGCGGCGCAGGACGCGCAGGTGGAGCAGGCGCGCCTGCAGATCGACGCGCAGCGCATGCAGCAGGAGGCGCAGCTCAAGGCCGCCGCGATGCAGCAGGACGCCATGCTGCAGCAGCAGCGCGAGCAGGCCGAGGACCAGCGCACGGCTGCCGAGCTCAACGCGCGCATGCAGATGAACACCGAGGACAACCGCACCGCCATGGAACTGGCGGCGGCGGAGATTGCCTCGGGCGAAAAGGTCGCGGTCTCCACGGGGACCGGGATAAACCCCAACCCATAAGGAGCACACGGAATGGAAAGCGAAGCACTGACAGCATCCGAGGCCGAGAGCGCCGCAGTGGCCACCGCGCCGCGCGTCACGCTGGAGAGCATGCAGGCGAAGATCGTCCGCGAGGAGTACGTCGTCGTCAACCTCATCCTCACGCTCTGCATCCTGACGATGCAGAACGGGTTTTTTGTGGTGGGCGAGAGCGCGCCCGCCAGCCCCGAAAACTTCGACGCGGAACTCGGCAAGAAGTTCGCGTACGAGAACGCCATCCGCCAGCTCTGGAAGCTGGAAGGGTACAGCCTGCGGGACCGTCTCGCGGCGCAAGAGAAGGACTGAGCAATGGCTGAGAACAACGCGAAGAGCGCCGCCCCGAGCGGCAAGGTGTCGAAGCTGGCGGGTGAGGCCGTCAGCCAGCACAAGAAGATGGCCATGGGCGAGATGCCCAAGGTCGGCGGCGGGCCGAAGACCCCGGCGTGAGGATCGAGATGTTGCTCCAGCGCTTGGAGACGGCGCAAGCCCAGCTTGCGAAAGAGGCGCTGGAGCGGCCCACCGGCAAGGAGGGCTTCGACTACGGCCGAGCAGTCGGCATGTACGCGGGGCTCGAGCATGCCAAGAATACGCTGATCGAGATGGTCTCCGAGCATGAGCGCAAGGGGTTCGATCTCTAAGAGGAGCACATATGCAAGACTACGTACTGAACAAGGTGAGGTTTGACTACGGGAGCCTCGACGAGGCGTTCCCCGTGATCGACCCGGGCGTGCAGCCCTTCGGCTCGCGCGTCATCGTGCAGATCCGCTCGGCCAAGAGCAAGACGGCTGGCGGCATCATCCTGCCCGAGGACACGCAGGAGACCGAGCGCTGGAACACGCAGGCCGCGAAGGTCGTGGCCGTGGGCAGTCTGGCGTTCCACAACCGCAACACCATGGAGCCGTGGCCCGAGGGGTCGTGGTGCGAGGTCGGGGACTTCGTGCGCGCGCCCAAGTACGGCGGCGACCGCTGGAGCGTCGAGGTTGACGGGAAAGAGGTGTTGTTCGTCATGTTCAACGACCTCGACTTGCTGGGGCGGATCACTGGCGATCCGCTGAGCATGAAGGCCTACATCTGAGGAGACGAGCAATGGTTGACAACACTACCGAGAATGACGGCGACGAGTTCGACATCATCGAGACCGATACCATCCCCGCCGCTGGCGCGGAGCAGGTCGAGACCGACGACGAGGACGACGGCGACGATACGGATGACGACCGGCTTGCCGACAGTCAGGACGACCTCGACGACGACATCGAAGAGGGCAAGAGCAAGAACCGGCAGAAGCGCGTCAAGCGGCGCGAGCTGCAGCGCCGGGCCAAGGAGGCCGCCGACCGCGAGCTGGAGTTCCTGCGCCAGCAGAACGCCGAGATGCTGCGCCGCATTCAGGCCGTCGAGGGCCACGCGATCAGCACCAATGAGCAGAGCATCGACGCGCGCTACCAGCAGGCGCTCAACGAGGTGCGTCAGGCCGAGCACATCATGGCCCGCGCCGCTGAGGCGGGCAACGGCGATGACATGATCGCCGCCATGCGGATCCGCGACGAGGCCATGTCTGCCGCGCAGCAGTTGCAGGGCTACAAGCAGCAGGTGGCGCAGGCCCGCGAGCAGGTGTCCAAGCCGCAGATCGACCCGCGCGTCACGAACTACGCGGCGGAGTGGGTCAGCGCCAACCCGTGGTACGACCCGAACGGGCGCGACGAGGACAGCCGCATCACCAAGGCCATCGACGACGGCCTCGTGCGCGAGGGCTACAACCCGGCGACGCGCACGTACTGGGAAGAGCTGACGCGCCGCGTGGCCGCCCGTGTGGGCGACGGCGACGCGCCCGAGGCGGCCGACGCGCGGCCCAAGCGCAAGGCGCCGCCGACCGGGAACAGCCGCGAACATGCGCCCTCCAGCACCCGCAAAGAGGTGTACGTGACACCCGAAAGAAAGGCTGCTATGATGGAGGCAGGCATTTGGGATGATCCCGTCGCGCGGAACCGGATGCTTAAGGCGTATCAGACATACGACAAGCAAAGTTCGGCTCGCTGATTTTTGAAAATGGAGTGAGACAACATGACTGATGACTATTCTGATGACCGCCTGAAGAAGGACGTTGGTGCCGCTCGGCGCACCCGTGACGCAGGAGACCGTCAGGTCACCGAAAACCGCACGGTAAGCGAAGACGACCGGCTGGAAATGTTCCGCATGCAAATGTACAACGATGCACTTCCTGATTTGCCGCCCATTTCCGGCTATCATGTGTGCTGGCTCACGACGACAAACCCGCGTGACCCCATCCACCGCCGCGTCCAGCTCGGGTACGAGCCGGTCAAGGCGTCGGAAGTCCCGGGTATGGAGTATGCCTCGATCAAGACGGGCGAATGGTCCGGCCTGATCGGCGTCAACGAGATGATCGCGTTCAAGCTGCCCGAAAGCCTGTACCAGCGCTTCATGAGGGAAGCTCACTACGACGCTCCGTTGCGTGAGGAGGACAAGCTCGAAGAGACCGCGCAGATCATGCGCGAGCAGGCAGAGCGGTCCGGCAGCAGGCTGATCGAGAGTGAGGACATGCAGGAGGCGTCTCGTTACGCGCCCAAGCAGGGACTTTTTTCCTGAGCGGGCTCCACCCCACCATCTAAGGAACTAGGACATGCCCAGTACCGCATCTCCCTACGGCCTTATCCCCGTCAACCATCCGTCGGGCGTCGTTCGCCCGTTCGCGATGTCCATTGTTTCGGGGTACGCCAACAACATCTTCCAGAACCAGCCGGTCAAGATTGACACGGACGGCAATCTGGTTCCCGCCGCCGCCGGTGACGCGTTCATCGGCTCCTTTCAGGGCGTCGAGTTCACGGACAGCGACGGTCGTCGCCGCGTGTCGAACAAGTGGACCACGGGCACCGTGGCCACCGAAATCGTCGCGTACGTGACCATCGACCAGACGATCACGTACCAGATCCAGAGCAACGCCGCTCTGGCTGTGGCTGACATCGGCAAGCAGTACGACTTCTCGGCTGCCGCCGGTAACACCATCACGGGCCTGTCTTCGCAGTCCCTGAACGTGGCCTCGTCCGCCGCCAACGCCGGTCTCCGCCTGATCGGTATCGTCCCGGGCCCCGACAACAATTGGGGTGACACGTTTGTCAATGCTCTGGTTCAGATCTCTGAACACCAGAACACTGCCAACATCGCAGCTTACTAAGGAGGGCTGAGCCATGGCAATGCCAATGCGGAGTACTGACTTCCGCTCCATCGTCGAGCCGATCCTGAACGAAGAGTTCAACGGCATCTATGACCAGCGCGCTGACGAATGGTCGCAGGTCTTCAAGGAGTTCAAGGGCATCCCCCGGAACTACCACGAAGAGCCCGTGCTCTACGGCTTCGGCGCCGCGCCGGAACTGCCTGACGGCATGCCGGTCACCTACCAGTCGGGTGGTGTGCTGTTCATCCAGCGCTACCTCTACAAGGTCTACGGTCTGGCGTTCGCGCTGACCAAGGTTCTTGTCGAAGACGGTGACCACATCCGCATCGGCCAGACCTACGCGCGTCACCTCGCGCAGTCGCTGATCGAGACCAAGGAAACCCTTGGCGCCAACATCCTGAACCGCTCGTTCACCGCAGCCTATGCGGGCGGCGACGGCAAGGAACTGGTGGCGACCGATCACCCGATTGCCAACGGCACCTTCTCCAACGAGCTTTCGACGGCCGCAAACCTGTCGCAGACCTCGCTGGAGCAGCTTCTTGTCCAGATCCGCAACGCGGTGGACAACAACGGCAAGCGCATCCGCTTGACCCCGAAGAAGCTGGTCGTCGGCCCGAGCAACGTCTTCCAAGCGGAAGTCCTGCTCAAGTCGGTCCTGCGCGCCGGTACCGCGAACAACGACATCAACCCCGTCAAGTCGATGGGGCTGCTGGACGGCGGTCAGGCCAACCTCTCGCGTATCACCTCGACCACCGCATGGTGGGTCCAGACCGATGCGCCCGAGGGTCTCAAGCTCGCGATGCGTCGCGGCCTCGAGAAGAGCATGGAAGGCGACTTCGAAACCGACAGCATGCGCTACAAGGCCACCGAGCGTTACGCGTTCGGCTGGACCGACCCGCGCGGCGTGTACGGCACCCCGGGCATCTAACCGGAGGGGGCTGCTGGCAGGATCGGGGGACCCCGGTCGGAAGGCAGCCCTTCTCTTCTCTGAAAGGGAAAACAGATGTCGCAGACAACTTGGTCCGGCCCGCTTCAGTCGGGCGACAAGCCTGCTGGTGCTCCCGGGGGTCCGAACATCGGGCAGGTCTTCCTGTCGCAGACGTTTCTGATCAACTTCGACGCCACGCTGGTGCAGACCGGCTCGATCATCATGCCTGCGAACTCGCAGATCGTGGAGATCTACGCCGACACGCTCACGCCGTACAACAGCGCCACCTCGGCGACGCTGACCGTCGGCTCGGCGGCTGGCGGTACGCAGTACGTCACCTCGGTGAACGCCAAGACGGGCGGCCGCAACACGACCACCCACACGGCGGCGCAGTGCATCGCCATGGCCAACATCGGCACGAACACGACCCTCTTCGGCACTGTCACGTCCGTTGGCCAGCCGACGGCGGGTCAGGTCCGTGTCACGGTCCAGTACGTGCAGACCACGTCGCAGGACTGATGACTATCCGCTGAAGCGGTGGTATAGGGGTCGGCGTAACACCCGGCCCCTATTTCACAGAAGGAGCGCCCCATGGCGGACGCAGTTGCAAGCCAGATCCTGTTTGAGGGCGACCGCAAGGTCATCATGAAGTTCACCAACCTGTCCGATGGCACGGGCGAAGTGAAGATCGCCAAGGTGCTCCCGGCAAGCTTGGCCCCCAGCAACGCCGGTAAGGCCTGCACGGCGGTCACGATCACGAAGATCTACGCGATGACGCACGGCATGGAAGTGGCCATGTACTGGGGCGCCACCGCTGACGTGTTGATCGCCCTCGTCCCGCAGAACACCAACTACGTAGCGGACTACGAGAGTTTTGGCGGCCTGTGGAACAACGCTGGCGCGGGCAAGACCGGCAACGTGCTGTTCTCGACGGTGGACCAGACGCTGGGCGATGCCTACACGATCATCCTTGAGATGGTCAAAACATACGCGGCATGACGTACGATCCGTTCTCCGACGCGAGGGCACAGATCGACGACGGGCTCGGCCTGCGCAGCCAGCGCATGCGCCAGCCCAGCGCGCCTGTCATGCCCCAGCCTCTGGCCCGACCGACCCCGCCCACTGGCGCGCTCCCTGCAGGGCAACCCGGGCCGCAGATGCAGCAGCCGATGCAGCAGCCGATGCAGCAGCCGATGCAGCAGCCCGGGCTGGGCCAGCTCGGCGCGCGGTACGGCGTTGCTCCCCCCAGCCCGGGCACGCAGATCCCGAAGCCCTTCAAGAAGGGCGGCGCCGTGTGGACGCGCAAGGAGGGCCAGAACCCCGAGGGCGGCCTGAACGCGGCGGGGCGGGCAAGCCTCAAGGCACAGGGCCACGACATCAAGCCGCCGGTCAGCGCGAAGCAGGCCAAGAAGTCCCCCAAGGCCGCCGCGCGCCGCAGCAGCTTCTGCGCCCGGATGGGCGGCATGGAGGGGCCGATGAAGGACGACAAGGGCCGCCCGACGCGCAAGGCCTTGGCCCTCCGCAAGTGGGACTGCTGACATGAGCGACAAGCCATTCTGGGACAAACCGGCCCCCGAGGATCACAAGCCCAAGAGCCTGTCGGTCAAGCGCAAGGCCAGCGCCAAGCGCCGCGCCAAGGCGGCGGGCCGACCGTACCCCAATCTCGTCGATAACGCCTTCGCGGCAAAAAAGGGCAAGTGACATGGACGACTTCAAGAACAGCACGAAGACCCAGTACGCCATGGGCGGCGCGGCTCACGCCAAGGGTGGGTCCGTGAAGGGCGCGGCCAAGGTCGCCAAGGTCATGGGCGAGTTCAAGAAGGGCGGCGCGCCGATGAAGAAGGCGCAAGGCGGCGCCGTGGCGCGCGGCAACCGCATGCAGGCCGAGGAGGCAGGCGAGAGCCGCCTCGTGCGCCGCGCTCCGCCCCGTAAGACGGCCATGACAGCCGAGGAGCGCGCCATGGCCGAGACCATTGCTCGCGGCAACCGCATGTCGGCCGAGGAGGCAGGCGAGAGCCGCCTCATGCGTCGCGGCGTCCCGGCGCACCGGGGTGAGCCGATGATCAGCCGCAAGCGTGGCGGCCTCGCCGTCATGCCCAAGGGCACGAAGTGCTGATAGGAGACTGAAACATGGCAAACGCACTCTACCCGCTGTGGAAGCAGCAACTGCTCCAGTTCACGGCGAACAACAACCTGTCGGCTGGCACCGTGAAGGTGGCCCTGATCGACACGGGCACGTACACCTACAGCGCGGCGCACCAGTTCTGGACGTCGGCCTCCGCCGCGTCGATTGGCACGCCGCAGACCATCGGCACCAAGACGTTCACCAACGGCACCTTTGACGGCGCGGACGTGACGTTCACGGCGGTGACGGGTGCCTCCGTGGAGGCGCTGATCATCTGGATCGACACCGGCACGGCGGGCACCTCTCCGCTGGTTGCGTACATCGACACGTCCGTGACGGGCCTGCCGGTCACGCCCAACGGCGGCGACATCACGATCACGTGGAACGCCTCGGGCATCTTCACGCTGTAAGCCCAGCCGGGCGGAGATTGACGCATGGCTTTGGTTGTTGCCGACCGCGTACAAGAGACGACCACCACCACGGGCACCGGCACGATCACGCTTGCCGGTGCCGTGAGTGGCTTCCAGTCCTTCGCCGTCATCGGCAACGGGAACACGACCTACTACGCCATCACCAGCGGATCCGCGTGGGAAGTCGGCCTCGGCACGTACTCCACGACGGGCCCCACGCTCGCGCGCACGACGATCCTGTCCTCCAGCGCGGCGGGCGCAGCGATCAGCCTGACGGGCACGTCGAACGTCTTCGTGACGTACCCGGCGGGCAAGTCCGTCAACGAGGACGCCAGCAACAACGTCACGCTCCCGGCCGACTTCACGGTCACCGGCGCCACGTTCCTCGGGGACGCTGCGGCGTACACGATGGGCAACACGCCCAAGATGCAGGTCAGCTCGACGTCGGGCGGCGCGTCCTCCATCAACAGCATCACGTGGGCCGCCAGCACCGCCGCGCCGCAGTACTCGTTCGGCAAGTCGCGCGGCGCCGCCAGCGGCACGCACGCGGCTGTGGTGGCGGATGACGATCTGGGCACCGTCAGCTTCTACGGCTCCAACGGCATCGGCTTCAACCGCGCGGCGTACATCCAAGCCAACGTGAACGGCACGCCCGGCGCGACCAATGTGCCGGGCCGCTTGGTCTTCTTCACGGGCACCAACGCCGCCAGCCCCATTGAGCGGATGCGGATCGACAGTTCCGGCATGACCCTCGCGACGGCGCTCACCGTGGCGAACGGGGGGACGGGTCTGACGGCGGGCACGTCGGGGGGCGTGCCCTACTTCTCCGCCGTGGGGGCGCTGTCCAGCTCGGCCCTGCTGGCCGCGAACGCCATCATGGTGGGCGGCGGCGCTGGCACGGCCCCCTCGACCATTACGACGGGCACGGGCGTCCTGACGGCGCTGGGCGTTGCCGTCGGCAGCGCGGGCTCGTTCACGGTGAACGGCGGCGCGGGGGCATTCACGACCCTGACAGCCTCGACCAGCGCGGTAATCAGCGTCAACACGTCCACCGACGCGCTTCGGATCACGCAGGTCGGCCTCGGCAAGGCTATTCTGGTCGAAGACGAAACCAACCCGGACGCCACCCCGTTCGCCATCGACAAAGATGGCAACGCGTTCTTCGGAGACCTCACCGCCTACACGATGGGCAACGCGCCCAAGGTGCAGATCAGTTCGCTCGCGGGCGGCGCGTCCTCCATCAATGCGATTACGTGGGCCGGTGCCTCCGCGACCACAGCCCCGCAATACTCGTTCGGCAAGTCTCGGGGAGCCACCGCCGGTACGCAAACGGCGGTGGTGGCCGGCGACGATCTGGGCTTCGTCAGCTTCTACGGGTCCAACGGGTCCGGCTTCAACCGTGCGGCGTACATCAAGGGGCAGGTCAACGGCACCCCCGGGGCGACCAACGTGCCGGGGCGGCTGGCCTTCTACGTCGGCACCGACGCGGCCGCCCCGGCGGAAGTCATGCGGGTGGAAAGCACCGGCGTCACCGTCACCGGCATGGGCACGTTCTCCTCCCTCGGGTGGACGGGTGTTGAATACACGGCTGCAGGCGCTGCCCTCGGACCGGCCATCGCGGACTACTTCACATCCACGATCTCGCTGGACGCGTCCAGCATCTACGACGTCGAGTGTGTCGCGTACTTCCTGAAAACCACGGCAGGAACCGCCACATGGACGTGGACGTTCAGTTCCGCGCCCGACCTGATATCCAGCTTCTACAGCTCGTCACCGCTCGTCGGGTTCATTACCTCGACCACCGGCGCGCCGATCAACGCACAGGCGGCGGCGCGTACGGCGGCGACGCTGGCCCACGCCGCGACCGGGTCGCTGACCACTGCCGTGTACCACGTCTACCGTTTCAAGGTGTTGGTGCGGACCAACCTCGCCACCACGATGCAGCTCCGCGTCACATCCAGCGCGGGGACCGTGACGCCGCAGGCAGGATCGTTTATGCGCCCCACTAAGGTGATGTAGTGGCACCCTAGTGAGCGCCCTGTGAGGGGTGGAAAGAGCGGCCCAGACCGAAGGGAGACGGCCTAAGTGTTTGGTTTTTCTTCCTTCGCGAGCACCCCCTTCGCCGCCGTCCCCTCGGCGGGTCCGACTTCGGTCACGCTCACGCCTGCGCTGTTCGTCAACAGCAACACCTTCTACGGGCCGACGGTATCGCGCGGCACGATCACGCTGACCCCGGCGCTGTTCGTCAACAGCAATGCCTTCTACAGCCCGACGGTCACCTACCGGAACACGCTGACCCCGGCGCTGTTCGTCAACAGCAACACCTTCTACGGGCCGACCGTGCTGCGCGGCACGATCACGCTCGTGCCTGCGCTCTTCACCAACAGCAACACCTTCTACGCGCCCACCGTGCTGCGCGGGACGATCACTCTCGCGCCTGCGCTCTTCACCAACAGCAACGCGTTCTACACCCAGACGGTCACCTACCGGAACACGCTGGCCCCGGCGCTCTTCACCAACAGCAACGCGTTCTACACCCAGACGGTCACCTACCGGAACACGCTGGCGCCTGCGCTGTTCACCAACAGCAACACCTTCTACACCCAGACGGCCAGTGCCAGCTACACGCTTGCGCCTGCGCTGTTCACCAACAGCAACACCTTCTACAGCCCCACCGTCGCCATAGGGTCGATCACGCTGGTCCCGGCGCTGTTCGTCAACAGCAACACCTTCTATGGGGCCACCGTCCTTCCGGGCGGGTCTATCTCACCCGCGCTGTTCGTCAACAGCAACACCTTCTATGCGCCCGCAGTCCGGTACACGATCAACCCCGCGCTGTTCGTCAACAGCAACACCTTCTACGCGCCCACAATCCGGTACACGCTTGCGCCTGCGCTGTTCGTCAACACGAACACCTTCTACGCGCCCACAATCCGGTATACGATCAAGCCTGCGCTGTTCGTCAACAGCAACACCTTCTACGCGCCCGCAGTCCGGTACACGATAAAGCCTGCGCTGTTCGTCAACACGAACACCTTCTACGCGCCCGCAATCCGGTACACGATCAAGCCTGCGCTGTTCGTCAACACGAACGTTTTCTACCCGGCCGCAGCAACCTATCGGAACACTGTCGCGCCCGCGCTGTTCGTCAACAGCAACACCTTCTACGGGACGTTCGTCTACCTCTACCCCTTCCACCCGAACGATGTTCGCCCGGGTGGGGGAAGTGTTGTCCCCGGCCCGCGCGACCCGTTCCCGGCGGCCCCGGACGCTGCGCGGGGGGCGATGCCCGCAGCCTTCGCTCCCCGCGCGGCAATGCCCGCCCAGCCACCCTCGAACCGCACCAGCATGCCCCTCTCCTCGGGGGCCCGTCAGCCCATGCCGTTTGAGTGACATTTACACCCCCGGCGATGTTTGGTATGTCTGGCGCGCCAGAGATGCTCGCCCGGAGTGGTAAGCTGCTGCCCTGAACAAGCGAGCGCAATCTATGGCCTACTCCAACACGGTATCCCAGACGGTCTTCACGACGCAGCGCGTTATCGACAACGCCGTGCGCCGCTGCCGCATACCGGCGGAGCAGATCACGTCGGAGGCGATCAGCATCGCCAACGACATGCTGTACCTGCTGCTCTCGGATCTGGCCAATCAGGGCGTGCCGCTGTGGTGCATCCAGAAGTGCATCTACCCCCTGTACGAGGGCACGCCGACGATCACGACCTACACCGGCACGGTCGATCTGCTCAACACCAATCTGCGCACGCTGCAGGGGCTCACGGGCACCAACACAGACACCTCGACCACGCGCACGGTGGCCTTCAGCAGCGCCACGGCGGTGAGCACCGTGGGCATCCTCTGGTCCGCCGCGTCGGTCCCCGTGTCCCTGCAGCGCAGCACCGACGGCGTGAACTGGGCCATCATCCAGAACGAAGACCAGACGGCAGTCGCGGGCGAGTGGACGTGGTTCGACCTGAACAGCAGCGTCGCCACCCAGTACTTCCGTGTCGTGGCCATTTCGGGCACGCTGGGCTTCAGCCAGATCTACCTCGGCAACATGCCGACCGAGATCCCGATGGCGCGCATGAACCGCGACGACTACACCAACCTGCCGAACAAGACGTTCCAGTCCAACCGGCCTCTCCAGTTCTGGCTCGACCGGCAGGCCCAGTCGCCCGTACTGAACCTGTGGCCCGTGCCGAACGCGCAGGCGACCACGTCGCAGGTCGTGACGTGGGTGCAGCGGTACATCATGGACGTGGGCACCATGTCGCAGCAGGTCGAGGTGCCGCAGCGCTGGTACGAGGCCCTCGTGGCCATGCTGGCCGCCAAGATGGCCATGGAGATGATGGGCGTCGATCCGCAGATCATTCCGATGCTGGACGCCAAGGCGGCGCAGGCGCTGGCCGTGGCGCAGGCCGAGGAGCGCGACAACTCGCCCATCATGATCGCCCCCAACATCTCGATGTACACGAGGTAACGCCATGCCGGTCTTCCTCGACACGCAGGGCAAGAGCACTCTGGGCATCGGCATCTGCGGGCGCTGCAGCCGCAAGATGAGCCTCGACGACCTCCAGCCCGACCCGAACTATCCGGGCCTGCGCGTGTGCAAAGACGACCTCGACGAGTACGACCCCTACCGCTTGCCCGCCCGGCAGCCTGAAGTTATCGCGCTTCAGTACCCCCGGCCGGACACGCCCCTTGTCCCGTGAACACCCGGGGCGTGCTCCCCTCGGGATGTGGCAGCGCTGGCGGTGCTCCTCTCCCGCCGCCAGCGCTGTTCGATTGAAGGATACCCCCAATGGCAACCGTTAAGATCTCCGCCCTGCCGCCCGCCGCCCTCCCGCTGGGGGGCACCGAGTTCCTCGAGCTGGTGCAGGGCGGCGTCAGCGTCAGGGCGCCCTCGAGCGCCGTGGCGGCCTCGTACGCCACAGACGCGGCCAACGTGCTGCCTGTGACGGCGGGCGGCACCGGCTTGACCGGTTACGTTACGGGTGACATGGTTTACGCAACTTCGGCAACGTCGCTCTCTGCCATCGCGGCGGGCGGCGCAAACAAGGTGCTGCTTTCAACCGCCTCAGCGACCTTCACCGCCAGTATTTCCAGCACGACGATGGTTGTCACGCTTGTCTCTTCGGGGGTTCTCATCCCCGGCATGGTCCTGAGCGGTGTCGGCGTCACCGGCGGAACGACCATCGTCGAGCAGCTCACAGGCACGACGGGCGGCGCGGGCACCTATGAGGTGAGCATCGCGCAGAGCGCCTCGTCGGTTGTCATGACCGGCATCAACTCAACCGCCCCCGCGTGGGGCGTGGTGGACCTTACGGCTGCCGTCACGGGTGCCTTGCCCGCCACCAACGGAGGCACGGGCCAGTCCTCCTACTCGGCGGGCAATATGCTCTACGCAACGGGGACAGCGGCCCTCGGTGTGGTGCCGCCCTCCCCCGCCACTGGTGCGGCGTTGCTGGCGGGCGCAAGTGCGTCTTTCACGGGGACCATATCCAGCACGACGTTGACTGTGAGCGCGGTGGCCTCTGGCCTTGTCACATCCGGCATGGCTCTCGCGGGCTCCGGCGTCTCCGGCGGCACCACCATCACCGGGCAGCTCACCGGCACGCCGGGTGGCGCGGGCACTTACTCAGTGAGCATCAGCCAAACCGTCGCGCCAGTCTCCATGACCGGCAGCACTTCGGCGACCACACCCACGTGGGGCTATGTGGGCGTCGCGGGGGGCGGCACCGGCGCCGGTACGCTCACCGGCTACGTTAAGGGCAACGGCGTCTCGGCCATGACAGCCAGCCCGACGGTCCCCTTCCTCGACTTGGCGGGACGCGCGCAGATCAACGCCAGCAGCACCTTGGACCAGACGGGCAGCACGTCAACCGCCACGGCCTTCACGATGAACACCGGCACCACCGGCACGGGCATCACCGTCAACGCCAGCACCCAGATCACCTTCACGGCTGCGGGCACGTACATGCTCAACCCGTCGATCCAGTTCAAAAACACAGACGCAGCGGACCACACCGCCACTGTCTGGTTCAGGAAGAACGGGGTCGATATCGCCAACTCGGCCAGCGTCGTCTCCGTACCCAAGGCGGCTGACGGGGGCGTCACGGTCCTCACGGTGTCTATCATCGAGGCGGTCACGGCGGGCCAGTACATCGAGGTCATGTGGCTGGTGTCCAACGTCGCCGTTACGGCCGACGCCACGGCGGTGGGCGCCATCGCCCCCGCGATCCCGTCCATCATCGTTCCCGCACTGAGGATCGCATAATGATCGAGCAGCTCATCAGCCGCGTCTTCTACGCGCGCAACGTCGCCCACTTCGAGCACTGGCGCACGACCGGCGCTGGCAGCTTTGCCAAGCATCAGGCGCTGGGCAGCTTCTACGACGAGGTCATCGACGCCATCGACACGCTCGTGGAGGCCTATCAGGGCGCGTACGAGCTGATCGGCAACATCCCGGCACCGGAGGCCACCAAGGGCGACGTGCTCAAGCTGCTCGAGGCGGACGCCGACTGGATCGAGAAGAACCACGAGAGCATCTGCCGGGGCAATCGCGCCGTGGCCAACCTCGTTGACGGCGTGACGGGGGTGTACCTCAGCACGATCTACAAACTGCGCAACCTGAAGTAAGCGGGGACGACGGTGGACTACCAAGTGCTTTTCAACATCCTTGTTGGCATGGTCGGTTTCCTCGGAGGCTGGGTCTTGAACAACCTGTCGAAGGCCATCGAGCGGCTGGACGCGGACGTGCGCGAGATGCCGAAGCAATACGTCTCCAAGGAAGACTGGAAATCGGCTATGAGCGACATGAAGGAAGAGATGCGCGCCGGTCTCACCAAGATCGACAACACGCTGAACACGATTTTCAGCAAGCTGGACAAGAAGGAAGACAAGAGCTGATGCCCGCCCTCGGACCCGTCCGTTTCCTCACCGTACACTGCGCGGCCACGCCCGAGGGGCGGCATGTGACGCACGAGCAGATCACCGAGTGGGACAAGGCCAAGTTCGGCCAGACGTCCTACCACTGGGTCATCGAGCTTGACGGCTCCATGCACCGCACGCTGCGCGATGACCAGAAGGGCGCGCACGTCGGGGGCGCCAACACGGGCAACATCGGCATCTGCTACATCGGCGGGGTGGACAAGAACATGAACCCCAAGGACACGCGCACCCCCGCGCAGAAAAAGTCGCTCCTGACCCTCATTCGGACGTATAAGGAGCGCTACCCCACCCTGCTCATTCGCGGGCACCGCGACTGGCCGGGCGTCAAGAAGGCCTGCCCCAGCTTCGACGTCGATAGCTGGCTCGCCGAAACAGGAGACTGACCATGTTTGCGAACATTCTGCAAGGCAAGAAGACGTACGCGGCGGCGGTGACCATTATCGGTCTGGCCGTGGCCAAGCATTTCGGCATCGCGGTGCCGGAAGAAGTGTGGCTGATCCTCGGCGGCCTTGGCCTTGGCTTCCTGCGCAACGCCGTCGAAAAGTGACTATCTAGGAGAAGCGGCCCATGGCCACGAACATGACCTTCGCGACGCTCAAGGAAGACGTCCAGCGCTATCTGGAGCGGGGCTCGTCCTACGCGAGCGACCCGGTCGTGTTCGAGCAGATCCCGCGCCTGATCAACCTCGCGGAGCGGCGTATCGCCCGCGAGCTGAAGGTGCAGGGCTTCATCCACGTCGTGAACGGCACAATGGCGGTCGGGCAGTCGGTGTACGACAAGCCCGACCGCTGGCGCGACACGATCTCGATCAACTTCGGCACCGGCCCCACCCTGTCGCAGCGCACGCCGCTCTTCACGCGCTCGTACGAGTACTGCCGCTCCTACTGGCCGGACGAGAGCCAGACCGCCCAGCCGCTGTTCTACAGCGACTACGACTACGACCACTGGCTCTTTGCGCCCACGCCGGACGTGGCATACCCGTTCGAGATCCTGTACTACGAGCTGCCGCCGCTGCTGGACGATGTCACCCAGACCAACTGGCTGACCGAATACGCGCCGCAGTTGCTGCTGTACGGGACACTGCTGGAGGCGACGCCGTTCCTCAAGAACGACGAGCGCATCACGACGTGGCAAAACTATTACGACCGGGCGGCAGGTATGCTAAACGGCGAAGACCTCGCCAAGATCCTTGACCGCGCCACCATGCGCAGCGAAGCATAAGGGAACCTTCGATGTCCTATACCTCGGTCTTTGGCGGTACGACGATCTACCCCTCGGACGTGTCGTACCTGCCGCTGGCGCTGGCGACTGACACGACGCTGGAGTGGCCGCTTGAGGCCTCGGGCGACGTCACGGTCGCGGCGCGCATCATCGGCGTCACCCCGGCCAGTGCCGGGCTCAGCGTGATCATGCCGGACGCGACGCGGACAGGCCCCGGCCAGAGCGTGCTGTTCAACAACATGGGCGGCACGCACAGCTTCCTCGTCAAGGACGACGCGGGCGGCACCCTCGCGACGGTCGCGAGCGGCACGCAGTGGCAGATCTACCTCACGGACAACGCGACCGCCGCCGGTACGTGGGAGGTCTACCAGATGGGCGCCTCCACGGCGACCGTGCAGGCCTCCGCGCTGGCCGGGCCCGGCCTGACCGTCGTGGGCGCCCAGCTTGCGCAGTCGGCGCTTTTTTCGGAGTTCACGACCCACCTGTCGCCCACCGTCTCCAACCGCGCCACGACGTACGTCTATACGGGCCCCGGAGCTTCCACAGTCTCGCTTCCGACCGCCGCTGCGGTGGGCAACACGTTCTTTTTCCGCATCCGCAACCAAGGCGGCGGCGTCCTGTTGGTCAGCCCGGCGGGCGCGGACCTCATCAATGGTGGGGTGGGGCTCACCCTTGCGCCCGAAGACAGCGCCATGATCATCTCCGACGGCGATGCCAAGTGGTACACGGTCGGCCTTGGGCAGAACGCGGAGTTCACCTTCGACTTCGTCAGCATCCCTGTCCCTGCGGCGGGCGGCGTGTACACGCTTAGTGGCTACGAGTTGAACCGCATCGCCTACCGCTTCACGGGCACCTTGACCTCCAACGTCGTTATCGTCGTGCCCGACACGGTGCAACAGTACTGGGTCAACAACCGCACGACGGGCGCCACCCTCTCGGTGGGCACCGTCTCGCAGGTCGTGCCGGTGCCGGTGGCCACGAACTCCAGCGCCATTCTGTACTGCGACGGGACGGAAGTCGTGCTGGGCGACAGCAGCACGCTGGAGGTGCCTCTCGGCGTGGGGCAGGGCGGCACAGGGGCCACTGCGGCCTCTGGCGCGCGCGCCAACATCGGCATCTCGGCCTACTCCGACCCGCTGGTCACTGCGGCGGACGCCCCGTCCGCGCAGGCCGTACTGTTTCCGGCCCCGATCACCGACGGGCAGATGCTGATCGGCAACGCCGCGACGCCCGGCTTCGTGC
Organism: Pseudomonadota bacterium; assembly: GCA_039798945.1. GTDB lineage: Bacteria > Pseudomonadota > Gammaproteobacteria > Burkholderiales > Burkholderiaceae_C > Rubrivivax. The sequence goes on from JBDKFA010000186.1 coordinate 29,105, forward strand.
AGGCGACGCTGACGGGCGGCACGGGCATCAGCGTGGTCAATGGGCCCGGCACGGTCACCATCGTGAACACCGGAACCCCGGCCCCCGGCAGCGTCTACTCGGAGATGTTTTCGGGAACCGGCGCGCAGACCGCTTTCACGCTGGCGTACCCGCCGATCAACGAGGCCAACACGCAGGTATACGTCAGCGGCGTATACCAGCAGAAGAACACGTACAGCCTCACCGGGGCGGTCATCACGTTCAACGTCGCCCCTGCTGCGGGCACGAACAACATCGAGGTGGTCGTCATTCAGGTGGTGCCCCTTGGCACGACGAACGCCAATCTGGTCAACTACACCTCCACCAGCCCCGGCGCGGTGGCGGGCACGGTCCAGACCAAACTCGAGCAGACCGCGTCTGTGCAGGACTACGGCGCGGTCGGTGACGGCGTGGCGAACGACACGGCGGCCTTCCAAGCGGCCATCGACGCGGCCTACGCCGCTGGTGGCGGGACCGTGGTCGTGCCCGACGGCGTCTACATGATCTACAACACGCTGGCGATGAAGTCGAACGTCACCGTCTCCTGCGCGGCTGGCGCCATTGTCGATTTCGTCAACACGCCCAGCGGCACGACCGGCATCGCGTTCACGGGCACTGCGGGCGCTGAGTTCGCCTTCTCGGTGGCGAAGACAACCGGCGACACCACCCTCTCGCTGTCAGGCTCGCCCACGTTTGCGGCGGGCGATCTGGTCCACCTCGTGGCCGTCCGCAACTCGCTGTCCCGCGTGGACGCCGGTGTCTGGTGGCTGGGCGACGGAACGGCCAGCCTGCCCTACGCGTACTTCGGCGAGTTCAACTTCATTCAGGCCAGCAGCGGCGGCGGGGTGTACTCCCTCGCCAAGCCCATTCTCTTCCCCGGCTACAACGTCACTGCGGCTGGCGAAACGGAAACCCTGCGCACCACTTCTGCGGCGCAGAAGATCACGCCGTGCGAAAACGCGCATTGGGTCGGCGGCACGCTGAAGCGCAACGCGAGCGGTGCCGACCTGACCCTCGGGACGTGGGCGTACAACTGCACGGTGCGAGACTGCACTATCCTGCGCGGCAGCGTGCAAGGCACATCGGTGGTGTGGACTGCGTCCTTCCAGTGCGAGGGGCGGAACATCATCCACCGCAACGACCCGACGCTGGCGTGGAACTACGCCACGATGCACGCCAAGTACAACCGCTTCAAGACCATCGGCTCGCAGGACTGCGGCTTCGTGGGCCTGAACGAGAGCTACGGCGCGCAGTCCGTGGACTTCACGTACGGCGGCTCGCTGCTGTTCTGCAACACCCGCAGCTACTGCCGCGACGGCGAGTTCTCGCACTGCTACGAGGAGCTGACGTCGCACCCCGGCTGCTACCAAGAGCAGTTCAAGGACAACCGGATCCTCGACTGCAACTCAGACGGCATTACCGTGCGCGGCTACGAGCCGGAGGTCACGGGCAACCTCGTGACATCCACGTACCAGTGGACGACTGAAGTCCCGACTTCGGCCACCTTCACGGGGGTCATCTCGGGCTTCAACCTGACGGTTTCGGCCCTCTCCGGCACTGTCGTCATTGGCGCTAGGGTAACCGGCGTGGGGGTTGAGGAGGGGACCACCATCTCGGCTCAGACCTCGGGTCCGGCGGGCGGCGCGGGCGTGTACGTCGTCAACATCAGCCAGACAGTTGCTTCGACGGCCATGGAGGCCGATCCGGCAGACAGGACGTACGGCATCGTGCTGGCCTACGGTGGCCCGCGCCGTGGCACCGTCAGGGACAACACCGTGCGCGGCTTTGCGTACGCCTTCGCGGTGCTGGGCAGCGCCACCGCCCAGTGGTACTGGACGGACTGCCTCCTCGGCATCTGCGGGAACGAGGTGTCCGAGTGCTACGCGGCCCTCTGGACCAACTTCTCCTCCGCGAGCAATCCTGTCACCTTCACCGGGACCATCTCGGGGACGACCCTCACCGTCGCTGCCAGCCCGGTCCCCACCGGCGTCATCAGGATCGGACGGGCAGTCGTCGGGTCCGGGGTGACGAGCGGCACCACCATCGTATCCCAGACCTCTGGCACGACCGGGGGCGCGGGCGTGTACGTCCTCAGCGCGTCCTCGACTGTTGCCGCGCCGACGGTCATGAACACGGTTGACAACAGCCTGCGGTACATCCGCTATGACAACAACGTGCACTCGTACTTGGCCCGCTTTGTCGCCGAACTGGGCACTTACAGCGCCGGGGTGTCTATCACCAACAACGTCATGCACGGCGAGTTCAGGTACACGGGCGGGGGCTCCTACGTCGCCTTCGTGTACACGAGCAACAACTGCCCGGCGCTGACCGTCACCGACAACACGTGGCTGCGGCCGAAGGGCTCAAACTCGGGCAAGACCAAGTACTTTGTGTCCGTCGCGTCGGTCTCTGACTTGGTCACGTATCCCGAGGCGGCTTGGGCCGCGCAAACCAACGTCAGCAACAACTACGCCACGTTCGTCAGCGACGCCCTCTTCGTCCCGACGAGCATCGGCGGGGGCTTTGTGCAGAGCGTCAACAACCCCGACGGCAACTACACCAGTGTGACGGCGTCGAGCACGATGACGGTCGTCCCCTCGCCGAGCCGCATCTACTCGGCCATCGTCAACACGGGCACCGGCGGCGGCAATCTGGACCGCATCAACGCGGCGGCAAACTGCGTCCTGCAGACGGGTGACATCCTCTACCTGCGCAACTTCGCGGTCGGCAACCCCACGCTCATCCGCGACATCGCGACGTCTGGCACCGGGAACATCCAGACGCCGGGGAACACGTCAATCACGATCTCATCGGCGGTGTCGGTGCTGACGCTGATGTACACCGGGACCAACTGGTCCGTCGTCACCGACACGCTCTCGTGACGGGCTGAGGTAGGGGCCCCGCATGGCTGAAGAGATCATCACCCGCGTAATGTCCCAGCCGGGCATCAAGCGCGACGGCACGCGCTTGGAGGGCGGGGCGTACGTGGACGGCACGTGGTGCCGCTTTCAGCGCAGCCTGCCGCGCAAGATCGGCGGCTACCGCGTGGCCAACCGCTACCTGAGCAGCGTGGCGCGTACGCTGCACGGCTACACCATCGACCAACTCACGTACGTCCACGCCGGGTCGGCCTCCGCCATCCAGCAGCTCACCATCGACGGCACCTACAACACCTCGAACATCATCAACCGGACGCCCACCACACTCGCGCAGAGCAGCGCCAACCTGTGGCAGTTCGACGTGGACACCGCCGGTGGCTCGGGCCTGCAGCTCATCGCGCAGGTGGCGCCGAACCTCAACTGCATCTGCAACAGCGCGGGCGGCCAGCTCTTCTACGGCGACGCCTTCGGCTCTGGGCCTCTCGCAGAGGTCACCAACCTCCCCGGCAATGCAAGCATCACCGGCGGCGTCGTGGCCCTGCACCCGTACACCGTGGCTTTCGGCAACGACGGCTACGTCATGTGGTCCGTGCCGAGCGACCCCACCGATTTCATCAATTCCGGCGCGGGCAATGCGTACGTCACCGGGCAGAAGATCGTGCGCGGCATGCCCCTGCGCGGTGGCCCCGGCAACAGCCCCTCGGGCCTGCTCTGGTCGGCCGACAGCCTGCTGCGCATGACGTACGTGGGCGGCACGCCCGTGTTCCAGTTCGACACCATCTCGGCCCAGTCGTCGATCCTGTCGGCCCAGTCCGTCATCGAGTACGACGGCATCTTCTACTGGATCGGCACGGACCGCTTCCTGTCGTTCAACGGCGTCGTGCGCGAGATCGAGAACAACCTCAACCTCAACTTCTTCTTCGACAACCTCAACTACGCGCAGCGCCAGAAGGTGTTCGCGATGAAGGTGCCGCGCTTCGGCGAGATCTGGTGGTGCTTCCCCAAGGGCGACAGCCCGGAGCCGAACCACGCCGTGATCTACAACGTGCGCGAGAATGTCTGGTACGACACGGCGCTGCCCGAGGACGGGCGCGCGGCGGGCCTGTTCCCGACGATCTTCCGCAAGCCGCTCATGACGGGCGTCCTTGGGGATCCGCAGCCCATCAGCACGCGCATCACGCAGGCGGACGACACGCGCGTCACGGAGAACGACGTGACCCGCATCACGGAGGAGAGCGGCGTGCCGCTCTACAAGCTGTGGGTCCACGAGGTCGGCGTTGACGCCATTGACGGGCAGCTCATCTACCCCATCCAGTCCTACTTCGAGACGGCGGACATCTCGCTGCCAGTCGATCAGGGCGTCAACCGGGCGCTGCAGGTGCTGGTGATGGAGCCCGACTTCGTGCAGTCCGGGGACATGACGGTCGATGTGCGTGGGCGCGCCAACGCCAAAGCACCGGAGGTGAACAGCGCCCCGCTGACCATCTACAAGAACCCGCCGACGCCGCAGGATCAGACGATCCGCTTCAAGGAGCAGCGGCGCCAACTGCGCTTCCGCTTCGAGAGCAACACGCTCGGCGGCGACTACCAGATGGGCCACACCATCGTCCACATGCAGCCCGGCGACGGCACGGTGATCGGATGATCGACCCCCACGGCATGACATTGCTTCAGTGGGCCGATGCGGTTATACTGTCCAACGGTGACGCTTGGTCCTTCGGACGCCTTGTCGATGAAAACGACTGGCAGCGGTGGGCGGCAGGTTTTGTACGCGCGCAGCCCTTTGCGCAGCGCAACCCACCAAACCCGTTTCAGTTCACCGATTGGCGAGAGTGGGCCATGCGAGCGTACCCTATGCTTGAAGGACAAGGTTGATGGCGCTGTCTCCCCTCCAGCAGGCTGCTTCGCAGGCTCCCCGTACGGCGGCGTACGAGGTGCCAAACTGGCTGCAGTACGGCAACGGCACCGGCGCTACTGGCCCTGACGGCGGCAACAAGGTCGGCCTGTACACCAACCAAGGCAAGTACACGCTCTACGACAACAGAACCGGAAAAGTTCTTGCGGAGGGCAGCAGCCCCGAAGAGCTGAAAAACATCTCGGACATCATCACCGGCACCCTCGTCCCGCAGGGCAATGACGCAGATTGGCGCTTGTACAGCTCCAACCCGGTTGTCCAAACTCGCCCGCACCGCGAGTTCCTCGGCGGCGGTGAGGGGCCTCTGAAGCTGGACGGAAACCCGTTTGGGGATGTGATACAGGGCTATAACGACCTGTCCACGCCCGGCGACCCGCGCGGCACGGTTATCGCTGGCGACATGCCGAACAACCTCTTCAAGGACATGATCCTGCCCCTGTTGGCTGTCCCGGCAGCAACGGCGGGCGCCTATTTCGGCGGCAACGCGCTGCTCGGCGGGCTGGGCGGCGGTGGAAGCACCGGCGCCGCCG
>JBDKFA010000187.1:0-4279 GCA_039798945.1 Pseudomonadota bacterium
GACCATGCCGACATCGTGTTGCCGGCCACCACGCAGCTCGAGCACCTGGACGTGCACCGCAGCTACGGCCATACCTGGGCACTCATCAACCACCCTGCCATCGAGCCGCTTGGCGAGGCCCTGCCCAACACCGAGATCTTCCGGCGCCTGGCCCGCCGGATGGGTTTCGTCGAGCCGTGTTTCTCCGACAGCGACGAGCAGTTGGCGCGCGCCGCCTTCCGGCCGGATGCGGTCGACTTCGAGGAGCTCGCGCGCGCGGGTTGGGTGCGGCTGCGCGTGCCCGCGCGGCCCTTTGCCGAGGGCGGCTTCCCCACGCCCGATGGCCGCGCCATCGTGGACGCGCCGGGCCTCGGCGTGCCTGACTTCGTGCCGAACCACGAAAGTGCGCAGTCGAGCCCGGCGCTCGCCGCGCGTTACCCGCTGGCCATGATCTCGCCGCCCGCGCGCAGCTTCCTGAACTCCACCTTCGTGAACGTGCGCAGCCTGCGCGCGATCGAGGGCGAGCCGCTGCTGGAGATCCACCCCGACGACGCCGGTGTGCGCAGCGTCACCGACGGGTACGAGGTGGAGGTGTGGAACGACCGCGGCCGCCACCGCTGCAAGGCGGTGGTCACCGAGCGGGCGCGGCCGGGAGTCGTGGTGGGCCTGGGCATCTGGTGGCGCAAGCTCGGCCGCGACGGCACGAACGTGAACGAGCTGACGAGCCAGCGCCTGACCGACATCGGGCGTGCGCCAACCTTCTACGACTGCCTGGTCGAGGTGCGGGCGGTGTTGCCGGCCGAGGCTTCCGGGGCGGGCGTAGCCCTCGCGGCGGAGGCCGCCGCCTCGCGCTGAAGGTGCTGGAGTGGGCACCCGGCGTCCCGAACGTGTCGAGCGCGTGCGTATCGCGCGTGTCGTGGGTCTCAGGCCTGGGCTGAGTTCCACGGGACCGCGCCGCCTCCTGCTCGTCCTGCTCCTGCCCGCAGCCACGCTCCTCGGTGGCTGCAGCCTCGGCTACTACGCCCAGGCCGTGCACGGGCACCTGGACCTCGTTCAGCGTGCCCGCCCGGTGCCCGATTGGCTGGCCGACCCGGCCACGCCCGAGGCGCTGCGCGAGCGGCTCGTGCTGACTCAGCAGCTGCGCGACTTCGCGGTGCGCGAGCTCGCCTTGCCTGACAACGCGAGCTACCGGCGCTATGCGGCGCTCGGTCGCCCGGCGGTGGTGTGGAACGTGGTGGCCGCCCCCGAGCTGTCGCTGCAGCTCAAGACCTGGTGCTACCCGCTGATGGGGTGCGCGGGCTACCGCGGCTACTTCGCGCGCGAGCCGGCCGAAGCGCTGGCGCGCAAGCTGCGCGAGCACGGCTGGGAGACGAGCGTCTACGGCGTGCCGGCCTATTCGACGCTCGGGTGGACGAACTGGGTCGGAGGCGACCCGCTGCTGGACACCTTCGTGAGCTGGGGAGAGGGCGAATTGGCGGGGCTGCTGTTCCACGAGCTCGCGCACCAGGTGGTCTACGTCGCCGACGACACGTCCTTCAACGAGTCCTATGCCACAGCGGTAGAGCGGCTGGGCGTGCGGCGCTGGTTGGCTCAGCCGGGGCGGGAGGCGGCCCGCCAGGCCTACGAGGCCGGCGAGGCGAGGCGACGGGACTTTCGGGTGCTCGCCCGCGCGGCAAGGCAGGAGCTGCAGGCGCTCTATGCGGGAGCCGGTGACGAGGCCAGCAAGCGCGCTGGCAAGCAGGCCGCCCTCGCGCGCCTGCGCGACCGGCATGCGCAGCTCAAGGCCGGAACCTGGGCCGGCTACACCGGTTACGACGGCTGGTTCGCCCGCGTGAACAATGCGGCGCTCGCCGTGCAGGGTGCCTACGACGATCTCGTGCCCGCCTTCGAGCGGTTGTTCGACGACGAAGGGCGCGACTTCGTCCGCTTCCACGCGGCCGTGCAGCGCCTCGTGGCCTTGCCGAAAGCCGAGCGCCGCGCGAGACTGCTGGTCGAGCCGACGATGCGGCCGGCTGCCCGCGCACCCGACGCGCCCCGCGCCTGCCGCCCAGGAGAACCGCCTTGCCCGACCTGAAGATCCACCGCCCCCACAGCCTCGGCCTGGCGCGCGCGCGCGAAGTCGCGTGGCAGTGGGCCGAGGAAGCCGAGCAGAAGTTCGACATGTCCTGCACCGTGGTCGAGGGCGAGGACGGCGACACGGTGGAGTTCACGCGCACGGGCGTGTCGGGCACGCTCGTGGTCACGGGCGACCACTTCACGCTGCAGGCGCGCCTCGGGTTCCTGCTCGGCGCCTTCAGCAAGACGATCGAAACCGAAATCCAGAAGAATCTGGACGAGCTGCTGGCGGCGGCGCCGCCGCCTGCATCCGGACGGGGCCGGCGCAGGGCATGAGGCACGGGCTGGCCGCCGCGCCGGCCGCTCGAACCATCTGAGCGGTCGCACCCCGGGCACGACCCCGGCGGGCGGCGACGTGGACCAGGCTACTTGAGCGACTCGACCAGCTCGATGTAGGCCTGCCGCGCCTCGTCAGCCGACTGGCCCTGCAGCGCCGCCCAGGCGTCGTACTTGGCCCGGCCCACCATGTCGGTGAAGCCCGGCCGCTTGCCCTGCACGTCGCCTTCCGTGGCCTGCTTGTAGAGCGAGTAGAGCTTGAGCAGCGTCATGTTGTCGGGCCGCTCGCTGAGCTTCTTGCTGTCGGCTACGGCCTGCTCGAAGGCTGCCTGGAGGTCTGCCATGTCGGTTCCTTCCTGCGGGCCCGCGCCGCGGCGCGCGCCCTTCTCGTGAAAGTCAGGGTTGACGCCTGCGATGTTACCCAGCATCGTCCCCCGATGGCCGCGACCCGAATGTCCCGCGTTGACACCGCCTGGCTGCGGATGGACAGCGACGTCAACCTGATGATGATCGTCGGCGTGTGGCTGCTGCAGCCCGCGGTGACGCTCGAGGCCCTGCGCGCGTGCATCGCCGAGCGGCTGCTGCGCTACGGGCGCTTCCGCCAGCGCGTGGAGCCCGATGCGCTTGGCGCCCGATGGGTCAACGACGAACACTTCGACATCACGCGCCACGTGGTGCCCACGCGCCTCGTGCGCCGCCGGGGCCAGGGCGAGCGCGCGGCGCTGAAGGCGCTGTGCGGCGAGCTCGCCACCACGCCGCTGGACCCGCGCCACCCGCTGTGGCAGTTTCACCTGGTGGAGCACTACGAGGGTGGCAGTGCGCTCGTTGCCCGGCTGCACCACTGCATCGGCGACGGCATCTCGCTGATTTCGGTGATGATGGGCATCACCGATGGGGGTACGCAGCCGCCTGAAGCCCGCAGCAAGGGGCGTGAGCCGGCTGGCGAGGCGCGGGGCGGGTCGGCTGGCGCGGGGGATGGCGGGGAAGATGGGGGGGAAGACGGCGGCGACGACTTCCTCGCCGACCTGCTGATCCGGCCCCTGGGCGAACTCGCCGTCAAGGCCATCGGGCTGGCTGGCAGCGGCGCGCAGAAGTCGCTCGACCTGATGGCCCGTCCCGGCGCCCCGCTGGCGGGCACGGTCGACCTCGCGCGTGCGGGCGTACAGCTGGCCGGCGACGCGACCTCCATCCTGCTGATGCCCGACGACTCGCCCACGCGCCTGAAAGGCGCCCTCGCCGGGCGCAAGGTGGTGGCCTGGAGCGAGCCGATGCCGCTGGCCGAGGTGAAGTCGATCGGCAAGGGGCTGAACTGCTCGGTCAACGACGTGCTGCTCGCCTGCGTGGCCGGGGCCATCGGCCGCTACCTGCGTGCCTGCGGCGACGACCCGACCGGCCAGGAGATCCGCGCGATGGTGCCGGTGAACCTGCGCCCGCCCGAGCAGGCCCATGAACTGGGCAACCGCTTCGGGCTCGCACCGCTGGTGCTGCCGGTCGGCCTCTCCAACCCGATCGAGCGCGTCTACGAGGTGCGCCGCCGCATGGCCGAGCTCAAGGGCAGCTTCCAGCCGCTGCTGGCTTTCGGCGTGCTGGCGGTGGCGGGCCTGCTCGTCAAGGGGGCGCAGGACGCGCTCCTGGGCATCTTCTCGCGCAAGGCCACCGCGGTGATGACCAACGTGCCCGGCCCGGCGCAGCCGCTGCAGTTCTGCGGCGCGACGCTGCGCCAGACGATGTTCTGGGTGCCCGCCTCCGGCAACATTGGCGTGGGCGTGTCCATCCTCTCCTATGCCGGCGGCGTGCAGTTCGGGCTGATGACCGACGAGCAGCGCTGCGCGGACCCGCAGGCCATCATCGAGCAGTTCGCCCCGGAGTTCGAGATCCTGCTGCTGGCCACGATGATGCTGCCCTGGGC
>JBDKFA010000188.1:0-2741 GCA_039798945.1 Pseudomonadota bacterium
CGGTCGGCATGCGGCGCCAGTGCGGCCAGCAGCGCCGGGTTGTTGGCGGCGTCTTGCCGGCGGCGGCGGGCTTCGCGGTCTTCACCGGCGATCGCGGCCACCTCGCCAGCGTAGTGGGCCGAAATCACGCCCGGCGCACCGCCCAGCGCGCCCACGCACAGGCCCGAGTCATCGGCCAAGGCGGCGCCGCCACACGCCCTGGCCGCATGCCGGGCCTTGGCCAGCGCGTTCTCGATGAAGCTGTGGTGCGGCTCCTCGGCCTCGGCGATGCCGAGGTGGCCCTGGGCCACGAGATCCACGTCGAGCCCAGCCAGCAGCGCGCGCAACTCGGCCAGCTTCTTGGCATTGTTCGACGCCAGCACCAGTCGCAGCGTGTCCATCGCTCAGGCCCCGGCGGGGGTGCCGGCCGCGGCCAGCGCCGCGCGCTGCAGCGCGATCAGCTCGCGGATGCCCTTGTCGGCCAGGCCGATCAGGCGGTCCATCTCCTCGCGGCTGAAGGGCACGCCCTCGGCGGTGCCCTGCACCTCGACGAAGCCGCCCGAGCCGGTCATCACCACGTTCATGTCGGTGTCGCAGGCCGAGTCCTCGACGTATTCGAGGTCGAGCAGCGCCGCGCCGTCGAGCAGGCCGACCGAGATCGCCGCCACATGGTCGCGGATCGGCGTCTCGGCCAGCAGGCCCTGCGCCAGCAGCGTCGACACCGCGTCATGCGCGGCCACGAAGGCGCCGGTGATCGAGGCGGTGCGGGTGCCGCCGTCGGCCTGCAGCACGTCGCAGTCGATGGTGATGGTGCGCTCGCCGAGCATCTTCAGGTCGAAGACGCTGCGCAGCGAGCGGCCGATCAGGCGCTGGATCTCCTGCGTGCGGCCGGTCTGCTTGCCCTTGGCGGCCTCGCGGCTGGAGCGGGTGTGGGTGGCGCGCGGCAGCATGCCGTACTCGGCGGTGACCCAGCCTTCGCCCGAGCCCTTCTTGTGCGGCGGCACGCGCTCCTCGACCGAGGCGGTGCACAGCACGCGGGTGTCGCCGAACTCGATCAGCACCGAGCCTTCGGCGTGCCGGGTGTAGCCGCGGGTGATGCGCACGGGGCGCAGCGCGTCGGGGGCGCGGTCGAGGGGGCGGGAGGTGGTCATGGGGTCAGTCCTGGACGGGGCGGGCGGTGCGTGGGTGCCCGCCTGCGCGGGCATGACGAACGCCGAGGGAATGAAAAGAAAGGGAGAGAAGGAAAACGGGGCAGGGGCTGGCCGCTAGCCACGCTTCTGCGCGGTGCGGCGGATCGCCTCGTTGATCTCGCGGATCGAGCGCTCGATCTCCTCGTCGTCAAGCAGGTCGGCCGCCTCCTGGCCGGGGCCGTGGCCGGCCTGGATGGTCGACTCGAACATGTCGTCGCCGAGCGCGGCGGTCTCGATGCCGGCCAGCGTGTCCTCGTCGTCATTCTCGGAGGCTTCCCACTCGACGGCGATGACGGTGACGTTGTCGCTCTTGTCGCCGGCGGTGCGCAGCGCCAGTTCCACCAGCTCGGGCACCGACTCGCCGATCGGCGCGGCGGCCAGCTCCCGGGTGATGGTGGCGTCGTCGATCACGCCCCAGAGACCGTCCGAGCAGAGCATGACCCGGTCGCCCGGCTGCAGCGTCACCGGCCCGACGATGTCGATCACTGGCTTGCCCGGGCTGCCCAGACAGGTGAACAGCACGTTGCGGTTGACCTTGTCGCCCAGCGGCACGATGCCGGTGAGCGTCTCCTGCAGCTCGGAGTAGGAGTGGTCGCGGGTGCGCGCGATCAGCCGGCCGTCGCGCACCAGGTACAGGCGCGAGTCGCCGCAGTGTGCCCACCAGGCCTCGCGGCCCTGCAGGAGGCAGGCCACCAGCGTGGTGCGCGGGGTGTCGAGCAGCGCGCGCTCGACCGCGTAGCGCAGCAGCTGGTGGTGGCCGGCCAGGATGCCCTCGCTCAGAAAGCGCTTCGGATCCTTCAGCGTCGGTCGCGCCTCTTGCTGGAACTGGGCCGCCAGCGTCTGCAGCGACAGCTGCGAGGCAACCTCGCCTTCGGGGTGGCCGCCCATGCCGTCGGCCAGCGCGAACAGGCCCGAGTCCCGCGTGTAGCAGTAGCCCATGCGGTCCTCGTTCTTCTCGCGGCCGCCGCGGCGGCTGATCTGGTAGACGGAAAAGCGCATGGACAGGGATTCCGGGCGTCGAGCGGTGTCGTGAGGAGGGCAGCGGGAAGGGCTGTGCAGGACGGCGCGGCCGTGCTCAGGCCTTCGCGCCGGACTTGATGTTCTCGAGCTGCAGCTTGAGACGCTCGCTGAAGCTCAGCTTGGTGTAGCGCCGCTCGGTCTCGCGCGAGAGCTCCTTCTGCAGCGCGAACACGCTCTGCGGCCGCGCCAGCGGGTCGAGCGACATGCACCACTCGGTCACCTCGATCAGGTTGTCCGAGTAGACATTGCGCAGGCGCGACAGCGACAGGCTGAGGCGGTCCTTTTCCTGGCGCTGCGGGGAATCGTTGGGCGGGTAGCCCTGCATGCAGGCGTAGATGCACGCGCCGATCGCGTAGATGTCGGTCCACGGGCCGAGCTGGCCGTCGCGGCGGTACATCTCGGGGGCGGCGAAGCCGGGCGTGTACATCGGGCGGATGAAGTTGCCTTCCTTGCTCAGCACCTCGCGCGCAGCGCCAAAGTCCAGCAGCACCGCCTTGTTGTCGTTGGTGATGAAGATGTTGGCCGGCTTGATGTCCAGGTGCAGCATCTTGT